>NZ_CP072913.1:6552500-6707950 GCF_017968885.1 Pseudomonas sp. Tri1 | reverse complement strand
GCACTGCTGCCAAAGTTCCACTGACACGGATATCCCCTAAGTTGAAAGCCGGTGAGGCAAAAACAAGCGGCCATTGTAGCGAGCAGACGCCCACTTATCCACATGCAGGTTGCTCATCGCGCATGATTTATCAATGCCTTAACGAACAGAAAGGCGACAGGCGGTCGGTGGATAAGCTCTGTGGATAACCGCCCCTGAGGGCATTGCACAAGTGGGGGTGAAAGTCGGTGGATAACCTGCCTGTGGATAACTAGCCATTCCACACACAGCTTATCCGACAGCGCAGCACAGGCTTGCCACCGTTTTCCCCTGTAGTTGTCATTCTTTGTACATGGCGGATTACAAGGGCTGAGCATGGTTATCCACAGAGAGCTGCCTGCCTTGCTTTTATAAGCTTTACAGAAAAGCTTTAAATAATTCCCTTCTTTATTTCTATATCTAACGCTGTGTGACGAATCCGCCGCAGAGGCTGGATATCTATTTAAAGGAAACGCTGGTTGGAAATTGACCTAGAGGCTTGCTTTCTCTAGAATCCCCGGTCTCTTAAAACGGGGGCCATTCCGGCCCGTTGTGGACGAACCAGGTAACACGACATGAAACGTACTTTCCAACCAAGCACTATCAAACGCGCTCGTACCCACGGTTTCCGTGCTCGCATGGCTACCAAGAACGGTCGTGCCGTCCTGTCGCGTCGTCGCGCCAAAGGTCGTGCGCGTCTGGCAGTTTGATAATCCGGCACTGGAGGTGAGTCAGGACTTCAGTCGGGAAAAGCGTCTGCTTACACCCCGGCATTTCAAGGCAGTCTTTGACTCCCCTACCGGCAAGGTTCCGGGGAAAAATCTCCTGCTCCTTGCGCGCAGTAACGATCTCGATCACCCCCGACTAGGGCTGGTTATCGGGAAAAAGAGCGTAAAGCTCTCCGTTCAGCGCAATCGCCTCAAACGTCTGATGCGCGAATCGTTTCGCCTGAACCAGGATTCACTGGTCGGCTGGGACATCGTTATCGTCGCGCGCAAAGGTTTGGGTGATGTAGAAAACCCCGAATTGATTCAGCATTTCGGCAAGCTCTGGAAGCGTCTGGCACGCAATAAGCCAGTACCAGCAGTCAACACCGAAACTGTAGGGGTAGACAGTCCCGATGCGTAAACTGGCACTCGTTCCGATCCAGTTTTATCGCTATGCCATTAGTCCCCTGATGGCCAGTCACTGTCGTTTCTACCCCAGTTGTTCCTGCTACGCGTATGAAGCCATAGAAAATCATGGCCTTCTGCGCGGTGGCTGGCTGACCTTTCGTCGTTTAGGTCGCTGTCATCCGTGGAATCCCGGCGGTTATGACCCGGTTCCGCCTATCCCTACCTCCCGTTCTTCTTCGATGGCCGAGTAATCATGGATATCAAACGCACGATCCTGATCGTCGCCCTGGCAATCGTGTCCTACGTCATGGTTCTTAAATGGAACCAGGACTATGGCCAGGCTGCCCTGCCGACTCAGAATGTTGCAGCCAGCAATACCGCACCGAGCCTGCCTGATACCCCTAGCGGTACCAGCGCTGCCAGCAATGACGATATTCCGCGCGCGGCAAACGATACCAGTGCCCCAGCCGAAGCCCCCGTGGCTGCCAGCAAGGATCTGATCCAGATCAAGACCGATGTGCTCGAGCTGGCAATCGATCCACAAGGTGGTGACGTCGCCCAGCTGAAGCTGCCGTTGTATCCGCGTCGCCAGGACCATCCGGAAATTCCGTTCCAGTTGTTCGACAATGGCAACGAGCGGACCTATCTGGCCCAAAGTGGCCTGATTGGCACCAACGGCCCGGATGCAAGCCCGAGCGGTCGCCCGGTTTACTCCGCAGAGAAGAAGAGTTATCAACTGGCTGATGGACAGGACCAATTGGTCGTGGACCTGAAGTTCAGCAAGGATGGCGTCAATTACATCAAGCGTTTCGCGTTGAAACGTGGCTTGTATGACGTGACCGTTTCCTACCTGATCGATAACCAGAGCGCACAGCCCTGGTCCGGTGCGATGTTCGCGCAGTTGAAGCGTGATGCCAGCTCCGATCCGTCTTCGAGCACCGCCACCGGCACCGCGACCTACCTGGGCGCCGCCCTGTGGACAAGTTCGGAGCCGTACAAGAAAGTGTCCATGAAGGACATGGACAAGGCACAGCTCAAGGAAACCGTTCAAGGTGGCTGGGTTGCCTGGTTGCAGCACTATTTTGTAACCGCCTGGATCCCGCAGAAAGGCGAAAGCAATATCGTCCAGACGCGCAAAGACAGCAAAGGCAACTACATCATCGGTTACACCGGCCCGGCACTGACCGCTGCGCCAGGTGCAAAAGCCGAAACCAGCGCCATCCTGTATGCCGGTCCTAAAAGCCAAGCCGTGCTGAAAGAGTTGTCCCCAGGTCTGGAATTGACCGTGGACTACGGTTTCCTGTGGTTCATTGCCCAGCCGATCTTCTGGCTGCTGCAACATATCCACAGCATCGTCGGTAACTGGGGCTGGTCGATCATCTTCCTGACCATGCTGATCAAGGGGCTTTTCTTCCCATTGTCGGCCGCCAGCTACAAATCCATGGCTCGCATGCGCGCCGTGGCACCGAAACTGGCTGCGCTGAAAGAGCAACATGGCGATGACCGGCAGAAAATGTCCCAGGCCATGATGGAGCTGTACAAGAAAGAGAAGATCAACCCGCTGGGTGGATGCTTGCCGATTCTCGTACAGATGCCAGTGTTCCTGTCGCTGTACTGGGTGTTGCTGGAAAGCGTAGAGATGCGCCAGGCACCGTTCATGCTGTGGATTACCGACCTGTCGATCAAGGATCCGTTCTTCATCCTGCCGATCATCATGGGCGCGACCATGTTCATCCAGCAGCAGCTGAACCCAACGCCTCCGGATCCGATGCAGGCGAAGGTCATGAAGATGATGCCGATTATCTTCACCTTCTTCTTCCTGTGGTTCCCGGCTGGCCTGGTGCTGTACTGGGTTGTGAACAACGTGTTGTCCATTACCCAGCAGTGGTACATCACGCGTAAGATCGAAGCGGCTACGAAAAAAGCCGAGGCGTAACTTGCTCTGTGGATAACCACACAAAACGCCCCCTAGTGGGGCGTTTTGCTATCTGCCACTTTTGTCTGGATACCGGTTTATGAGCGCACCTCGTGAAACCATCGCCGCCGTTGCCACTGCCCAAGGGCGTGGCGGCGTCGGCATCGTCCGTATTTCCGGGCCCTTGGCCAGCGTCGCAGCCAAGGCTATCAGCGGTCGTGAACTCAAGCCGCGATTTGCTCACTACGGGCCGTTCTTCAGTGAAGACCAGCAGGTGCTGGATGAAGGCCTGGCCTTGTATTTCCCGGGGCCCAACTCGTTTACCGGTGAGGACGTGCTGGAGCTGCAGGGACATGGCGGCCCGATCGTGCTGGACATGTTGCTCAAGCGCTGCCTGGAGCTGGGCTGCCGCCTGGCCAGGCCAGGTGAATTCAGTGAACAGGCGTTCCTCAATGACAAGCTCGACCTCGCCCAGGCTGAAGCCATTGCCGATTTGATCGAAGCCAGTTCTGCACAGGCCGCACGCAATGCGCTGCGTTCCTTGCAGGGTGCGTTTTCCCAGCGTGTGCATAACCTTACCGAGCAATTGATTAGTCTGCGGATCTACGTCGAGGCGGCGATCGACTTCCCCGAAGAGGAAATCGACTTTCTCGCCGACGGCCACGTGCTGAGCATGCTCGACAAAGTGCGCGATGAGTTATCCACAGTACTGCGTGAGGCGGGGCAGGGAGCCCTGTTGCGCGACGGTATGACCGTGGTAATCGCCGGACGACCCAACGCTGGAAAATCCAGCCTCTTGAACGCCTTGGCCGGCCGTGAGGCTGCAATTGTCACGGAGATTGCCGGCACCACGCGGGATATCTTGCGCGAACATATCCACATCGATGGCATGCCACTGCATGTGGTGGATACCGCAGGTCTGCGAGATACCGACGACCAGGTGGAAAAAATCGGGGTTGAACGAGCTTTAAAGGCCATTGGCGAGGCTGACCGCGTGTTGCTGGTGGTGGATGCCACTGCCCCGGAAGCGGACGATCCATTTGCCTTGTGGCCGGAATTCCTCGAAGTCCGCCCGGATCCGGCCAAAGTCACCTTGATCCGCAACAAGGCCGATTTGAGCGGGGAAGCGATTGTTCTTGAAGTCAGCGACGATGGCCACGTGACCATCAGCCTGAGTGCGAAGTCCGCAGGAGAAGGCTTGGAATTGCTGCGCGAACACCTCAAGGCCTGCATGGGCTATGAGCAAACGGCAGAAAGCAGCTTCAGTGCCCGCCGGCGGCACCTTGAAGCGTTGCGCCACGCCAGTGCGGCGCTGGAGCACGGTCGCGCACAACTGACCCTGGCGGGGGCCGGCGAGCTGCTGGCCGAAGATTTGCGCCAGGCTCAACATGCCCTGGGAGAAATCACCGGCGCCTTCAGCTCCGATGACCTGCTGGGGCGGATTTTTTCCAGCTTCTGCATCGGCAAATAGACCCCTTCCCTAAAAACCGGGCTGCTCCCGAACGGCTATCGAGCTGAAGCAGACCCGGTTTCCTTCCTATTTAGAACGATTGCCACTCATGGCGGCTTGTCTGTGGAGCTGTGCCTGCCCGGCAGGCAGCGGATTTCTGTGGATTAAGCCCTGTGAATAACTGGCACTGAGGTCGGTTGATAACCCCCCTTCAAACCAGAAGATAACCGCCTCTGTGGATAACAGGCCCATTCATCCACAGGCTTACACCGGTTATCCAACCCTCTCATGGCCACCTGACCACAGGGTTTTGAATCTCTGTACATATTGAAAATAAAGGTCTGTATAGGTTTATCCACAGATAGGTGGCTCAGTAAGAATAAACATAAAAACAAAGGTTTTATAAATTTCTTTCTTTTTAATTTCTTTAACCGTGAGTTTTCCACAGCTGGTTAAATTTTGTGCAAAGGGTTCTTTAGGAAAGGGGAAGTCCCTATACTTGCTGACCTGGCTCGAAAAACGCTCTGGCCAGGCTCAAGACCTAATTTCCGAATTACCTGAATTAAGCAGGCACGAGGTGCGTGGTGGATTTCCCTTCCCGTTTTGAAGTGATCGTCATCGGCGGCGGTCATGCCGGTACCGAGGCAGCACTTGCATCAGCACGCATGGGAGCAAAGACCCTGTTGCTGACGCATAACGTGGAAACCCTCGGTGCCATGAGCTGCAACCCCGCCATTGGTGGGATCGGAAAAAGCCATCTGGTCAAGGAAATCGACGCCCTCGGCGGTGCGATGGCCATGGCTACCGATAAAGGTGGTATCCAGTTTCGTGTATTGAACAGCCGCAAAGGCCCGGCGGTACGGGCTACACGTGCCCAGGCCGACCGTGTCCTGTACAAGGCCGCCGTGCGCGAAATCCTGGAAAACCAGCCGAACCTGTGGATATTTCAACAGGCGGCCGATGATCTGATCGTCGAGCAGGACCAGGTACGCGGTGTCGTTACGCAAATGGGCCTGCGTTTCTTCGCCGATTCCGTGGTGCTGACAACTGGGACCTTCCTCGGCGGACTTATCCACATTGGGATGCAGAACTATTCCGGCGGCCGTGCCGGCGATCCGCCATCGATCGCCCTGGCCCAGCGCCTGCGTGAATTGCCCTTGCGCGTTGGCCGGCTGAAAACCGGCACCCCACCGCGTATCGATGGCCGGTCTGTGGATTTCTCGGTGATGACCGAACAACCGGGCGATACGCCGATTCCGGTGATGTCGTTCATGGGATCGAAAGCCCAGCACCCCAAGCAGGTGAGCTGCTGGATCACCCATACCAACGCACGCACCCATGAAATCATCGCTGCCAACCTGGATCGCTCGCCGATGTACTCCGGTGTGATCGAAGGCATCGGCCCGCGTTATTGCCCATCGATCGAAGACAAGATCCATCGGTTTGCCGACAAGCAAAGCCACCAGGTCTTCATCGAGCCGGAAGGCCTGACGACTCATGAGCTGTACCCGAACGGAATCTCCACGTCCTTGCCGTTCGATGTGCAACTGCAGATCGTCCAATCGATTCGCGGCATGGAAAACGCTCACATTGTTCGCCCGGGTTACGCCATCGAATACGATTACTTCGACCCGCGTGACCTGAAGTACAGCCTGGAAACAAAGGTCATTGGCGGCCTGTTCTTCGCCGGGCAAATCAACGGCACCACCGGTTACGAAGAGGCCGGCGCCCAAGGGTTGTTGGCCGGGGCCAACGCTGCGTTGCGTGCCCAGGGCAAAGACAGCTGGTGCCCGCGTCGCGATGAGGCGTACATCGGTGTGCTCGTGGACGACCTGATAACCCTGGGCACTCAGGAACCGTATCGGATGTTCACCTCCCGCGCCGAATATCGGCTGATCCTGCGAGAAGACAACGCCGACCTGCGCCTGACCGAAAAAGGTCGTGAGCTAGGGTTGGTGGATGACGTGCGTTGGGCCGCGTTCTGCACCAAACGCGAAAGTATCGAGCTCGAAGAGCAACGCCTGAAAAGCACCTGGGTTCGTCCCGGTACCGAGCAAGGCGATGCTATCGCGGAGAAATTCGGCACACCGCTGACCCATGAATACAACTTGCTCAACCTGTTGAGTCGCCCGGAAATCGATTACGCCGGGCTGGTGGAAGTGACCGGTCAGGGAGCGGAAGATCCGCAGGTGGCCGAACAGGTCGAGATCAAGACCAAATACGCCGGTTACATCGACCGCCAGCAGGACGAAATCGCCCGCCTGCGCGCCAGCGAGGACACGAAGCTGCCTGTGGATATCGATTACACGGGCATTTCCGGGTTGTCGAAAGAAATCCAGAGCAAGCTCGGCGCAACCCGTCCAGAGACGCTGGGCCAGGCTTCACGCATCCCAGGTGTGACCCCGGCGGCCATTTCGCTGTTGATGATTCATTTGAAAAAACGCGGCGCGGGCCGTCAGTTGGAGCAAAGCGCTTGAGTTCGATGGTCACCTTGCAACACGCCGAAGAGTTATCCACAGGTGCCCGTCAGCTCGGCGTCAGCCTGAGCGAGGCCCAGCACGCGCAATTGCTGGGCTACCTGGCGTTGTTGATCAAATGGAACAAGGCCTACAACCTGACCGCAGTGCGCGATCCGGATGAAATGGTCTCCCGCCATCTGCTCGACAGCCTGAGCGTCATGTCCTTCATCGAAAACGGTCGTTGGCTCGATGTGGGCAGTGGCGGCGGCATGCCGGGAATCCCGCTGGCGATCCTGTTTCCTGAGTCGCAAGTGACCTGCCTGGACAGCAACGGCAAGAAAACCCGCTTCCTGACCCAGGTCAAACTCGAACTCAAACTGGATAACCTGCAAGTTATCCACAGCCGCGTCGAAGCGTTCCAGCCTGCAGAGCCGTTCAACGGGATCATCTCCCGGGCATTCAGCAGCATGGAGAACTTCAGTAACTGGACTCGCCACCTGGGCGATGCCAATACGCGCTGGCTGGCAATGAAGGGCGTTCATCCGGCCGATGAGCTGGTAGCATTGCCGGCAGACTTCCACCTCGATAGCGAACACGCCCTGGCCGTACCCGGTTGCCAAGGCCAACGCCATCTGCTGATACTGCGCCGCACGGCATGATTGGGAACACAAGCAAGAATGGCTAAGGTATTCGCGATAGCGAACCAGAAGGGTGGTGTGGGCAAGACCACCACCTGTATCAACCTCGCAGCATCCCTGGTCGCGACCAAGCGTCGGGTGCTGTTGATCGATCTCGATCCACAGGGCAACGCCACCATGGGTAGCGGTGTGGATAAACATGGCCTGGAAAACTCCATTTACGACGTACTGATCGGTGAATGCGATCTGGGTCAGGCCATGCATTTCTCCGAGCACGGCGGTTATCAACTGCTGCCGGCCAACCGTGATTTGACGGCGGCCGAAGTGGTGCTGCTGGAAATGCAGATGAAGGAAAGCCGTCTGCGCAGCGCGTTGGCGCCGATCCGGGAAAACTACGATTACATCCTGATCGACTGCCCGCCGTCGCTGTCGATGCTGACCCTCAACGCGCTGGTGGCCGCCGATGGGGTCATTATCCCCATGCAGTGCGAGTACTTCGCCCTGGAAGGGTTGAGCGACCTTGTGGATAACATCAAGCGCATTGCCGAGTTGCTGAACCCGGAACTGAAAGTCGAAGGCCTGCTGCGGACCATGTACGACCCGCGCCTGAGCCTGATGAACGACGTATCGGCCCAGCTCAAGGAACACTTCGGCGAGCAGCTCTACGACACGGTCATTCCGCGTAACATCCGCCTGGCCGAAGCGCCAAGCTACGGCATGCCGGCCCTGGCCTATGACAAACAATCCCGTGGTGCGCTGGCTTACCTGGCCCTGGCGGGCGAGATGGTTCGCCGTCAACGCCGTAACCCACGCACCGCTGCAGCCCAGCCAACTTAAGGAAACCCCATGGCCGTCAAGAAACGAGGTCTCGGACGTGGACTGGATGCACTGCTCAGTGGTCCCACTGTCAGCTCGCTGGAAGAGCAGGCCGTACAGGTCGACCAGCGCGAGTTGCAGCACCTGCCGCTGGACCTGATCCAGCGCGGCAAATATCAACCGCGCCGGGACATGGACCCCCAGGCCCTGGAAGAGCTGGCCCAGTCGATCAAGAGCCAGGGCGTCATGCAGCCGATCGTGGTGCGTCCGATTGCCAACGGGCGTTTCGAGATCATCGCCGGCGAACGCCGCTGGCGCGCAAGCCAGCAGGCTGGCCAGGAAACCATTCCGGCGATGGTTCGCGATGTGCCGGATGAAACCGCCATCGCCATGGCGCTGATCGAGAACATCCAGCGTGAAGACCTCAACCCGATTGAAGAGGCCGTAGCCCTGCAGCGTTTGCAGCAGGAGTTCCAGCTGACTCAGCAACAGGTCGCCGAGGCGGTGGGCAAGTCCCGCGTGACGGTGGCCAACCTGTTGCGCCTGATTGCGTTGCCGGAAGTCATCAAGACCATGCTGTCCCATGGCGATCTGGAAATGGGTCATGCCCGGGCGTTGCTCGGTTTGCCGGAAAATCAACAAGTTGAAGGGGCGCGACATGTTGTCGCACGAGGCCTGACTGTGCGCCAAACCGAGGCACTGGTTCGTCAGTGGCTCAGCGGCAAACCGGCCCCCGTCGAAGCCCCCAAAATCGATCCTGATATCGCTCGCCTGGAACAGCGCCTGGCCGAGCGCCTGGGCTCTGCGGTGCAGATCCGCCACGGTAAGAAGGGCAAAGGGCAATTGGTGATCGGTTATAACTCCCTCGATGAGCTGCAGGGTGTCCTTGCGCACATTCGCTGAAACAATTGCTCTTGTAGCGCGCAGTCGGAAATCACTACCTGGCAGTTGAATAGGGGCAGAACCGCCCCTATACTCTGCGCGCATTTTGTCGGCACAAATTATGCCAAGTTATTGAATTATGGCGGCCGACTCTTGGAGAGCAGAAGCGATGGAAACCCGCACGCCAAACCGCTTGCCGTTCCATCGTCTGGCAGTTTTCCCGGTTTTGATGACTCAGTTCGTCGTTGTACTGATCGCCGCATTGGCGCTCTGGCAATGGAAAGGAGTCGTCGCCGGATACTCAGGGCTTTGCGGAGGCCTGATAGCCTTGCTCCCCAATATTTATTTCGCTCACAGGGCCTTTCGGTTTTCCGGCGCCCGAGCAGCCCAAGCCATTGTCCGGTCTTTTTATGCCGGCGAGGCGGGGAAACTGATTTTGACGGCAGTGCTGTTTGCATTGACGTTCGCAGGTGTGAAGCCATTGGCACCACTGGCTGTATTTGGTGTCTTCTTGCTGACCCAACTGGTTAGCTGGTTCGCTCCCCTGCTAATGAGAACAAGACTTTCGAGACCTTAGGGCGTTTGAGGCAACCATGGCAGAGACAACCGCTTCGGGCTATATCCAGCACCACTTGCAGAACCTGACCTTCGGTCAGCTACCTAACGGCGGCTGGGGCTTTGCCCACTCCGCAGCAGAAGCCAAGGAAATGGGCTTCTGGGCTTTCCACGTCGATACCCTCGGCTGGTCGGTCGCATTGGGTCTGATCTTCGTCCTTCTTTTCCGCATGGCGGCGAAGAAGGCGACTTCCGGTCAGCCAGGTGCACTGCAGAACTTCGTTGAAGTACTGGTCGAATTCGTCGATGGCAGCGTGAAAGACAGCTTCCACGGCCGTAGCCCGGTGATCGCACCGCTGGCACTGACCATCTTCGTCTGGGTGTTCCTGATGAACGCCGTCGACCTGGTACCGGTCGACTGGATTCCTCAGCTGGCCATCCTGATCTCCGGTGACCACCACATTCCATTCCGCGCCGTGTCGACCACCGACCCGAACGCGACCCTGGGCATGGCGTTCTCGGTCTTCGCGCTGATCATTTTCTATAGCATCAAGGTCAAGGGCATCGGCGGCTTCATCGGCGAACTGACCCTGCACCCGTTCGGCAGCAAGAACATCCTGGTTCAAGCCCTGCTGATCCCGGTGAACTTCCTGCTCGAATTCGTGACCCTGATCGCCAAACCGATTTCTCTGGCACTGCGTCTGTTCGGCAACATGTATGCCGGCGAGCTGGTGTTCATCCTGATCGCTGTGATGTTCGGCAGCGGCCTGCTGTGGCTCAGCGGCCTGGGTGTAGTTCTGCAGTGGGCGTGGGCTGTGTTCCACATCCTGATCATCACCCTGCAGGCGTTCATCTTCATGATGCTGACCATCGTCTACCTGTCGATGGCGCACGAAGAAAACCATTAAGGCCAGTCTCGACTAGTCTGATGTTCCTTCCCGGTCAAACGGGAAGGGGCCCGACCAGGGCATGAAACGATTTGTTTTACCGCTTTAATCTAAAAAACCTAAACCATACGACGTAAAAGTCGGGAGGAAAGATGGAAACTGTAGTTGGTCTAACCGCTATCGCTGTTGCACTGTTGATCGGCCTGGGCGCACTGGGTACCGCAATTGGTTTCGGCCTGTTGGGCGGCAAGTTCCTGGAAGGCGCAGCGCGTCAGCCAGAAATGGTTCCAATGCTGCAAGTTAAAATGTTCATCGTGGCTGGTCTGCTCGACGCCGTGACCATGATCGGTGTTGGTATCGCTCTGTTCTTCACCTTTGCGAACCCGTTCGTTGGTCAAATCGCTGGCTAATTACTCGGATGTCTCGAGTAGATTGGTGTGATGGACAACGTAACTGCGAGGTGTTGGCGTGAACATTAATGCGACCCTGATTGGCCAGTCCGTTGCGTTCCTGATTTTTGTACTGTTCTGCATGAAGTTCGTATGGCCTCCGGTCATTGCGGCATTGCACGAACGTCAAAAGAAGATCGCTGATGGTCTGGACGCTGCCAGCCGTGCAGCTCGCGACCTGGAGTTGGCCCATGAAAAAGTGGGTCAGCAACTGCGCGAAGCGAAAGCTCAGGCAGCTGAAATCATCGAGCAAGCCAAGAAACGCGGTACCCAGATTGTCGACGAAGCCCGTGAACAGGCTCGCGTCGAAGCTGACCGTGTGAAGGCTCAGGCTCAAGCCGAGATCGAACAGGAACTCAACAGTGTCAAAGACGCGCTGCGTGCCCAAGTGGGTGCCCTGGCCGTTGGCGGTGCTTCGAAGATCCTGGGTGCCACAATCGATCAAAACGCGCACGCAGAGCTGGTAAACAAACTGGCTGCTGAAATCTAAGCGAGGGCGATCATGGCAGAACTGACCACGTTGGCCCGACCTTACGCTAAGGCGGCCTTCGAGCACGCTCAGGCCCACCAGCAACTGGCCAATTGGTCAGCCATGCTCGGCCTGGCAGCAGCGGTGTCGCAAGACGACACCATGCAGCGCGTGCTCAAGGCCCCGCGACTGACGAGCGCACAAAAGGCCGCCACGTTCATTGACGTGTGCGGCGACAAGTTCGATGTCAAGGCACAGAATTTCATTCACGTCGTTGCCGAAAACGACCGTCTCCCGCTTCTGCCGGAGATCGCCGCCCTGTTCGACCTGTACAAGGCCGAGCAAGAGAAGTCGGTAGACGTGGAAGTGACCAGTGCTTTTGCATTGAACCAAGAACAGCAAGACAAACTCGCCAAGGTTCTCAGTGCACGACTCAACCGGGAAGTGCGCCTGCAAGTCGAGGAAGACAAGTCCCTGATAGGGGGCGTTGTAATCCGCGCCGGCGACCTGGTTATCGATGGCTCGATTCGCGGCAAAATCGCGAAACTTGCCGAAGCATTGAAATCTTGAGTTTGAAGGGGCAGCAGAGCAATGCAGCAACTCAATCCTTCCGAAATAAGTGAAATTATCAAGGGCCGCATCGACAAGCTCGATGTGACCTCCCAAGCCCGTAACGAAGGCACTGTCGTCAGCGTATCTGACGGTATCGTGCGGATTCACGGTCTGGCCGACGTCATGTACGGCGAGATGATCGAGTTTCCGGGCGGCGTCTACGGTATGGCCCTCAACCTGGAGCAAGACTCCGTAGGTGCCGTTGTACTGGGCTCCTACCAGTCGCTGGCCGAAGGCATGAGCGCCAAGTGCACCGGCCGCATCCTCGAAGTTCCGGTTGGTAAGGAACTGCTGGGTCGCGTGGTCGACGCATTGGGTAACCCTGTTGACGGCAAAGGTCCGCTGAACAACACCGAGACCGACGCGGTCGAGAAAGTTGCTCCAGGCGTGATCTGGCGTAAGTCGGTAGACCAGCCTGTACAGACTGGCTACAAGGCAGTCGATGCCATGATCCCAGTCGGCCGTGGCCAGCGTGAGCTGATCATCGGTGACCGTCAGATCGGTAAGACCGCTCTGGCGATCGACGCGATCATCAACCAGAAGAACAGCGGCATTTTCTGCGTCTACGTAGCCATCGGTCAGAAGCAATCGACCATCGCCAACGTGGTTCGCAAGCTGGAAGAAAACGGTGCCCTGGCCAACACGATCATCGTGGCTGCCAGTGCTTCGGAATCTCCTGCGCTGCAGTTCCTGGCACCGTACTCCGGTTGCACCATGGGCGAATACTTCCGCGACCGCGGTGAAGACGCGCTGATCGTTTATGACGATCTGTCCAAGCAGGCAGTGGCTTATCGCCAGATCTCCCTGCTGCTGCGCCGTCCACCAGGCCGTGAAGCTTACCCAGGCGACGTGTTCTATCTCCACTCCCGTCTGCTGGAGCGCGCATCCCGCGTTTCGGAAGAGTACGTAGAGAAGTTCACCAACGGCGCAGTGACCGGCAAAACCGGTTCCCTGACCGCACTGCCGATCATCGAAACCCAGGCTGGCGACGTTTCCGCGTTCGTTCCGACCAACGTGATTTCCATCACCGACGGTCAGATCTTCCTGGAATCGGCCATGTTCAACTCCGGGATCCGTCCTGCTGTGAACGCCGGTGTTTCGGTATCCCGTGTGGGTGGTGCCGCTCAGACCAAGATCATCAAGAAGCTGTCCGGTGGCATCCGTACCGCCCTGGCTCAGTACCGTGAACTGGCGGCATTCGCCCAGTTCGCTTCTGACCTGGACGAAGCGACCCGTAAGCAACTTGAGCATGGTCAGCGCGTTACCGAGCTGATGAAGCAGAAGCAATACGCACCAATGTCGATCGCTGACATGGCGCTGTCGCTGTATGCCGCTGAGCGTGGGTTCCTGACTGACGTTGAAATCGCCAAGGTCGGCAGCTTTGAACAAGCGCTGATTGCTTACTTCAACCGCGATCACGCCGACTTGTTGGCCAAGATCAACGTGAAGGGTGACTTCAATGACGAAATCGACGCTGGCATGAAAGCCGGTATCGAGAAGTTCAAGGCCACCCAAACCTGGTAAGCCGCAGCGGGAGTCGCAAGGCTCCCGCTTGCTAACCTGATAGGTGTTACATGGCAGGCGCAAAAGAGATTCGCAGTAAGATTGCGAGCATCAAAAGCACGCAAAAAATTACCAGCGCCATGGAAAAAGTGGCGGTCAGCAAAATGCGCAAGGCACAAATGCGCATGGCTGCTAGCCGCCCTTATGCGGAGCGCATCCGCCAGGTTATTGGTCATCTGGCCAACGCCAACCCGGAATATCGCCACCCGTTCATGATCGACCGTGCTATCAAGCGCGTCGGTTACGTCGTGGTGAGCAGTGACCGTGGTCTGTGTGGTGGCTTGAACACCAACCTGTTCAAGGCCCTGGTCAAGGACATGGCTGTAAACCGCGAACAAGGCGTCGAGATCGATCTGTGCGTGATTGGTAGCAAGGGTGCGGCTTTCTTCCGCAACTTCGGCGGTAACGTCGTTGCCGCTATCAACCACCTGGGTGAAGAGCCGTCGATCAATGATCTGATCGGCAGCGTCAAGGTGATGCTGGATGCTTACCTGGAAGGCCGGATTGACCGCCTGTCCGTGGTATCCAACAAGTTCATCAACACCATGACGCAACAGCCTACCGTGGAGCAATTGATCCCACTGGTGGCGACCCCGGAACAGGAACTCAAGCACCACTGGGACTATCTCTACGAACCGGATGCCAAGGAGCTGCTTGACGGCTTGATGGTCCGCTACGTGGAGTCGCAGGTGTACCAGGCGGTGGTCGAGAACAACGCAGCTGAACAAGCAGCGCGGATGATCGCGATGAAGAACGCTACCGACAACGCCGGTGATTTGATCAGCGATTTGCAGCTGATCTACAACAAGGCGCGTCAGGCTGCGATCACCCAAGAGATCTCGGAAATCGTCGGCGGCGCTGCCGCGGTTTAACGGTTCAAATATTCAGAGGATCCAGCTATGAGTAGCGGACGTATCGTTCAAATCATCGGCGCCGTTATCGACGTGGAATTTCCACGCGACAGCGTACCGAGCATCTACAACGCGCTGAAAGTACAAGGCGCGGAAACTACCCTGGAAGTTCAGCAGCAGCTGGGCGACGGCATCGTTCGTACCATTGCGATGGGTTCCACCGAGGGCTTGAAGCGCGGTCTGGACGTTGTCGACTCTGGCGCTGCCATCTCCGTACCGGTCGGTAAAGCGACCCTGGGCCGGATCATGGACGTACTGGGCAACCCGATCGACGAAGCTGGTCCGATCGACACCGAAGAGCGCTGGGGCATTCACCGTCCTGCGCCATCCTTCGCTGAACAGGCAGGCGGTAACGACCTGCTGGAAACCGGCATCAAGGTTATCGACCTGGTTTGCCCGTTCGCCAAGGGCGGTAAAGTGGGTCTGTTCGGTGGTGCCGGTGTGGGCAAGACCGTAAACATGATGGAACTGATCCGTAACATCGCCATCGAGCACAGCGGTTATTCCGTGTTCGCCGGTGTGGGTGAGCGTACTCGTGAGGGTAACGACTTCTACCACGAGATGAAGGATTCCAACGTTCTGGACAAAGTGGCACTGGTTTACGGTCAGATGAACGAGCCGCCGGGAAACCGTCTGCGCGTAGCCCTGACTGGCCTGACCATGGCCGAGAAGTTCCGTGACGAAGGTAACGACGTTCTGCTGTTCGTCGACAACATCTACCGTTACACCCTGGCCGGTACCGAAGTATCCGCACTGCTGGGCCGTATGCCTTCGGCAGTAGGTTACCAGCCGACCCTGGCTGAAGAGATGGGCGTTCTGCAAGAACGTATCACTTCGACCAAGGAAGGTTCGATCACTTCGATCCAAGCGGTATACGTACCTGCGGATGACTTGACCGACCCGTCGCCAGCGACCACCTTCGCCCACTTGGACGCTACCGTCGTTCTGTCCCGTGACATCGCTTCCCTGGGTATCTACCCAGCGGTTGACCCACTGGACTCGACTTCGCGCCAGCTGGACCCGAACGTGATCGGCCAGGAGCACTACGACACCGCTCGCGGCGTCCAGTACGTGCTGCAGCGCTACAAAGAGCTGAAGGACATCATTGCGATCCTGGGTATGGACGAGCTGTCGGAAGCCGACAAGCAGTTGGTATCCCGTGCTCGTAAGATCCAGCGCTTCTTGTCGCAGCCGTTCTTCGTGGCTGAAGTCTTCACCGGTGCTTCGGGTAAATACGTTTCCCTGAAAGACACCATTGCTGGCTTCAAAGGCATCCTCAACGGTGACTACGACCACCTGCCAGAACAAGCGTTCTACATGGTCGGCGGCATCGAAGAAGCGATCGAGAAAGCCAAGAAACTGTAATCCCGGCGCCCGGCAACGGGCGCTAATTTAGGTTGAGGCAATCAGATGGCTATGACAGTCCATTGCGATATCGTCAGTGCGGAAGGGGAAATCTTCTCCGGTCTGGTCGAGATGGTGATTGCGCATGGTGAGCTGGGTGATCTTGGTATCGCTCTGGGTCACGCACCGCTGATCACTAATCTGAAACCAGGTCCGATCCGCTTGATCAAGCAGGGCGGGGAAGCCGAGGTGTACTACATCTCCGGTGGTTTCCTCGAGGTTCAGCCGAACATGGTCAAGGTCCTTGCCGACACTGTGCAACGTGCTGCCGACCTGGACGAAGCCTCCGCTCAGGAAGCCGTCAAGGCTGCCGAGAAGGCCCTGCACGAGCGAGGCGCGGAGTTCGATTACGGTTCTGCTGCTGCACGTCTGGCCGAGGCCGCAGCCCAGCTGCGCACCGTCCAGCAGATCCGCAAGAAGTTTGGCGGCTAAGCTGTCTGCTTCCTGTGCGATTGATTAAAAAGGGTAGCCTCGGCTACCCTTTTTCTTTTCCCGACATTCATCTTCTGGTCACAGCCGCTGACCACCCAGGATTGGTAGCCAGTCATGTCTCTCGAAATCGTTATCCTCGCGGCCGGTCAAGGCACCCGCATGCGTTCGGCGCTGCCCAAGGTCCTGCACCCGGTAGCCGGCAACTCCATGCTTGGCCATGTTATCCACAGCGCCCGGCAACTTGATCCACAGCGCATCCACGTGGTGATCGGCCATGGCGCCGATGCGGTGCGCCAGCGCCTGGCGGCTGATGATCTGAATTTCGTATTGCAGGATAAACAACTGGGGACCGGCCATGCCGTGGCCCAGGCCGTGCCATTCATTACCGCCGACACGGTACTGATTCTCTACGGCGACGTGCCACTTATAGAAGTCGATACCTTGCAGCGCCTGCTCAGGCACGCAGCTCCACAACAGTTGGGCTTGTTGACCGTCGAGCTGGACGACCCCACTGGCTATGGCCGCATCGTGCGTAATGTTGACGGCCAAGTGACCGCCATCGTCGAGCAGAAGGATGCCAATGAAACTCAGCGCGCGATCACCGAAGGCAACACCGGGATTCTTGCCGTACCGGCTGAGCGCCTGGCTGACTGGATGAGTCGTCTATCGAACAACAACGCCCAGGGCGAGTACTACCTGACCGACGTGATTGCCATGGCGGTCAACGACGGCCTGGTGGTCGCCACCGAGCAGCCGCTGGACGCCATGGAAGTGCAGGGCGCCAATGATCGCCGGCAACTGGCCGAGTTGGAGCGCCACTATCAATTGCGTGCCGCCCGCCGCCTGATGGCGCAAGGCGTGACCCTGCGCGACCCGGCCCGTTTCGACGTGCGCGGTGAAGTCAGCGTGGGTCGCGACGTGGTCATCGACATCAACGTTATCCTTGAAGGCAAAGTCGTCATCGAAGACGACGTGGTCATCGGCCCGAACTGCGTGATCAAGGACAGCACCCTGCGCAAAGGCGTGGTGATCAAGGCCAACAGTCACCTCGACGGTGCGGTCATGGGGGAGGGTAGCGACGCCGGCCCGTTTGCCCGCCTGCGTCCCGGCACCGTGCTGGACGCCCGCGCCCATGTGGGTAACTTTGTCGAGCTGAAGAACGCTCACATGGGCGAAGGGGCCAAGGCCGGTCACTTGACCTATCTGGGGGACGCGGAAATCGGCGCTCGTACCAATATCGGCGCCGGGACCATCACCTGCAATTACGATGGTGCCAATAAGTACCGCACGACCATTGGGGAAGACGTGTTCATCGGCTCCAACAACTCGTTGGTAGCCCCCGTGACTATCGGTGATGGGTCAAACACGGCTGCGGGTTCGACCATCAATCAGGATGTGGATAAGTCCCAATTGGCTGTGGCACGCGCGCGTCAGCGCAATATCGATGGCTGGAAGCGCCCGGTCAAAATCAAGAAAAGCTAAGTTATCCACAGGTCTTTTCTGGGAGCGAGCTTGCTCGCGAAGGGGTCCTGTCAGGCGGCACTGCTTTAGCCTGACGCGACGCTTTTGCGAGCAAGTTCACTCCCACATTGATCTCATGATTTCTGAATTTTTCTTCTCTCGCCTTGACGATTTCTCTGCGATAGGTTTTGATTAGTTACGTTATCTTTCGAATCGAAACTTATCTCGCCATGTCCAAGCGCAATACGCCACAACGCCGCCACAACATTCTTGCCTTGCTTCAGGAGCAGGGCGAGGTGAGTGTGGATGAACTGGCCAAACGCTTCGAAACCTCGGAAGTTACGATTCGCAAGGACCTCGCCGCCCTGGAATCCAATGGCCTGCTGCTGCGTCGTTACGGTGGCGCGGTCCCCATGCCGCAGGAATTGGTGGCTGACAGCGGGCAGACGGTCTCCAAATACAAACAAGCCATCGCCCGGGCTGCTGTGAAGCGGATCCGTGAACATGCGCGAATCATCATCGACAGCGGCAGCACGACGGCGGCAATGATTCCCGAACTCGGCCTGCAGCCCGGCCTGGTAGTGATGACCAATTCGCTGCATGTCGCCAGTGCCTTGAACGAGCTGGAGCATGAACCTGTGCTGTTGATGACCGGCGGCACCTGGGACCCTCATTCTGAGTCGTTCCAAGGCCAGGTCGCCGAGCAAGTCCTGCGTTCCTACGATTTCGACCAATTGTTTATCGGTGCCGACGGTATCGATCTGGTCCGTGGCACCACCACCTTCAACGAACTGCTGGGCCTGAGCCGTGTAATGGCAGAGGTAGCCCGTGAAGTGATCGTGATGGTGGAGGCCGACAAGATCGGCCGCAAAATCCCCAACCTGGAACTGCCGTGGAGCAGCGTCCATACCCTCATTACCGATGATCGCCTGCCCGTGGCGGCCCGCGATCAGATTCAGGCCCGCGGCATCAATGTGATCTGCGCGCCTGTCAGCCAGGAGAAATAGCATGTGTGGAATTGTCGGCGCCGTTGCTGAACGCAACATCACTGCAATCTTGCTCGAAGGCCTCAAGCGCCTGGAATACCGCGGCTACGACAGCGCCGGTGTGGCGGTGTTTACCAATGATGAGAAGCTCGAGCGCATGCGTCGGCCGGGCAAGGTCAGTGAGTTGGAACAGGCGCTGGACGCCGAACCGCTGATCGGTCGCCTGGGCGTCGCCCACACCCGCTGGGCTACCCACGGCGCGCCCTGTGAGCGCAATGCCCACCCGCATTTCTCCGGCGACCTGGCGGTGGTGCACAACGGCATCATCGAAAACCACGAAGCCCTGCGTGAACAGCTCAAGGCCTTGGGCTACGTGTTTACGTCGGACACCGACACCGAAGTCATCGCACATTTGCTCAGTCACAAGCTCAAGGAACTGGTGGACTTGACCGTGGCGCTCAAGGCGACCGTCAAGGAATTGCATGGTGCTTATGGTCTGGCGGTCATCAGTGCGAAACAACCGGATCGTCTGGTGGCGGCGCGCAGTGGTAGCCCATTGGTTATTGGCCTGGGCCTGGGGGAAAACTTCCTGGCCTCCGATCAGTTGGCGCTGCGTCAGGTCACTGACCGCTTCATGTACCTGGAAGAAGGCGACATCGCCGAGATCCGCCGCGACAGCGTGCAGATCTGGGACATTAGCGGCAAAGCCGTAGAGCGTGAGACCGTGCAATACCGCGACGGTGCCGAAGCCGCCGACAAGGGCGAATTCCGCCACTTCATGCTCAAGGAAATCCACGAACAACCCGCCGTAGTGCAACGTACCCTGGAAGGGCGCATGAGCCAGAGCCAGGTGTTGGTACAGGCCTTCGGGCCACAGGCGCCCGAGTTGTTCGCCAAGGTGCGCAACGTGCAAATCGTGGCCTGTGGCACCAGCTATCACGCTGGCATGGTCGCCCGTTACTGGCTGGAAGAGTTGGCCGGTATCCCGTGCCAGGTCGAAGTGGCCAGTGAATTCCGCTACCGCAAGGTGGTGGTGCAGCCTGATACGCTGTTCGTCACCATTTCCCAATCGGGTGAAACTGCCGACACCCTGGCCGCCCTGCGCAATGCCAAGGAGCTGGGCTACCTCGCCAGCCTGGCGATCTGTAACGTCGGTATCAGCTCGCTGGTGCGTGAATCCGACCTGACCCTGCTGACCCAGGCCGGTCGCGAAATCGGTGTGGCCTCGACCAAGGCGTTCACCACGCAACTGGTGGGCCTGCTGTTGCTGACCCTGTCCCTGGGCCAGGTACGCGGCACTCTGGGCAAGGGGGTCGAGGCAACATTGGTCGAAGAGCTGCGGCGCTTGCCGGCCCGCCTGGGCGAAGCCTTGGCAATGGACAGCACGGTGGAGAAAATCGCCGAGCTGTTCGCCGAGAAGAACCACACGCTGTTCCTGGGCCGTGGTGCGCAATTCCCGGTGGCGATGGAAGGCGCCTTGAAACTCAAGGAGATTTCCTACATCCACGCCGAGGCCTACCCAGCCGGTGAGCTCAAGCACGGCCCGCTGGCCCTGGTGGACAACGACATGCCGGTGGTCACCGTGGCACCGAATAACGAGCTGCTGGAAAAGCTCAAGTCCAACCTGCAGGAAGTTCGCGCCCGCGGCGGCCAACTGATTGTCTTTGCCGACGAGAAGGCAGGTATGACCAACGGCGAAGGCACCCACGTGGTGCACATGCCGCACATCCACGACATCCTGTCGCCGATCCTCTATACCATCCCGCTGCAACTGCTGTCGTACTACGTGGCGGTGCTCAAGGGCACGGATGTGGACCAGCCGCGGAATTTGGCGAAGTCTGTGACGGTGGAGTGAACCTCGCACCATGATCCAGGCCCTGAAACTACGAAATAAAGTCTGTCGGAACTAAATAAAGTCTGTCGCTGGCGCCTACGCCCTCCCGGTTCGGTAGCTAGCGACGCTTTCCTCCGCTCCTCCCTGCTCTGGGCGTAGCTCAAGGTTTGAAAGCCCAAAATGATCCTAGCGATTCAGCCAGAGGAGACTATGCGTTCCTTTGTGGAAAGAACTCTTTTTATTAAAGGAAAACATTCTTCCACGGAAGTGTTTCGGAAGTTTCCAAACAGCCCCTCACGGGCAGATGTTTCGAAAATTTCCGAAGCATTGGGATGGTTTGGCTGTTACGGCTTGAACAAGATGCTGCATAGGCATACTAACTATCCTTTCACGGCAATTTTTAAAAATATCCAAGATATCTCTTACTCTGGGAATGAGTATTTAAGCTATTCAAATTGTTATGATTCAAATAGAAAGACATCAGGTTTTTGCACGGTTTGTGTTGCAGAGGATATTGAACGCGCAGGATTCTTTCTGGCGGCGTGCTCACTGTTTTAAACTGAAAGTCTGTGCGGAGCACAATGTCGAGCTAGTCAAACGTTGCCCGGCTTGTGACAAGCAGTTTTCCCATGGAGGTCATGAACTGGCGGTGATGTGGAAGACCTGTGGTGGACGGCATCTAAAGGATAGCCCTGTTACGTTGAACACAGATCCTTTTGAGTTGAAGAAAGCTCAGATTTTTACGGACCTTCTTTCATTCACCCATTACCTTTCCGAGGAGGCGGTTCTCGCTGTTTCATGTGAAAAAATCCATAAAGACGAAGTCTTCGAGCAAAAGGTCTGGAGTTTTGATTCCGACAGGCATTTGAGAGATAAAATTGAAAGGCGGCTCGGAATTGTCAAGCGAGATCTATAAACAGGCTCCCACCTGATGAACCCACGGATTTTCTTATTCAAGCTATAGTCGAAACCTATGAAAGTTTTGCTCACTTCGTCCGGGATGTGAAAGCTTTCGGGGACGAAATTCGGCCGATCGAATCTCTTTGGTCGACTTATATTGCAGGCCATCAAAAGTCAACACATTTCGTTGAAGAGAACTATAAACTCGGTGTGGGGAGTTGGAGTTGTCCTTTCCCTGCTAAAGAAGTCTGGGGGATGTGGGATTGGCGGCCGGTGTATTATCCCTGCTGTAATTTCGAGCGACCAAAGAGAAAAGGTCCTCAACCCCAACCTCAACGCGTTAAGAATGCACCGCCAGGTATCGACAGACGGCAATAGGTTTACGAGATCAACCACGTTGATTTTGGCAAGATGCACGCCCCAGCAAGCAATCAACAAGAAAGTCGGAGATGGACTGCAGGCTTTGTCATCACCAATCGCGGTTTTTGTGCTTGCTGGAATGGACAACCTCCGCCTTGGCTTCGTTGGAAGTAACACGAGAGCCGGAGGCGCGCTGTCGCTTTTTGCCTTCCATGCGCATGATTTGTAGCGGACTGGGCCGCACCTCCTCCAACAACGAACTCAGGCGCTCCAACTCGCCGAGGGCGCGCAAAACGGCGATCAGATTGATCAAGGTGCCTTTGCCTTGATTGAGCATCAGGTGCAGAGTCTGCCGGCTGATCGCCGCGTTCTCCGCTACCGTCTCAAGGCTGATATTCCTCTTCAACCGCAGCGTTTGAAGGTGTGCCCCCACTGTGGGCCTGACGACTCCTGAAGTCCCCACGGAGATCAGGGCGTCGCAATTCCTGACGGCGGCCATAGCTGCTTTCCAGGCTCCAGCAGGCAGATCCTCTCCAAACCACACAATTCCAGGTCGGAGTTTCCCATTGCACCGTGTGCACCGGGGGCGGCTCTACCCATTCTCCTTCTGCACAAAGGCGACATTGATCATCGGGCCACATGTCCGGCCCTTCACCTGGCTCCGGGCGTCTAAAGCAACGCCTTGCAGGCGCCAAAGATTCGACTATTGTGACATTTTTTTGGTTTTCCGCTGACTCGGTCCCAGGAAGACCTTGTAAATTG
Source organism: Pseudomonas sp. Tri1 (assembly GCF_017968885.1). Classification (NCBI taxonomy): domain Bacteria; kingdom Pseudomonadati; phylum Pseudomonadota; class Gammaproteobacteria; order Pseudomonadales; family Pseudomonadaceae; genus Pseudomonas; species Pseudomonas sp. Tri1. Next base: position 6,685,072 of record NZ_CP072913.1, on the reverse strand, counting down.
GGCTTTTCATAGAATACAAACAGCAAGCAGAACGGCACTTGTTTACAAGTAATATAAATAGCGCTGTGTGACATAGGCATTACGGAGGCGAAATGGCGAAGGATGCGGTAGCGAAAATTCTGGCTAAGAACGGCCCGATGCTGAGCAGTGAGCTCGCGAAGATCCTGGAATCTCAATACAACCTGGCTCCTACGGCCGCTCGCAAGCGGGTCGAGCGGGGCTGTGAAGATATGAGAAAGCTGAGCCACCTAATCTTTCCTCACCGTGCCCGCTTTGTGTATCTACGATCCGATTACGGCTCGCCGAAATTTTTTTCCAATCTGATTGATGCTCTTCAGCAGACGAATAGCGCCTACTACTCAGCCCTCCAAGCCTTGAAAATGCGCTCTAACTTCATGCTGCGGTCTCATTTCCTTATTGCCTGTGGAGCGCCGGTAGCTCAGTTGAAACACGTCTCGGCCGAAAGCCTGCTTGAACGGTTGATCAGCGCGAGTCTGGTCAAGGAGGTAGCACTGCCGGGAGGGGATACATGCGTCGTGAGATGCGATCAAGAAATGCCCCTCCAGGACGGGATCACGCTGGCCAAACTCAAGGCTCGAAACATTGCAGAGCGACTGGCGCTGATCGCGGTAAAGGACTGGGCACGAAAATTGGGGCTGGTGAGCTACGAGGCCGTCAAAACCCGTGAAGACGATGGGCTAGAGAAGATGCCGCAGGTAGGTACGTTTCAGTGGGATATGGCGGGTCCATCATTTCTGTTTCCGATGCGTTCGTATTCTGAGGCTGCCGGCGTTAAGGGCGGATTTTTTGTCTGCGACATTGCTTTGAATGGACGGGTAACTGCGGAGGAACTGAGTGCATTCGTCAAAAAATGCGTGACGCTGCGCAGCCTTTCAAAGGTAAGCCGCTGTCTCCAGGTTTTTGTAGCTGAAGAGTTTTCCACCGAAGCGTTCTCGCTCTTAAAAGCAGAGGGCATCATTCCTGCCACTACCGAAAGCCTTTTCGGCCTGGAGGTAGCCAGAGCTCTGAAGAGCCTGTGCTCATTACTCGAAAACACGGCCAAGCTCTTGGACAGCCCTGAGTCACTGGATCAAGTTTTCAACGTGCTTTCGCGGATAGAGGGCGCCGGGTCTACTTTGCGAGGAAGTTTGTTTGAGTTTGCAGTTGCTCACATTGCCAAGTCCACGTTCCCGGGCGGCGATCCTGAAGTGAACAGGAAGGTTAAGGACAGCCTTGGCCGGCAGGCTGAAATTGACGTCTTGGTAGTCAGGAGGTATCAAGACGTGGTGTTCATCGAGTGCAAGGGAGTACATCCCTTGGGCAATGTAGATGACGCAGAAGTCGCCAAATGGCTCGACAAGCGCATTCCCGTACTCCGCGAAGTGGCTAAGCATCATTCCGAATGGGGATACCTGCCGCAGCGGTTTGAAATCTGGAGCAGCGGAAATTTCACTCCCGAGGCGCTGTTACTGATCTCAAATAGAAACCTTGAAACCGATAAGTACGAAATCGTCGCCAGGAACGCGGATTACGTTTTCGAGCAGGTTATGGCAAGTCACGATGCTGGTCTGATCCGTACCTACGAACAGCACTTCATCAACCATCCCATGAAAGAGGTTGAGTTGAGCAGGGACCGAGCTGCAAGGAAAGCCGAACGAGAAAGAAAGCGAGCCCGCGTGGAACAGAGGTCTTCACCTGCTTAGGAATTGCGAGGACGCTCCAAGCCGAGCTTGATGCAACGAAAGCGGCTCGCAAGAAATTCAGATACATAGAGTTGGTGTCGGTAAAGCATGCGAGCTAACACGATCCCAAACGAATTATTACGATCAGTTCCCCCGACTCGCAGGATGTATCTATGATGAGTAACGGCGAATGGCCACTCCCGCTGCATTCCTGGGAGCCAGGTGAGGCGCTACAACTGCGTTTCGCCGTTACTCATAGATGACGTTCAGAAGGATGCTGGCTGGTGAAAATCAGAAAGATCGTGATCAAGAACTTCCGCGGAGTGAAAACGCTTGATTGGAATGTGCCAACCGCTGACATTTTTTGTCTCATAGGCAAAGGTGACTCCTCCAAGTCCACAATTTTGGAGGCCATCCGTTACACATTTCATCCCCAGTGGAATCTGGCCCTCAGCGACTCAGATTTTTACCAGTGCAAAATCGCTGACCCCATCATCATCGAGATTACGATCGGGCATTTGGCCGCAGACTTTTCCGCCCTTAATAAATATGGGTTGTACCTCCGGGGTTGGGATGCGGCAGCTCAAAAGCTGCTTGATGAGCCAGATGATCATCTGGAAAGCGTATTGACCGCCCGGCTAACCGTTGAGAAGGACTTGGAGCCGAAATGGGCTGTGGTGTGCGATCGCAACCCTGACGGGGTGCCCTTTAAACAGGCAGATAGAAACAAGGTCGGGGTTGGCCTCATTGGCGTTTTCAGCGAACGAGAGCTTTCCTGGGCAAACGGAACTGCACTTGCCAAGCTTACTGCGGCGCAGAGCTTGAGCGAGTTATTGGCCAATGCATCGAGGACTGCCAGGAGTTCGCTCGATGTCGACCGGGCTGTCACCCTGACAAACTTCGACACTGCAGCAACCAAATCGCAAGAGATTGCGAAGCTCTTAGGTGTCCCTGTACTTGATGCCTATAAGGCCCATCTTGACTTGGCGTCCATCAACCTGAAAGTCGGCGGTCTTTCCCTGCATGACGGCGAAATCCCATTGCGCCAGTTAGGTCTGGGATCTCGCCGGATGCTTCAGTGTGGAATCCAGAAAGCGGGCCTGGAGGATGGCCATATCACCTTGTTCGATGAGTTGGAGTTCGGCCTCGAGCCCCATCGCATTACGCGTCTCATCAAGCACATCAGGGAGGACAAACGCGGGCAGTATTTCCTAACTACCCATTCGCCCATGGTGCTTCGCGAGCTCACGGTGCAGGACCTTCATATCGTCCACAGCAAGGGCGGGGTCGTGACGATCGTCTCCGCTGCCGAGAAGGGCCTCGAAGAGCATGAGGTTCAGGGTAAAATTCGCTCTAGCGCTGAAGCTTTCTTGGCCAAAAAGGTTGTCGTATGTGAAGGCGCTACCGAGGTAGGTTTCATAAGGGGCTTAGACGATCACCAACTCGAAAATGGGCAAGATCCATTGTCATATCACGGTGTGGCGTTGCTAGACGCTAAGGGAGCCAGCAAAGTGAAGGGCATGGCTATTGCCTTTAAAAAGCTTGGCTATGACGTGTCGGCACTAGCTGATGGCGATGCCGAGAAGCAGTTCTCAGCCGCTGATGCTGCTGGGCTTGTTGCAATAGGAATTCCCACATACGTCTGGAACGACAAACTTTCGCTTGAGGAGCGGGCTTTTGTGGATCTGCCCTGGGCTTCCGTAGTTGCCAGCTTGACGCTCGCCCAAGTCGAACTCTTCTACCCGGTATACGATCAAGTGCGATCGCAGTATCAGGACGTTTTGGACCCTGACATCAGCGAGTGGCGGGATAGCCCCAAGCTGCGGACTGCAATTGGTGCTGCAGCAAAGAGCGCGGGATGGTTCAAGGATACTACTAGAGGCGACCTGTGGTTCAAGGCGGTGAGTACCGCTTTCAACGATCCCGGATTCGGCAAAACAAATCTCGCCTTAGAGTTGGGAAGGCTTTGGGAGTGGGCGAAGCGTGTCTGAAGACCTCGCAATCAAGCTCAACGACTGTACCTCCAAAGGTTATGTAATCGCGCCTGCGGGGTTTGGAAAAACTCATCTCATCGCAATGGCGGTGCGAGCGTCAGGTGGCCGGCAGCTTATCCTGACGCACACTTTTGCCGGCGTGAATTCGATAAAAACCAAAATGGCGGACTTGGGCGTTCGTGCTTCCCAGTTCCAGGTCGATACGATTGCTAGCTGGGCACTTCGACTCTGTCTGGCGTACCCGAAAGCATCTGGTTGGAAAATTGAAAACCCGACCAGCAAGCAGTGGAATAAGTTGTACGAGTGCTGCTCCCATTTGCTCGGAAAGAGGTTCATTCGTGAGGCCGTATCGTCCAGCTACATAGGTCTCTACGTCGACGAGTACCAGGACTGCTCAGACGTACAACATGATCTCGTCTGCAACCTGGCAGAATTTCTTCCAAGCCGACTGTTGGGAGACCCCCTCCAATCCATATTTGATTTTGACGATGGCAAGCCCGTTGATTGGGAAGTCAGCGTCTACCCCAAATTTGATTGCTTGGGACAGCTGGAGGTCCCTTGGCGGTGGGTCAAGGCGAAGAGTCCAGAACTTGGCGAATGGCTCAAAAATGTGAGGCGAAAGATCGAGCTAGGCCAAAAGATTGATTTGCTGGCCCAGCTACCACCGAGCGTGATTCGTACCTATACCCAGCCCGAGTACCTCGCCGCTAAACAGTACACGGCGCTTTGTGGGATGCTGAACAATAATGAGAGCGTCATCGCTCTGCACGGCGGGGACAACCAGTCCAAGAATAAAACTCACCTCTTGGCGAAAACCATGGCCGGACGTTTTTCCTCAATCGAGGAAATCGAAGGTAAAGATCTGCATTCGTTTATCAAAAAGCTTGTTGCCGTCAAGACTGTTCAGGCGGGGTTTCTCCTTGTAGTGAAATTTGCGATGAAATGCCTCACTGGTGTACCCAGTGCGTTGACGGCCGGAACCAGGCGAGGCGAAGTAACCAAGCTGCGCAGCACCACTAAATACCCTTTGGTCCTTCAAGCTGCAAATGACTATCTGACTGACCCGTCCAGCAGCCATCTTAAGGCCTTCTTCGAAACGTTGAAGAGCAACCCCGAAACATCAGCCTATCGCCGTGACTTACTCTATCGTTTCTTGAACGTGCTCAAGATTCATATTGATGGTCAAGCCACGACGCTCGTTGAGGCAGGCATTCTTTATCAGCGTGAGATGAGGCATTCGGGCCGACCGATCAACCACCGCAAGCTGATTGGTACTACGTTGCTGGTTAAAGGCCTTGAGTATGACCACGCCGTCATTCTTGATGCCGACTCGCTTGATGCGAAGGATTTGTACGTCGCGATGACCCGAGGAGCGAAATCTCTCACCATCATCGGGACAGTTCGACACTTGCCGGCATAAGTCATGACTTAGGGCAATCCGGTAGTTGTTGAGGGAAATCGAAAAGGGGCCAACCAAGCCACGCTTGGTTGGAGGTGCATTCGTGAGTTTCGTGGGCCAGCCATCATCGGTTCGATCAGGGCCAGTTTCGCGTCATATGGCGTGGGCGAAACACGAGACGGCTACCACGACCTACCCCTTACGACAGTGAGCTATACTCTCGCCAGTAATGCGAAATAAACCTCCTGCCTTTTATATGTCCTTTTTCAATACCAAGACACATAGAAAAAGCGTCGCCTTAATAATGTGGTTCACACTATGAACCTCTCTGAATAGTAGCAGTGACTTTCTAATGAAACTCATGAATTGGATTTCATAGCACTTCTCCCGGCTCATGCCTTCCTTGCTCGGATAATACGTGATGCGTTGACTTGATTCCTTGTAGTCATACTTGTAGTGAGCGATCGCATTCCTAAGTTTGTTATCGATGGCACCAAGGTCTATTGCATAAAATGATTTGTCTATAAAATCGATTTTATTGCCCAGGTCGACGTTGGCAAAGGCGTCAAGGCTTTCCAGCCCGGGCCTAGTCCCCTTTTTGGTTTGCTTTAAAGATGGTTCGAACTGGTTGCAGTCACCACGTTTCAGTAGATTGTTGATACCAGCAATAAGTGTTATTTGACGTGAGAATACTTCAGCAAGGTCTTTGTAAAAATTATTGCAAGTTTCAAAGTCTGCAGTCGACATCCTGGCTGGAATATCACCCAACTCTTCTGTATCTGCGTAGTCATAGAAGAGGGCGGGCCGAAACGCGAGGTCCATCGAAACTAATTTTGGATATAAAGACAGGCAGTCGTTGTGTAAATTCTTAAGGAAACCATTGCTCAAAATACTGTCGATGAACTCAATGGTTTTGTCGCGGTGATTGTCAAGTAGCCAGTAATAAATTTTAGGAGCCACATCACTGATCTCAGCGTTATGCTCATGTATTGTAAATGGCGAGGACATTATTGAAGTCGCAGAATACAGTGCTGCCAAAACATCTTGCTTCTTTCTGGATGTTAAAGTTACTCCTGGAATCCTTGCACAAACTTTTTCAAAACTATCAAGATCACCTCTTTTGTACTGGGTAATGAGGCTGAACAGATCTCGTTGAACTGGATGGAGGTAATTCAACATATGCAGTCGCTGATTAAGATGTGAGTACGCTCCCATACCGAGCTCTTGAGTCACACGAAGAAACGTAGTCATCCCCATCTTGTACTTCCCAACATAGACAGGAAAATCTAGGTGGAGGTCTACGAAAGGCTTTTCACCCTTGAATGGAGCCTCAAAACCCTCGACCTTCTCAGCCCCCTGCAGTTCGGCGTCAGCTTGCCCGAATACAAATGAAATCCTTTCCTCACATTTGGGGCAGGCGAACTGGAAGGGTTGGACGTCACGATTTGACATCCCTATCCGGCAGTCGATTTCAGTCCCGCAGGTGATACACCTAAAACACTCACAAAGATTCATCTTGGCTCCCTATTTACTCCTAAGACAAGATATGCGTCATTCCTAACTGGCGCATTTAGCCGGTGCTTATCTGCACCGATCTTGATCTAGCTGCTGAGTTATTGCTGATTGGGCATAGGCAATGCTGGAATTACGTTAGTGCCCTTAATGGATTCCAGCCAGCTTTTGGCTTGCACCAAGTCATCGAGCCGCTTATTTCCTAAAAGGATGGTTGGGATCTGGCGATGTGGTTCACCTTACCGAATGTGAGGCGGAGAGAGGCATCCAAAGACCTGATCGACTCGGATCCCAGGATCGCTATGGCGGTGGCTCTGGAATTTGCAAAAGAGTGGCCTCATGGACTGTACAAGAGGCGGGGCCCATGGGCGTCGGGGCATGGGCTCTCGCTAGAGTTAGAGATCATGCAGACCCAATCCGACCAGGGGCCGAGGCAAAAGAGCCTTTAGTTTTCGATCGCGATCTGGTTATTGCAAATGTGCTCCGTTTGCGCATCCGCAGAGATGGATCACTTGTAACGATCACTCGACCTGTTCGACGCCCCGGAGCTAATTTCGCTGACGTAAGTAGCCCAGGCGCCTATGCGTTTCATCTCTACGATGGATTCTTCACGTGAGTCCATACGTACTCTCGATTGAGTGAGGAACGCGTTGAGGATTGCTTCTGGCCGCTTTCGAGCTTTTCCTCCCAGCTCCTCATTTAATCGAACTGCATGGTGAGCAGCCATTTTAAGTACTCCATCGAGCCCAAGTGTTTCAATCAAGCGATCATTCGCATCAATGGCGATTAGGCGAAGGATGTGAGAGCACATGATTGCCAACGTGGGAGGGAGATGAATAGGATCGTTGACCTTGAAGGCCATGATTCCGCGCTCTGGGCCTTCTTGCAGAGAGGCGAGCGCGGATGATAGAGCAGGGTCCGACGATTGCGTCACCAAAGCTTTCGACGCGCGGCCGTTTCGATGCGCGATACAGTTTCGACAAAGACGAAAATACCTCAGCAGGGGCTGTAGGTTGGCAATTCCGCTGACAGGCCAACCCATAGAGCCATACAGGCGGAAAACACGATCAATCTTTTCCTCGTCATCGTCTGACTCCTTGGCTTCGTCTTTGGGTGACTTAGTAGCAGCTTGATTCCCTTTCCCTCTGCTAACCTCCGCTTCAGTCCCGATAAGGAAATCATCGAATGCGGAGAAAACAGATACGATAGCGAAAGCAGAAACGCCTGCATCTTGAGCTCGCTGCAGCTTAATACTTAGATTCCGAACTGGAGCCGCATTCCAAGATGGGTGAGAAGAAGCAATGAGATCGGCAAGTTCGTCTTGGCTGCTAGGTTCGCCGGCATGTCGGACTAACAGCAGGTTCGCTGAGTGTGCAACCTTGATGTGGACGTTAATCTGTTCGTGAAACGAATGAAAAGCTTGGAATGGAAGAAGTCGTGCGCTACTTATGTTAATCATTATTTTGAGCTGTCTTATGTTTGAAGTGTGGTCAGCGGGTAGCCTATCTAGCGCCGTTGGTAGAACCCTGAAAGTAGACCTCGTGTTTTATGAGTTCAATAAAATGGAATAATTCTTCCCGACGATCCTGCACAACCAATAATAATAATGTTAATGTTTCAAAATATGATTTTGCATGCAGTACAATTTCCAAAATCATATCGGCGCTGTATTTTATCTCTTCATTATCAAAGAATATCCGCAAAAACTCTCCTCGGCCATGCGAGAACAAGGAAAATTTTTCATAGCTAGCCAGCCCGCTTTTGGCAAACTGAGCAAAGGCCCCGTCAAATGTATCACCAGCTTGATTTTCGACGGTTTCGAGAGCTTGGGTCATCTTGAAGAAGTTTGGAAAATCTTTTTTTGAATCTAAAAAATCAACTACTTGGGAGTCGTTCTTTTTTTCAATAAATTCGAAGTAGTAGCTTTTTACATGGAGCTCGAGCATTGTTCTAAGAAGCAAAATTGCAGAGCTGAAGCAGTTTTCTTTAATCAAAATTTCAAACGACTCAAGATGGCTGCAGAACATGCGATAATATATATAATTGATTTTTTTGTATTGATCGCTTAAATCAATTTTATTTCTTTGGATTAGTGCATGAGCAAAGTTGTATGAGGAGCGCATGTCGGATATAACTTTTTTAACTTCTTGTTCTTTACTCACTTAAATCTCCCTATAGATCTGTCTTTCGCAAATTGTAGCTACATATGATTATTCTACACAAGTGGCTGATTTGCTCAAATGAAACCCCTTGAGAACACGCAGTACAAACGAGCGGCCATTACCACCTAAATGGTTGGTCAAGGCGGTAACGTCGATCATGCAGGTCGTCATGCTGTCCCCAGTAAGTACTGTGGCACACCAATTGAAAGCGTCGTTGAATAGCGCGATCGTTGGTGTCCTGGGATGTCTTCGGCGCCGGTTCCGACAGACTTTATTTAGTAGGTCATACGGCGAAGCGTTGAAAATCGGGTCTGCGACAGACTTTATTTATGATTTGTCCACCGGCGAGGCCCTGTATTTGTTGGGCTCGATCCGACAGACTTTATTTCGTAGGATCAGCCCTGGGCTCGCACAGCCAGGGCCTGCGTCTGTTTGCCGAGTATCACTCCAGAAAACAACGATCGAAAAGGTAAACTCGGGCTGGCTTGAGATTTTCCACCGTGCGTTGCGGGCGGCCGCCGTCGCCGCTTTTCTTGCGGCCGGTTTCCTGCAAGTAACCGGCCTCGGTCATCTTCAGCAACCGCTGGCGCATGCTGGTCTTGAGCACCGGGCGGTCGAGCACCACGGAGAAAATGCTCACCGCTTCCGGCGCACTGAACTCCGGGCCCAGGAACATCAGTGGCAGGCTGCTGTAGAGGGCCTTGGACAACAACCGCTCCTGGACAGCCGCCACCAGGCTGTTGTGATCGAAAGGGAGTTTGATCGAGGCGTCAGCGACGTCCTTGAGTGGGAAAAATCCCTGGTGTTCGGCGAGTTGGACCGCATCGCTGACAATCGCCAGATAGAACGTCGAGGACGACCAGCAGCGCGGATCGCGGAACGCGTCGCCGACGGTGCCGACTTGTTCGATCCAGGCCAGCGGCATGCCTACCTTGTTTGAATTACGCAGGCGCTCCACGGCGTCGTTCAGCGTGAGATCTTCGACGCCACCATTGACCACAATCCCGGGCAGCGCCCAATGACCGGCGAATGGCTCGGCTTCCCGTCGATTCAGGAGGATTTCAAGCGCCTGGGTCTCCCGGCAGAAGCGCAGCACACAGAGGTCGATAGTGTGCAAATAATCCTGCGTGGGGGCTGTGCTAGTCGGCATGTCAGTTTCCGTAGGTAGCGTAAAGGTCATAGTTTAACGGGTCCATCCCGGGTGCCATCCAGCCGGTGGGAAGCGGCTTGCCCAAAGCCAGTCGTTCGCGAACCACCGTGCTACGCACATGGATTTTTTCCTCCACGCAAAGGATGGAAAAACGCTCCAGCAATTCTTGGCCGCGATAGAAGGTTGGCAGCAGATCCGCGACATCCTGACCCACCACCAACGCGATTCGCTTGCCATCCAGGGCCAGGCTGTCGGCGAGGTGAGCAAGCAGGATGTAGCTGTAGATTGCGCCTTCAACGCCGCGGGCCACCACCTGCTCCACCCGGCTCGCACGCACTTCGGCGCAGCACAGCGGCTGAACGTTCTCGACGATCGATTCCAGCCAGTTCAAGCGAACTTCATAGTCGACCATTTGCTTGCCGTATGGATGCCGCAAGCTTGGGACCACCAGCAAGCGTCTGGCCTGGCGTGAGGCCTCGATCATCACCTGGGCGTGACCGGCATGAGGGGGATTGAAGGCGCCGCCATAAAGGGCAATCTCGAACATGGCTCATCCTCTGTTAGTACATAACATGTACTTTAACAGTAAAATCTTTTTGATGAAAATCTGGTTTTTCATGTGAGTCAGATTGGGTACAGGTAAGACGTTGAAAATCTTTTCTACGAATGGCTTGTTATGAAAGTACACCTTATGTACTCTCGTAGCCATGAAGAGGAGAACCCCAGCATGAACAGCCTGACCCGGAAAACGGCTTCCTTCGATGTCGATGCACAAAAGAGCTTTACACCGCTATGCCCTGATGAGCTTCCGGTGCCGGGCGGCGACCAGATTGGCGGTGAGCTGAATTTCATCGCATCCCTGGCCAGCGTTCGCATCGGTAGCAAGGACGCCCATACGCCCCTGGCCCCCTGGGTGGTTGCCGATCACTCACAGATGTTCTCGCCGACCGGGCTCGAGCACGCCGATATCACTTGGGTCAGCCACTGTGTCCCCGGCACCGAAGGTTTTGCCCTGCTGGATCAACTGCCGACCCCCTACGATTACGATTATTTCGTCTGGAAGGGTGTCGAGCCGGATTTGCACCCCTACGGCGCCTGCTACCACGACCTGCACGGCAAGCTTTCCACCGGGGTGATCGAGTACCTGAACGGCCTGGGTGTGCAGCAGGTGATTGTTGGCGGGTTGGCGCTGGATTTCTGCGTCAAAACCACCGCTCTGCAACTGGCCGCCGCCGGCTTCAAGGTGATCATTCACCTCCCGGCTTGCCGGGCCATCAGTGAGGAGGGCGCTCTTCAAGCCATTCAAGAGCTGCAACAGGTGGGGGTCTCGGTTGCCGCGACTCGCGAAGAAACTATCCGCTTGGCAAGCGCATAAGGACGAAGCATGGACAGTGCATACGATTCAAGCAACGGCGTCATCCAGAGTCTTCTGGATACCGACTACTACACCTTCACCATGATGCAGGCGGTCTTGCACCAGCACCCGAATGTAGAGGTGGAATACCAGTTCATCGTGCGTTCCAAAGAGCGGCTCGGTCACCTGATCCCGGACATTCGTGTCGAACTGGAAAAGCTTGCCGGGTTGCAGCTGCGCGAAGGGGAGCAGCGGTTTCTGTTCAACAAGCGTTTCCGTGAATACCTGACCCCGGACTTCGAACAGTTTCTCGGTCTGTTTCGCTTCAATCTGCGCTACATACACGTTGCGCAAGTCGACGGCCAACTGCACATCCGCGTCCGTGGTCCGATGTTGCATTGCATCATGTTCGAGCAACCGGTGTTGGCAATGGTCAGCGAACTGCGCAACCGCGAGAAGTATCCCGAAGTCGAGTTGGCCGACGTCACCCGCAAGCTGTACCAAAAGTTCGAATGGCTGGAAAAAAATGCCAGTCGTGAGGAACTCGCCGAGTTTCGTGTTTCCGACTTCTCCACCCGTCGGCGGCTGTCATTCAGAGCCCAGCGTGAAGTGGTAAATGTCATGCGCAGCGATTTTCCTGGCGTCTTTGTCGGCACCAGCAACGCGCACTTGGCTTACGAGTTCAATCTGCCACTGATTGGCACCATGGCCCACCAATGGCTGATGGTGCATCAGCAACTGGGGCGGTTACGCGAGAGCCAGAATGCCGCGCTGGAAAACTGGGTGCACGAGTATCGAGGCCGGCTCGGTATCGCCCTTACGGACTGCATCAGCACCGACTTCTTCCTCAAGGATTTCGACCTGTACTTCGCCAAGCTCTATGACGGCCTGCGCCAGGATTCCGGTGACCCTATCGTCTGGGCAGATAAGGTGCTGGGGCGTTACAAGGAACTGGGCGTCGATCCGCGCACCAAGGACCTGATGTTCTCCGATGGCCTCAATTTCGAAAAATGTCTGCCGATCCTGCGCCACGTTCGTGGCAAGGCCAAATTCGGTTTTGGCATGGGCACCAGCCTGGCCTGTGATGTTGACGGTGTCGAACCGCTGAGCATCGTCATGAAGTTGGTTCGGGTCCACGGTGAGCCGGTGGTTAAGTTCTCCGACGACCCGATCAAGAACGTCTGTGAAGATGCCTCATTTCTGCGCTACGCCGCCCAAGTTTTCAACGTCGCCCTTGTCAATCCACAGCTGGGAGCCTGATATGACTGCGCTTGTGCAAGAGAGCATTGCCCGGGAACTGGGCGTCGACCGCCAACTCACACAGGGCGGCGAAGAGACTGAAATTGCCCGCCGCGTTGAGTTTATAAAGCAGATTTTGCGCGAGTCGGGCTGCCAGTCCCTGGTACTCGGTATCAGTGGTGGCGTCGATTCTCTCACTGCCGGCCTGCTGTGCCAGTTGGCGGTGGAACAACTGCGCAATCAAGATTACGCGGCGCGTTTTATCGCAGTCCGATTGCCGTACAAGACCCAGGCCGATGAGCAAGACGCCCAGGCTGCTCTGGACTTCATCCGGCCGGACTTGATCACCACCAGCAACATCGCCGCTTGTGTCGACGGGTTGATGACCAATATCGCAATCGACGGCTTGCAGCCTTCGGCCGAACTTACCGACTTCGCCAAGGGCAATGCCAAGGCTCGAGCACGGATGCTGGCGCAATACGCCATTGCCAATTTAAGCAATGGGTTGGTGGTCGGCACTGATCATAGCGCAGAGGCGGTGATGGGCTTCTTCACCAAATTCGGCGACGGCGCGTGCGATCTGGCGCCGCTGTCCGGGCTGACGAAGACCCAGGTGCGGTTGTTGGCCGAGGCGATGGGCGCGCCTGCGTACCTGGTGCACAAGTCTCCAACCGCTGATTTGGAAGACTTGGCACCTGGTAAGTTGGATGAAGTGGCGTATGGATGCAGTTACGCGCAGATCGATGCGTATCTGATGGGCGAAAAGGTATCGCCTCAGGCGCGACAGATCATCGAACGCGCCTATGTCAAAACGGCCCACAAACGAGCATTGCCACGGGTCCCGCCAACCCGCTTCTGAATGACGTTCAGGTTTTGAAGGTGTTGACCATTTGTTGCAGGCGGCGTGACTGGTTTTCCAGTTCAGTGCAGGCCTGCAAGGTGGATTGCAGATTGCCGACCATTTCCTGATTCAGGCTGTTGATGTGACTGATGTCGCGATCCAGATTGTCCACCACTGAGGTTTGCTCTTCGGTGGCGGTGGCCACGGACAAGTTGATCTCGTCGATCTCGCCGATACCCAGCAGCACGCGATTGAGTCGCTCGCCCGCGAGCTTGGCGGTATTGACGTTGTCGTCGCTGTGACGCTGGCTTTCGAGCATGGCGCTCACGGCGTTGCCGGCACCTGCCTGCAGCTCCTCGATCATGCTGTGGATTTCCTGAGCTGATTGTTGGGTGCGATGGGCGAGCGTACGTACTTCGTCCGAGACCACCGCAAAACCGCGTCCGGCATCCCCGGCGCGGGCGGCCTCGATGGCAGCGTTGAGGGCCAGCAAGTTGGTCTGGTCGGAGATGCCTTTGATGACGTCGAGAATACGTCCGATCTTCAGCGTTTTTTCGTTCAGGCTTTCGATGTCCTGGCGAGTATTGACCACTTGCGAGGAGAGCTGCGACATGGCGTTGATATTGCGCTGCACCACAGATTGACTTTCCTGGGTCTGATCCCTGGTATCAGAGGCGCGGCTTGATGCATGAGCGGCGCTGCGGGCGATTTCCTGGGCTGCGGCCCCAAGCTCATTGATAGCCGTGGCGACGTTATGGGTCAGGGCTGCTTGCGTGTCGGAGCTCTTCAGGGATGAATGCGACGCCTGGCTGACCTGTGCCGCCAATTGGGTGAGCTGGATACTGGACGCCAGGACTTCTCGGATCGACTGCTGGATACGTTCGACGAAGCGGTTGAATCCTCCGGCCATCATGCCGAACTCGTCCCGGGACAAGCTGTGCAGGCGCTGGGTCAGGTCGCCTTCGCCATCGGCGATGGATTGCATGGCCGAGCCCATGCTGCGTAATGGTCGCATCAGGGCGTTGATCAACAGGCCGAGCAAACCGACCGTGACCAGCATGGCGATCAATGTGGCGACCAGCGCCGAAGTGCGAAACTCGTGGAGTGCGGCGTAGGCTTCGTCTTTATCCACTGAAAGTCCGATGGACCAGTGCAGCGAAGGTAGGCCATTGATCGGCGTAAACGTGACGATCCGCGTTCGGCCGTTTTCCTGCACTTCACTCAAGGCGCTGTTGATGCTCGGCGGGCCTTCGGGGAACGCTTGTGTGAGAGTCTTGGTCACCAGTGTGTTGTCCGGGTGCACCAGGATCTTGCCATCGTCGCTGATCAGGAAGGCATAACCTATGCCGTTGAGGTCCACGGCATTGATGATTTTCGCGAGTTGTTCCAGGCTCAGACTCGCACCCAGTACACCAGCGGCTTTGCCATTGATCTTGATCGGGGCCGCTTGGGTCATGATCAGATAATCGATGCCGGCACCGATGTAGGGTTCGGTCAGCACGGGTTTAAGGGTGCGAGCCGCATCTTTGTACCAGGCACGCTGGCGAACGTCATACCCATCTGGCATCACCCGCTCGGGATGAATAAAGAAACGACTGTCTTCAAGGCCGACATAGCTGGCTATGAAGGTCTTTGTAATGATGTCCTGGGAGAGAATGGCACCGATGGTATCTGGCGTGGGATTGGCGGCGACGGTTTCGGCGGCACCTTCGATCAACAGGATTCGGCCGGCCAGCCAGCTGTCGAGGTTCGCGCCGAGCAACTTGCCCGTGGACTGCAAGTTGCTGTGCAGTGCTTCGCGGGTACTTGCTTGCTGGCGATGGTCGTTGAACAACGAGAAAGACAGGAATACCGCCATCACGATGACGCAGGCACCGAGAAGAATCTTTTGACCGAATTTCAGATTGATGCCCATGAGGAATTCTCGTCTGGTCTCTTTTTTATTTATGGAATCCCCGCAGGCTCAGGGCTGGTCGAAGATTTAATGAGCGCACAGGTTTTGTCGAACTAGAAAAGACGATGGGCCATCGTGATTTTTTTTGTGAGTATCAAAGAAGCGTGAATAGGGTTTTGAAGTGGGCCTCTGGCCCCGAATGGAGCGGGTGAATGACACAGGCAACCAGCATCAAGGATCGCGTACGCATCAAGAACGTCGAAGTCCTCTCAGACAACTGGTACGTGCTGCGCAAGACCACCTATGACTACCTCGGCCGCAACGGCCAATGGCGCGAGCTGACGCGCGAGACCTATGACCGTGGCAACGGCGCCACCATCTTGCTGTACAGCAAGGCCAAGCAGACCGTGGTGTTGACCCGGCAGTTCCGCTTCCCGGCCTTCGTCAACGGGCACGATGACTTGCTGATCGAAACCTGCGCCGGCCTGCTGGACAACGACGACCCGCATACCTGTATCCGCAAGGAAACCCAGGAGGAAACCGGCTATATCATCCAGGACGTGCGCAAGGTGTTCGACGCCTTCATGAGCCCGGGCTCGGTGACTGAGCGGGTGCATTTTTTCGTTGGTGAATACTTTGACGAGGATAAGCAGCACGAAGGTGGCGGGCTGGAAGCCGAGGGCGAGGAGATCGAGGTGCTGGAGATGCCCCTCGACCAGGCCTTGGGCATGATCGAAAGCGGGGAGATTTGCGACGGCAAGACGATCATGCTGTTGCAGTACGCCAAGCTGCATCGGTTGCTGGATTAGCCCCAGGCGTCCTGTTGGTGGTCCTCATCCGGGCCGAATCGTTTTGTTCAGCTGGACTGCGCCTCACGGTCGTCCTGCATGTCGTCCAGGTATTCCGGTTGGTCGGTCTGGTCCGGCAGTTCGGTCACGACGCTGAAATCACTGATCTCGACGGCGCCCACCCCATGACCGAGCAAATGGAAGGAAAACGCCTTGCGCGGTTGCGGGTTATCGAAACGGATGTTCATCACCAGCGGCTGCCCGGGTGTTACCGCCACGTCTGTGGGCAGGTCCATCGGCACATCCCGCTCGAACTCCTTGGCCTTGAGGGAAATATAGGCGGCATGGTCTGCCTCCACGGCGCGGATGGTCAGGCTGACGCGGGTCTGTGAGCCCTTGGGCATTTCCAGGTATTGAGCGCCGATCAGGTTATCGGTCCAGTCATTGGTGACCTGGGCTGGCAGTGGGATTTTATCGGCGCTGCCAAACTGGTAATGCTGGTTCAGGGGCGTGCGTAGCAGGGTCTGGTCCAGGGCCGTGGCCCGGGCGTTGATCAGCCTGGCTCGCTGGCCGCTGTATTGCCCGCCGTAGCTGGCTTGGTCGGCGATGAAGCCTGGGCTGGAGTAATAGCGGCAGTTCTGCAGGAAATTGCACTCGGTGAACGTACCTTTGCCGTCGTGATAGCGCAGCTTGCCATTGGTGAACGACATGATTTCCCGGCCCGTCGAGTAGTCCCGGAACAGCGAGCGGCCGGACAATGACGGGGGCACCGCGAAACCGAAGTAGTCGAGGATCGATGCGGTCAGGTCGACATGGCCGTAGGTCCCTGACTTGATCCTCGGTAATGGCTCCGGCGCCAGCGTCAAATTGAACCCCCAGGACGACGCCAGGCGCACATCGTCGATGCCATGGGACTCGTCCGAGGTGATGACCACCAGAGTGTTTTCCAGAATGCCCTGGCGTTCCAGGCCCGCCAGGAAGCTCTCCAGCGCATCGTCCAGGTAACCCACGGCGGCTTGCTTGGCGGTGTCGTAGCGTTGCAGGTAGTCATCCGGCGCGGAGTACGGTTGGTGGGTGCCCACGGTCAGCAGGGTGAGCATCCAGGGCTTTTGCGCCTGTTGCAGTTGCCCGACGTAGTCCAGCGCGCCCTCGAAGAAGGTCTTGTCGTCCTTGCCCCAGGGAAATTCCAGGTAGGCGGGTCGGGTGAACCAGTCCATGCCCAGGGTCGTGTCGAAGCCGATGTGCGGCATGATCCGGTCCTTGGCCATGAACCGCAGGCCCGCGCCTTGGAGGAAATGGGTGGAAAAGCCGTTCTGACGCAGTTGGGCCGGCAGGCAGGCCTGGTTGCGCTGGGGCTGGTTGAGCATTTCGACGCCCTTGGGCGTGCCATCGTTGAGTTTGTCGTAGTCGCCACACAGCATCGCGTACAGGCCGCGGATGGTTTGGTGACTGTGCAGGACGTAATCGGGGGTGTTCATGCCACGCTCGGCCCATGCGCTGAGGTGCGGCATCAGGTTCTCTTGATAGCGGCTGTTCAAGGCCTGGCGGTTGGCGCCCACGTAGGCCCCGGGAATGCCCTCCAGGGCGATGACCAGGACGTTGCGCGCACGGCCCGGTCCGGCCAGCAGTTTATTTCCATCGAGATCCAGGCGGGTCAGCCCCTCCATCGGCGGGGCAGGCTCCATTGCATCGCCGTCGAACCATTGCCGGGCTTGGTCCTGCCCGGCGGCGATACCCGCCGTGATGAGTTGGTGGGGCAGGTTGAACACATTCCATTGGTCCGCCTCACTGGGACGCCAGGATTGCAGCGTGCCGTGGCTCAGCAAGAGCACCACGGGCAATGCCCAGGCGGGGCGAGGCAAACGTGGCGCTCGTCGCGTACGGCTGGCGGCTTGGGCAAGCAGCCAAAACCCCAGCGCGGCCAATTGAGTCGCAGCCAGCCAGGGGTGGGCGAAGCCGCCGCTGGTGGAGTTTTCAACGAACTGCGGGTCAATCAGGTAATGCACGTCCGAGGGGTTGGGCATCCGCCCGACCGCGCTGACCAGCTCGATGCTGGCCAGGCTCAAAGCACTCCAGGCCAATAATACCGGCAGAGCCAGCCACCAGGGGCGACGGTAAAGCAACGCGATCAGTAACCCACCGATGCCCAGGTCCGACAGATAGCCCAGTGGGTCGGACCAGCCCAACGCCAGGCGTAGGCCCATTGGGACCAGCAATACGCAGCCGACCAGGGTGATAAGGGAAGCGAGGGGATGGGTTAAATAGCGGGAGAAAACTTTCACAGCAGGTCTTCCAGTTGAAGCCAATCCATTAAACAACTCGCAACCTCTGTGGGAGCGAGCTTGCTCGCGATAGCGTCGGATCAGCACAAATCCTATCGGCGGAGCCACCGCTATCGCGAGTAGGCTCGCTCCCACAGAGGGGCGGGTCTTACAGTCATTAAACTGTCACAAAAATGGATGGTACCAAGCGCAGCCGCCAACGGCCGGGTCAATGTCCCGGTGTCCGGCGGCGCGGCGCTGTGGTTCACTGGCCCAGGTCTCTACAATGGCCGTGTAGCGCGGCTTCGAGCCGTGTAGAAAACTTGTATCAGGATTTCTCATCGGGGGACGGATGGACAGGTTTCAGGAAATGCAGGTTTTTGTCGCCGTGGCCCAGGATTCGGGTTTTTCGGCGGCGGCGCGGCGCCTAGGCCTGTCGGCGGCCAGCGTCACGCGAGCCGTGGCGGGGTTGGAGCAACGGATCGGTACGCCGTTGCTGATTCGCACCACGCGCAACGTGTACCTGAGCGAAGCAGGCCAGCGCTTTCTAGAGGACTGTCGGCGGATCCTCGGCGAGTTGCAGGAAGCCGAGGATTCGGCAGCCGGCAGTCACGTCCAGCCTCGTGGTCAGCTGACGATTACCGCGCCAGTGCTGTTTGGCCAGTTGTTCGTCACGCCGGCGCTGGTTGATTACCTGCATCAGTACCCCGAGGTCAGCATCAATGCCTTGTTGTTGGATCGCACTGTCAGCATGATCGAGGAGGGCATCGACGTTGCCGTGCGCATCGGCGAGTTGCCGGACAGCAACCTGCACGCCGTGCGTGTCGGTGAAGTGCGGCGAGTGGTGTGCGGCTCCCCTGACTTCTTCGTGCGCCATGGGCGGCCCCGACATCCGCAGGACCTGGAACGAATGCCGGTAGTGGCGTCATCGGCCATCGGTCAGATCAAAAGCTGGACCTTCGTCGAGGCCGGCCAACCGTTGGCCGTCCGACCTGTGCCTCGGTTAGTGGTGACCGCCAACCAGGCCGCGATCACCGCCGCGTGCCAGGGCTTGGGGATGACACGGATCCTGTCTTATCAAGTCGCGAGCAATATTGCCGCCGGTGAACTGGAAATCGTCCTGGCAGACTTTGAACTGCCACCCTTGCCGATCCATGTGGTGTATCAGGGCGGGCGCAATGCACCCGCACGGGTGCGCAGTTTTGTCGATTTTGCCGTCAGCGCATTGCGCGGACATCCGGCCTTGAGCGGCTGACGCATTGTTTCACTGGTTGAAATAATGGATTGCGTTCCTCGGGGATTCTGTAGTCTCAAGCTTGCGAGGAAGATCACGCCATCGACGCTGTCCTGCAGATGGCGTCATTTCAGTGGAGCCGATCATGAACCCTATCAAGCACTACCACTTCCCGCTTTCTGGCCATTCCCATCGTGTTCAATTGATGCTGTCGTTGCTCGAGCTACCCGTCGAGGAAGTTTTCGTCGATCTGGCCAAAGGTGCCCACAAGCAGGCGGATTTCCTTGCCCTCAATGCATTTGGCCAAGTACCGGTGATTGACGATGACGGCGTGGTGCTGGCCGACTCCAACGCCATCCTGGTGTACCTGGCGCAAAAATATGGCAAGGGTCGCTGGCTGCCCACCGACTCGATCGGTGCCGCCCGAGTGCAGCGCTGGTTGTCGGTGGCGGCCGGGCCGATTCATTCGGGGCCGGCCACGGCGCGACTGATTACTGTGTTCGGCGCACCTTACAACGCCGAAGACGTGATTGCCCGGTCCCATAATCTGTTGAAAGTCATCGATCAGGAATTGAGCAACAGTGCTTATCTGACAGGCGACGTTCCGACTATTGCCGACGTCGCCGGCTACAGCTACATCGCCCATGCACCGGAGGGCAATGTGTCGCTGGAGGACTACGTTCATGTACGGGCCTGGCTGGCACGAATCGAAGCCTTGCCAGGGTTCGTGGGGATGCCGCGTACGGCTGTCGGCCTGCAAAAGTCCGCCTGAGAAGATGACGTTGAGGTCTCGATGACCATCGACGAATAACCTGAAGTTCTCAACCCTGTGGGAGCGGGCTTGCTCGCGATGGCTTTGGATCAGCAGCAGCTGTGTTGCCTGATACACCGCTATCGCGAGCAAGCTCGCTCCCACAGTCATGTGCAAAGCGTTAATCTGCGAAGCTTTTACGGGGTGGTGAGGTTTCATGACTTTTCGTTGCCGGCTATCGCTGGCCCTCATTGCGTTGCTTCTGAGTGGTTGTGAACAACCCCCGACCCCGCCCCTCGATCAACAACTCTATATCTGGCAACGCCAATGGACGCCGGCCCACGAACCGGCGTTGCGTCAGAGCCATGGCGACTTCTCCAGCCTGCGGGTGTTGGCGCTGCAGGCTTTTCCCGGGGCTGGCTGGAGCCGCGCGCGGATCGATCCGGCCATGCTCCAGGGCGATGGTCGACCTTTGATTGCAGTGATTCGCTTGGACGGTCAGCTCAAATCCCTGGACCAGGACGATGTGATCGCGCAGATCCAACAGCTGTTGAGTGACTGGCAAGCCCAGGGTTTGGTCCCGCTAGGGGTGGAGATCGACCATGATGCCGGTAACGCGCGCTTGCCGGCTTACGGGGCCTTTCTGACCCGGCTGCGGCAGGCCTTGCCGGCCACCCTGGGATTGAGCATCACGGCGCTGCCGGCCTGGCTCGACAGCCCCGCGTTGCCGGGCCTGTTGGCGACGGTAGACAGTAGCGTGCTACAGGTTCACGCGGTGAGCGATCCGCGCCAGGGGCTGTTCGATCCGAAACAGGCCCGGCGCTGGGCTGAACGCTGGAGCGGCGTCACCACGCGACCGTTCTACCTGGCCTTGCCAGCCTATGGCGTGGCGTTGCTGACCCAGGAGAGCGGCGTGCCGGTGGTGGAAAGCGAAGTGCCGATCGATCGAGGCGGCGAGCGTCGGGAGCTGTTGGCCGATCCACAACAAGTGGCTGGGCTTGCGGCGGACCTTCGCGCTGAACCGCCGAAACATCTGGCCGGGCTGATCTGGTTCCGTCTGCCGTTGGCGGGTGACCGGCGCGCCTGGAGCCTGACCACTCTCGGCGCTGTCGCCCGGGGCGATCGCCTGGACAGTCGGCTGGCTTTGCAGCTGGGGGAGCAGGACGGTTTGTACGATATCCGGCTGGTGAATCAGGGCAATCTCGACAGCCCCTGGCCCCAGCGCCTGACGCTGGCTGTCGGCGCGTGTGACGGCGTCGATGCCTTGGCTGGTTACACGTTGCAACAAACTCCCGGACTGCTTACCTTCACCCGCATTCAGGAAGGCCGCCTGGCCGCTGGTTCCCAGCGAGCAGTTGGCTGGGCGCGTTGTACGAAAATTGACCAAGGAGGTTTCAATGTTTACCCGTAAGTGGCCTCGTCGTCTGCTCTGTCTAAGTCTCAGCCTGCCGCTGGGGCAGGCGCTGGCCTGCGGGCCGGAATTCCCGATGCGCCTGCTGGATAACCGCGCGCAATCACTGGCCGAGTTGCCCGAAGGCAGCTTTCGCTTCGAGGTCAGCCGTCTCGGCCAGGCGATTGCCGGGCTCAAGCCGGCTACTGAGGCGACGCGCAACCCGGATTACAGCTATGACGATATGGCTTCTTACGTCGAACAACGCAGCAAGGCCGAACAGATCGGCCTGACCCCACCGCAGCAAGCGGTGGTGGAGCGTTTGCGGGCGCTGACCGATATCGAGCAGGTCGCTAGCGAAGCGGCAAACCTGCCTGCCGAACTTCAGCTGTACGCGATTGGCGCGGCGGCTTTCAACGCCGGTGAACATCAGCGAGCCGCCGAAGCGTTCCAACAGTTGCTGGCATTGCCGGCTGATCAACGTCCGCTGCGCAGCACCTGGGCCGCGTATTCCCTGGGCCGGGCCTTGTTTGCCCTGAGCACCGAAGCCGGTAGCGGTGAACCCGCAGCGTTGCTGCAGCAGGCTCGGGAAGCGTTCCGCCAGGCCCGCGAGCTGAGTGTTGCCGGCTTCAGCGATCCGCTGGAACTGGGGGTTGCCAGCCTCGGCGAAGAAGCCCGGGTGGCCTACACCGCTGACGATTGGGACAGTGCCATCAAACTGTATGCGACCCAGTCCCTGCTAGGCTCCCAGGTCGGTTACAGCTCGTTGCTGCAGTTGGCGGGCGACCTGAGCGTCCAGCCGGATGAGCGCTTGAGCCAACTGCTCAAAACCTCGGCGGTGCAACGATTGGCGACCGCCTATTTACTCAGCCGCGTCGGCTGGTGGGACGGTGAGGAACCGTCGGGTGAGAAAAGACTCTTCGAGCTGCTGCAGGCCAACACCCAGGGCAACCTGGACGATGCCGACCGTTTAGCGGCTGTGAGCTACCAGCATGGCGATTACACCAGTGCCAAGGCCTTGGTGGGAAAGGCCCCTGACACGGGGTTGACCTGGTGGGTGCGGGCCAAACTGGCACTGCGCGACGGTGACAAAGTCGCTGCGGCGGCGGCTTACGCCAAAGCGGCCCAGGCGTTTCCCAAAGAGGAGTCCTGGGGCAGTCGACGCACACCGGATTGGGACTTCGAGTCGGTACAGCCCAAATGCCGGGTCGAAGGCGAAAGCGCGATCCTGGCCCTGCAACGGGGTGATTACCTGCAAGCGTTCGATCAGCTTTATCGCGGCCAGGCCAACTATTGGTACGACGCCGCCTTGGTTGCCGAGCGGGTGCTGACGGTGGATGAACTGAAACAATACGTCGACACGCAAGTCCCCGCGCCACCGGCGTTGAGCCAACAGGATCGCGACAACTACGTGCCACTGCCGGTGGCCGCGAGCCTGCGCAACCTGCTCGGTCGCCGCTTGCTCAGGGAAGGGCGCTACGATGAGGCGCCGGCGTATTTCGATAACGCTGATCTGCAGAACAAAGCCCGCGCTTATGGGCAATTGCGCCAGGATGCCGAGTCCAAATGGTGGCCAACCCGGCGGGCCGAGGCGTATTTCAATGCGTCCTGGATGGCGCGTAAATGGGGTATGGAGTTGCTCGGCTACGAGATGGCGCCGGATTACGCCAGCCTGGGAGGCAGCTACAGCTTCGAGCCCGTTGAACTGAAGGTCGGGCCGCTGGTGGCCGAGGGCGAAGTGCAGCGCCAGCAGGCCAGCGCCGCGCAACCGGACGTGCGTTACCACTATCGGTTTGTCGCCACGGCGCTGGCCAGCCAGGCGGCCGATAACCTGCCCCATACCAGCCAGGCGTTTGCGGCCGTGCTGTGCAAAGCGGTCGGTTACAACTCCAGCCTGGAAGAGCAAAGCGCGTTGTATCAGCGGTACGTGAAGGATGGCCCCTACGTGGAGTGGGCCGGGGATTTCGGCCATCAATGCCAGGAACCGGAATTCCACAACGCCAACAAACGTTACGTCACCCAGGCCCTGGAGCCCATTCGCTCGATGCTGCGACCTTATAAGGGCTGGCTGCAAGTGGGCGGTTTGGTGCTGGTGGTCGCGGTGGTGTTGGGGGTGATCAGCCGGCGCCAACGCAAGGCACGGGTGGCTGCCAACTAGGCTGAAGATGTAGCTGTGGGAGCGAGCTTGCTCGCGATGGCGCAGGGTCAGCTTGCATCGATGTCGGATGTGCTGCCGTCTTCGCGAGCAAGCTCGCTCCCACAGGGCCAAGTGTGATTAGCCAATAGAGAGCACTCTCTACATCTGCGTCGCCATCCCCTCCACATTCATCGCTGCCTGGCGCAACGCCTCCGAGCGAGTGGGGTGTGGATGGCAGGTGAGGGCGATGTCCTCGGCCGAGGCGCTGAACTCCATGGCCACGCAGTATTCACCGATCATTTCGCTGACGCTGGGGCCGACCAGGTGCACGCCGAGGATTTCGTCGGTGCGCTCATCGGCCAGGACTTTGGCGAAACCCTCGGTCTCGTGATTGATCTTCGCCCGACTGTTGGCCGTGAACGGAAATTTCCCAACCTTATAGGCGCGGCCTTCAGCCTTGAGCTGTTCTTCGGTCTTGCCGACGCTGGCCAGTTCCGGACGGGTGTAGATGACGCTGGGGATCAGCGCATAGTTGACCTCGGCGGCCTTGCCGGCGATCTGTTCGATGCAGGCCATGGCTTCGTCTTCGGCTTTGTGGGCCAGCATCGGCCCGGACGTCACATCGCCGATCACCCAAACGCCGGGCGCTTCGGTGCGATGACCTTGGTTGGCGAGCAGGCCGCGTTTGTCGGTACTCAGCCCGACGTTCTCCAGACCCAGCCCTTGGGTATAGGGCCGCCGGCCAATGGCGACCAGCACATAATCGGCGTCCAGGGTCTGCGCTTCGCCGCCTGCCGCAGGTTCGACCTGCAATTGCACACCGCTGGCCGACGGCACGGCACCCGTGACTTTGGAGCTCAGCTTGAACTGGATGCCCTGTTTGCCCAGGGCTCGCTGCAGGGTTTTGCCGGCCTCGCCATCCACGCCCGGGCAGATGCGATCAAGGTATTCCACTACCGTCACCTCGGCGCCCAGGCGCCGCCAGACCGAACCCAGCTCCAGGCCGATGACGCCTGCGCCAATTACCACCAGATGCCGGGGCACTTCACTCAGGGATAATGCGCCGGTGGAGTCGAGGATGCGCCGGTTATCAATCTCGACACCCGGCAGCGGGGTGGGCTCGGAGCCGGTGGCAATAACGATGTCCTTGGCGCTCAGTTCGGTCTTGCCGCCGTCCTCGCCGGTGACGGTCACTTTCCCCGGCCCGTCGATGTGGCCCCAACCTTTGATCCAGTCGACCTTGTTCTTGCGAAAGAGAAACTCGATGCCCTTGGTCAGGCCCGCTACGCTTTCGTCTTTCTGTTTCATCATTTGCGCAAGGTTGAGGCTGGGTTTGACGTCGATGCCGAGGTTGGCGAACTCGGCCCCCATGGCCGCTTCGTATAATTCCGAGGCATGGAGCAACGCTTTGGAGGGCATGCAGCCAACGTTCAGGCAAGTGCCGCCCAGGGTTGCACGACCTTCGACACAGGCGGCCTTCAGCCCCAGCTGCCCAGCGCGAATCGCCGCGTTATATCCACCGGGCCCACCACCCAGAATGATCACGTCATAGTTGCTCATTGCTGTTCTCCCGCTTGGGCTGATAAAAAATTATGAACGTAATATGAGCGTTTCTGAAGATTTCGGTCAAGGCTTTAGTCAAGGGGCAGGCGCCGGGCTTGTCATGAAGAATTCAAAACGGAAATTTCACAGTAATCGTTATAAGGTAACGGTATATAACGGAGCGGCGGTGGCGTCTGTCCACGGCCCCGGATTTTGATCGCCACGAGCGCTGGGGTGGTATGCAAGTCGATCTTGATGTCGAGGGGGCACAGGTTGCCGAATGGCCGCGCTTTCAGCAGGCACAGTTTCAAGGGCGACGTTTGAAGCGGATCGCTTTTGGGCTGGGTAGCTTGGCGTGTGTGGGTTGGGTACTGGCTTTTTTTGTCGGACTGTTCTCACCGCAATCGCTATGGCCGGCGCTGTTGATCGGCCAGAGTGCAAGTTTGCTGGTGCTGGTGGCGGGTTTGCAATCGGCCTGGTGGGTTACGCAATGGCGGGGCAGGGCGCTGCTGCCGGCTGTGGATATCTCCATTCCCGAAGACGAGCCTATTGATAACTTGGGTTGGTACGAGCGGCTACTCGAGCGAATCGGCGCGCGCTGGGTCGGCCTGCTAAAGCAGATCGGTGCCCCAACCCTATGGCTGGCCGGTTGGTCAGTGTTGGTATTGTTGAGTCTGGAGCAAGTCTGGAACCTGGAGTTGCCTGGCACCGCCCTCGGCGTCTCAGCCAGCGTGGGTGCAGCGTTTTCATTGTTGTTGGCGTTTGGGTTGCTGGTGTTCGAACGTCAATTGGCCCAGCAGCCCGCCGTGGAGTGGCCGGAAGCGTCGGCGCTGGCGCAATTGGCTCGGGTGGCGATCATCGTGCTGGTGCTCGGCGCCTTGTGCTTGCTGTTCGCGGTAGAGACCTCGGTTTGGCCGGTGCGCCTGGCGGTGCTGATTGGATTGTTACCCGGGCTGGTGGCGGTGGAGCTGTTGCTGCGCGCGCTGCTGTCGTTATTCAACCCGCGCCGGGATGCCTTGGAGCCGACCCTGTTGGGGCGCAGTGTCATCGCTGATCTACTGCGCTGGCCGCCACAGCCGTTATTGGCTTTGCAGCATGAATTGCACAACCGTTTCGGCATCGACCTGCGGCAGATCTGGGCCTTCAGTTACATGCGCCGAGCCTTTTTGCCGGTGCTGGCGCTGGTAGCGCTGGTGGGTTGGTTGCTGACGGGCGTGCATGAAGTGCCACTGCAGGGGCGTGGTATCTATGAGCGCTTCGGTAAACCGGTGGAGGTGTTTGGCCCTGGCTTGCAGGTTGGCTTGCCCTGGCCGCTGGGCCGGGTGCTGAGCGTCGAGAATGGCGTTGTCCATGAGCTGGCCACCAGCGTCGGCGATAATCGCCAGCCCACGGATGCAGATCCGGCCGAGGGGCCGGCCCCGGCGATCGCTAATCGGTTATGGGATGCCAGTCACGTGAACGACAAGTCCCAAGTGATCGCCAGCCGTCGCGCAGACCAGCAGAGCTTCCAGGTCGTGAACATGGACGTGCGCTTCGTTTATCGCATTGGCCTGACTGACGCAGCGGCGCTGGCGGCGTCCTACAACAGCGCCGATGTGCCCTCGCTGATCCGCAGTACTGCCAGCCGCGTCCTGGTGCATGAGTTCGCCTCCCGCACGCTGGACGGTTTGCTGGGCGCGGATCGTGTCAGCCTGGCCGATGAAATCGGTCGCGCCGTACAGGCCGACTTGCAATCGCTCGACAGTGGCGTGGAAATTCTGGCGACCGTGGTCGAGGCGATTCATCCCCCCGCCGGTGCGGCCAATGCCTACCACGGCGTGCAGGCGGCGCAGATCGGTGCCCAGGCACTGATTGCCCGGGAGCGCGGCGCGGCGGCGGAGCAGACCAACCAGGCACAACTGCAAGCCAGCATCGCCCATGATCAGGCCCAGGCCTCCGCCCGGGAAATCAACGCCACCGCCGAGGCCGCCGACTTGCGCTTCAACGCCGAACGCAAAGCCTACGCGACGGCCGGCCACGCGTTTTTGTTGGAGCAATACTTCAGCCAATTGAGCCAGGGCCTTGGCAACGCGAAGTTGCTGATTCTCGATCATCGCTTGGGCGGCAGCAGCAACGCGCCAACCATTGACCTACGAACCTTCACGCTGCCGGTAGACCCCGCGTCGCCGCGTAACCCTGTCCAGCCAGGAGCTGCCCATTGAGCCCGTCTTCTTCACACGATCACCACGACCACGCCGGTCACGATCACGGTCATGCCGGCCACCACCATGGGCATCATCACCATCACGGCGACCCACAGCAAGCCGGTCCGTTTCCCTGGCGGCGAATGGGCTGGGCGACGCTGCTGGTGGCGTTCGCCGTGGCCGCCGCCAGCCTGGTACAAGTGCGCTCGGGGGAGGCCACCGTGATAACCCGCTTCGGCAATCCGGCACGGGTGCTGCTGCAACCGGGCCTGGGCTGGCGCTGGCCGGCGCCGTTCGAGGCGGCGATCCCGGTGGACTTGCGATTGCGCACCACCTCCAGCGGGTTACAGGACGTCGGCACGCGCGACGGCTTGCGAATCATCGTTCAGGCGTACGTGGCGTGGCAGGTCCAGGGCGATCCGGACAACGTGCAGCGTTTCATGCGCGCGGTGCAGAACCAGCCGGACGAAGCCGCACGGCAAATCCGCACCTTCGTCGGTTCGGCGCTGGAAACCACGGCCGCCAGCTTTGACTTGGCGAACCTGGTCAACACCGATGCCAGCCAGGTACGCATCGCTGATTTCGAAGCTCAGTTGCGTCAGCAGATTGATCAACAGTTGCTCACTACCTACGGGGTGCGTGTGTTGCAAGTCGGTATCGAGCGCCTGACCTTGCCCTCGGTGACCCTGACCGCGACGGTGGATCGCATGCGCGCCGAGCGCGAAACCATCGCCACCGAGCGCACGGCAATCGGCAAGCGTGAAGCGGCGCAAATTCGTTCTGCCGCGGAGCGTGATGCGCGAATCGTACAGGCCGATGCTACGGTGAAAGCCGCTGACATTGAGGCGCAGTCCCGAGTGGAGGCGGCTGCCATTTACGGCAGGGCATACGCTGGCTCACCCCAGCTCTACAACCTTCTGCGTTCGCTGGATACGTTGGGAACCATTGTTTCGCCGGGTACAAAGCTGATTCTGCGCACCGACGCCGCGCCATTCCGGGTGTTGGTCGATGGGCCGCCTGCCGTGGAACCCAAAGGTGGAACACAGCCATGAGTTTGGTTCCACGTGGAACAAATGGCTTGTCCAGCCCGTGGATTCAGGCAGGGCGACTGGCATTTCTAGCGCTTTACGCGGTAACCGTGTTGGCGGCGTTGGCCTGGGTTTTTCCAATGTGCGGCAGATTGACCCCCAGAGCCGCGCGGTGGTACTGCACTTTGGGGCCATGGATCGAATCCAGAATGCGGGCCTGCTACTGGCCTGGCCCCGCCCCGTGGAACAGGTGGTCCTGCTGCCGGCGGCGGATCGGGTTCTTGAACGACGGGTGGAAAACCTGCTGCGCGCCGATGCGGCGTTACAGGCAGATCGTGTTGCCAGTTTCGCCACGCCGGTGAGTGATGCACTGGCCGGATCCGGTTATTTATTGACCGGTGATGCGGGTGTGGTGCAACTGGATGTGCGGCTGTTTTACAAAGTGACCGAACCCTACGCCTTCGTTTTACAGGGCGAACATGTGCTGCCGGCGCTGGATCGACTGGCGACTCGCAGTGCCGTGGCCCTGACCGCCGCCCGGGACCTGGACACCATTCTGGTGGCCCGTCCCGAATTGATGGGCAGCGATAACCAGGCCGCTGACCGCCGCGAACGCTTGCGTGGCGATCTGGTGCAAGGGATTAACCGACGGCTGGCCGAGCTTGCCGCGACAGGGCAGGGGTTGGGTATTGAAGTGGTGCGGGTTGACGTTCAATCGAGTCTGCCAGGGCCGGCTGTGAGTGCCTTCAATGCGGTGCTGACGGCCAGCCAGCAGGCTGACAAAGTGGTGGCCAACGCTCGGACCGAAGCCGAGAAGTTGACCCAGACCGCTCGCCAGGACGCTGATCGCGCCGTGCAAGTCGCCCACGCCCAGGCCAGTGAACGGCTCGCCAAGGCGTCGGCCGACACCGCCACGGTGCTCGGCCTGGCGAAGAGCCAAAGCAGCGATCCGCAAATGCTGTTGCGCCTTTATCGCGAACGCATGCCCACTATCCTTCGTCAGGCCGGCTCGGTGACGACGGTCGACCCGAAAGACGATTCCCGCCTGATTATTCAGGGAGCCGAACAATGAGCGCTCAGACCGTCGCGATGCCGATGTTGTCTTCCACTGAACAACGTGCGGCCGCCCGCCAGCTGACCTTGGCGATGCTCGCCCTTGGTTTACTCGCCTTGGGCCTGGTGTGGCGCGGTTGGTCACCCCAGCAGAGCGGGGTCAGCCAACTGCTGTTGGGGAGCGCCTCGCTGCTGGTGGCGGTGCCGGTGATGCGTTCGGCCTGGTACAGCCTGCGCTATCCGAGCCTGCACGGGATCACCGATCAACTGATTGCCCTGGCGATGCTTGGCGCCTGGGCCACGGGTGATCTGCTGACGGCAGCGCTATTGCCGATCATCATGATCTTCGGCCATGTGTTGGAAGAGCGCAGTGTCATCGGTTCCCAGGAGGCGATTCACGCCCTTGGCCAACTGACCCGTAGCCAAGGTCGCAAGGTGCAGGCCGATGGTTCGATCATCGAAGTCGATAACAGCACACTTCAGCCCGGCGATGTGGTCGAGGTGCGCGCCGGGGACCGGGTGCCGGCCGATGGTCGAGTGTTGTCCGGCCAGGCCAGCCTCGACACCGCGCCGATCACGGGCGAATCGGTGCCGCTGGAGGCGGTGGTCGGTATCGAAGTCTTTGGTGGCGCGATCAACCTCGATGGGTTGTTGCGCTTGGAAGTGACGCGCACCGGCAATGAGTCAACCCTGGGCAAAGTCATTGCCTTGATGCAGAACGCCGAACGCTCCAAGCCGCCTATCACCCGGTTGCTGGAACGCTACGCTGGCAGTTATCTCGTGTTGGTATTGCTGCTGGCGGCGGTGACCTGGTTTGTCACTAACGACTCCCAGGCAATGCTGGCGGTGTTGGTGGCGGCGTGCCCTTGCGCGTTAGTGTTGTCGGCGCCAGCGACGGCTATTGCCGGGATCGCGGTAGCGGCGCGCCACGGGATTCTGATTCGCAGTTCGGCCTTTCTGGAGGAATTGGCGGACCTGACGTCGTTGGTCGTCGACAAGACCGGCACTCTGACGTACGGCTCCCTGCGCCTGCAATCCATCGAAAGTGCCTACGATGATCACGCGCCTTTACTGGCGTTGGCCGCCAGCCTCGGCTCGGCCAGCAGCCATCCGGTCAGCCGAGCGCTGGCGGGGTTGGTGGAACAGGAGCATTGCCTGCCACTGAGGGATATCCATGAGCGCCAGGGCCTGGGGGTAGTGGCGATGACCGGGCAGGGCGAGGCGGCCCTGGGACGGCCGGAGTTGTTCGCCCTGCTGGGCATCGAAACTTCAGCGGTGCCCAACCATGATGGCCCGATTGCCGGGCTGGCCCTGGATGGACAATTCCTCGCCTGGCTGCTGCTGGCCGACAGCGTCAAGCCGGAAGCGCGGGCTGCCATGGCTGAACTGCGGGAGTTGGGCCTTGGCCGTCAGCTGCTGTTGACCGGTGACCGTCGCAGCGTGGCCCACACCCTGGCCCAGGATATCGGTATCGGTGATGTGCAAGCCCAGGCCTTGCCGGAAGATAAACTCAAGCGTGTGATGGCCGAAATCGACCACGGCTTCCGGCCTATGGTCGTGGGTGATGGCATCAACGATTCACTGGCACTCAAGGCTGGAGTGGTGGGCGTCGCGATGGGGGCGGGTGGCGCAGACATTGCCCTCGCCTCGGCGGACATCGTGTTGATCGGTAGCGATCTGCGTCGCCTTGGCACCTGCGTCCGGCTCAGCCGCCAATGCAGGCGCACGCTGCAGGTCAATGTGATCATCGGCCTGGGTTGGACATTGGCAATCGTCGCTTTCGCCGCGTTCGGTTGGCTCGGTGCAGCGGGCGCGATGATCGCGGCGCTGCTGCACAATCTGAGCACTCTGCTAGTGTTAGGTAATGCCGGGCGATTGCTGCGGTTCCAAGAGCCACTGTTGAAAATCCAAGAGAGAGAAGTCGTTGGATAGCCTAGGCGAACTGCACGTCGCATGTGCAGTCTGCTGTTGGAGAGGGCGTACCACTGCCGGTGACTATCCGACACAAGGAGTGAATTTTGGATAGCAATAGAAAAAGGCTATAAATTCGATAGCCTGCTATTTTTCTACAATGGTCTACCCTCATTTCAGACGTCTGAAACAAGGGGGATATCTCATGCTCGCGCAACTTCCACCGGCCCTACAGAATCTGCATTTACCGCTGCGGCTGCGGCTCTGGGATGGCCATGAATTCACACTGGGTGCCGATCCCAGTGTCACGATCGTGGTCAAGGACCCACAAATGGTCGCGCAATTCACCCACCCGAGCCTGGACGCATTGGGAACAGCGTTCGTAGAAGGCAAACTCGAACTTGAAGGTTCGATTCACGAAGTGATTCGGGTCTGCGATGAATTGAGCCAGGCGTTGGTTGAGGACGATGCCGATAGCCTGCCGGTGCGTTCGTTTCATGACAAGGAAACCGACGCCAAGGCAATTTCCTATCACTACGACCTTTCCAATGCGTTCTATCAGCTGTGGCTCGATAGCGACATGGCCTATTCCTGCGCCTATTTCGAGACGGGCAGCGAATCGCTCGAACAGGCCCAGCAAGCCAAATTCCGCCATTTGTGTCGCAAGCTGCGTCTGCAGCCCGGCGACTATCTGCTGGATGTTGGCTGCGGTTGGGGTGGCTTGGCGCGTTATGCAGCGCGGGAATTCGGTGCCAAGGTTTTTGGCATTACCCTGAGCAAAGCGCAGCTGACTTTGGCCCGGGAGCGGGTCAAGGCTGAAGGCCTGGAAGACCAAGTGGAGTTGCAGTTGCTGGACTATCGGGACCTGCCCCAGGACGGTCGCTTTGACAAGGTGGTCAGCGTGGGCATGTTCGAGCACGTCGGCCACGCCAATCTGCAGCAGTACTGCAAGACGCTGTTCGGCGCCGTCCGTGAAGGTGGGTTAGTCATGAACCACGGCATCACCGCCAAGCACACCGACGGTCGTCCAGTAGGTCGTGGCGCCGGCGAGTTCATCGAGAAGTATGTATTCCCCAATGGCGAGTTGCCGCACCTGTCGATGATTTCCGCGCAGATCAGCGAAGCGGGGCTGGAAATTGTCGATGTGGAAAGCCTGCGCATGCACTACGCGCGCACGCTCGATCACTGGAGTGAACGCTTGGAAGACAACCTCGAGGCCGCCGCGAAGGAGGTGCCGGAACAGGCGCTGCGGATCTGGCGCTTGTACTTGGCCGGCTGCGCCTACGCGTTCGCAAAGGGCTGGATCAATCTGCACCAGATCCTGGCAGTGAAGGCCCACGCGGACGGCAGCCATGATTTGCCCTGGACCCGTGACGACATCTACACCCCTTAAAGTATCGGGGAAATAAGCCGGGCGATCCGCATGCCGACCTTTTGCAGGCGGTGGGTCTCCCGGCTTTCCTGTTTGTCGATTTCCTGAGCCAGGGCGAAATCCTGCTCGAGCATTTGCTCCACCTCGGTGGCGAATGGGATATCCACGGTCAGCAGCATCACTTCGAAATTCAACCTGAACGACCGATTGTCCAGGTTCGCACTGCCGATGGCACTGATTTCCTGGTCAATCAGCACCACCTTTTGATGCAGAAAGCCCGGTTGATAACGGAACACCCGCACTCCGGCCCGCACCGCTTCAAACGCATACAGGCTGGACGCTGCGTAGACGACCTTGTGATCCGGTCGCGAGGGCAGCAGGATGCGCACATCCACCCCGCGCAGTACCGCCAGGCGCAATGCCGCGAATACCGCTTCGTCAGGAATAAAGTAGGGCGTCGTGATCCAGACTCGTTCGCTGGCCGCATGAATGGCCTCGACGAAAAACAGCGAGCAGGTTTCGTAGGCGTCAGCCGGACCACTGGCCAGCAACTGGCAGAGCACACCGTCGTCCGGGTAGGTGTCTGGCAGGATCAGCGGTGGCAACGAACGGGCCGCCCAGAACCAATCTTCGGCAAACGACTCTTGCATGCTCCCCACCACAGGGCCGCGCACTTCGACATGCGTGTCGCGCCATGGCGCCAACGGCGGCTTCTCTCCCAGGTATTCATCACCCACGTTGTGGCCGCCGACGAAACCCACCACACCGTCCACCACCACGATCTTGCGATGGTTTCGAAAGTTGATCTGAAACCGGTTCAGCCAGCCACTACGGGTGGCGAAGGCTTTCACGTTGACACCGCCGTCGCGCAGTGCCTGAACATAGTGGTGGGGCAGGGAGTGGCTGCCGATGCGGTCATAAAGCAGATACACCGCCACGCCTTCGGCGGCCTTCTTCAAGAGCAGAGCGTGCAGGCGTTGGCCAAGACGGTCGTCGTGGATGATGAAAAACTGAATCAGCACGGCCTCGCGGGCACTATCGATGGCTTGGAAAATCGCCTCGAATGTGGCGTGTCCATTGACCAACAATCGCACTTCATTGTTCGCCAGGCACGGTGTGCGCCCCAGTTTGGGCATGGCCCGTAACGAGGCGTAGGCTTGCGAGGCGCGGGCGGCCAGGGCTTCCTCGACCCACGGGCGCCAGTTCAACTCGGAGATCGCCTTACGCATTTCTTCGTTGGCTTGCCGTCGTGCCTTGATGTAACCATCGAAGGTGCTGCGCCCGAAAACCAGGTAGGGAATCAACGTCAGGTACGGAATGAATACCAGCGACAGGGCCCAGGCAATCGAGCCTTGGGCCGTGCGCACCGTCAGCACCGCATGGACAGCAGCGATGGATCCCAGGGTATGGAGCAGCGCGATCAGGTAACCGAAAACATGTGGGCCAAAAAAATCCATGGGGCAGCCTTGCTCCTGACATTTTCAATGCTTAACAGACCATGTTCCATGGCGAATGTCGCTATTTAATTCACTCGTCCCCGGCCTGAACCGAAGCCTGTAGACGGCGTCTAACGGCCACTTGTCCTTTGGAGTTTATGCAATGAATGTTCGTCTGCTGGGTTTGGCCTTGGCGGTTGGCTTGTCGGTTCCGATGGCGGCTCAGGCGCAGATGCTTCAACCGGGCTTGTGGGAACTGACCACGAGCAACATGAAGGTCGATAACCAGAACCTCCCGGACTTGCAGCTTATCCTGGGCCAAGTGCAAAACCAGATGACCCCGGAGCAACGGGCGATGCTGGAAAAACAGGGCATCACCATGGGCGGTAAAGGCATTCGCGTGTGCCTGACCCCTGCTCAGGTGCAAACCAATGACATTCCCCTGCAAGACCCGCAATCGGGTTGCAAGCAGCAGATCACCGAGCGCACCGGCAATCAGTGGAAGTTTCGTTTCAGTTGCCCGAAAGCCCAGGGCAATGGTGTCGCGACATTCCAGAGTGATCGTGAGTTCACCACCAAGGTCAACGGCACGTTCAACGCCACGGGTATCCAGCAGAACGGTAGCCTCGACACACGCGCTGTGTGGCTGGGGCAAGATTGCGGGACGGTCAAGCCGAGGGCTTGAACCTGTTTTCACAAGCGTAGAACTCTGTGGCGAGGGAGCTTGCTTCCGCTGGGCAGGGGAAGTGGCCCCGTTAATGACTGCCTACGCCGCCAACAGGAGCAAGCGCTCTTGCCACGATCTTGCTCAGCTTGATCAGGGCCGGCTCAATGCCTCGTAGAGTGTGTTGAGGTTGTACTCGAACAGCCCGGTGAAGGTGCTGGCCGGTCCGCTGGCCGCGAGGGCATCGGAGTACAGCGTACCGCCAATGTGCGCGCCGCTTTCGTCAGCAATCTGCTTGAGCAGGCGCGCATCCTTGATGTTTTCCATGAACACCGCTTTGACTTTCGCCTGGCGAATCTGGGTAATCAGCGCCGCGACCTCTGAGGCCGAAGGCTCACGTTCAGTGGATAGACCCTGCGGCGCCATGAACTCGATACCGTAGGCCTGGCCCAGGTAACCGAACGCATCGTGGGACGTCACGATCTTGCGATTGCCTGGCGGCAACCCCCCGAGCTTGGCCTTGGCTTCGGCAAGCAGGGCGTAGATCTTCTTCAGATACGCCTGGCTGTTGCGTTCGTAGTCGGCCTTGTTAGCTGGGTCCGCCGCTTCCAGCGCCTTGGTGATGTTGCTGACATACAGCTCGGCATTCGCCAGATTGTGCCAGGCGTGCGGGTCGGGAATGGTCTCGCCATCTTCATCCAGCGAACGAGGAATCACTCCGCGACTGGCGCTGATCACCGGGGCGCCGGTTTCGGTGCTGGTGACCAGGCGATCCAACCACGGCTCGAAACCCAACCCATTCTTGATGATCAGTTTTGCGCTGAGCAATGCCTTGGCATCGTCCGGTGTGGGTTCATAGGTGTGCGCATCGGCGTCCGGCCCGACCATGTTGGTGATTTGGATATGCTCGCCGCCGACCTGTCGGGTCATGTCGGCGAGGATGCTGAAGCTGGTCACCACCTGGAGTTTTTCGGCAGCGGACAAGGACATGGACAGCATCAGACTGAACAGCACGAACAGGACGCGCATCGGGAAACACCTCATTGGGATGTGAGCAAGGGCGGGCGGCGCAGCAAACCGTGCACCGGACCGAACACCACGGACAACAGATACAACGCCCCGGCTACCAGTACGATGGCCGGTCCGCTGGGCAGTGAGAAATAGAAGGACAACAACAGGCCAAGCCACACCGATAGGCAACCGAGCAGCGCCGCGATCATCATGAGAATCGGCAGGCGCCGGCTCCAGAACCGCGAAGCGGCGGCGGGGAGCATCATCAGGCCAACCACCATCAGCGCGCCGATGGCCTGGAAGCCGATCACCAGATTCAACACTACCAGGGTCAGAAATACGCCATGGGCCCACGGACCCAAGCGGCTGACGGTTTGCAGGAACAGCGGATCCAGGGTGTCGAGCAACAGGGGTCGGTAAATCAGCGCCATGGCCACCAGGCTGGCCGCGGAAACCCAAAGCATACCGGTGAGTGTCGGGCCGTCGACCGCCAGTGCTGAGCCGAATAACAGGTGAAGCAAATCCAAGCGTTTGCCGGCCATGCCGAGGATCAACACGCCAGCGGCAAGGGAGATCGGATAAATCGCCGCGAGGCTGGCGTCTTCCCGCAGACCGGTACGCCGGGTAATCCACGCCGCCAGCCCGGCCATGCCCAGGCCGGCGCCCAAGCCGCCAAGTGTCAGGGCCGGCAGGCTCAATCCGGCGAACCAGAAACCCAGGGCTGCACCGGGCAAAATGCCGTGAGCCACGGCATCGCCGATCAGGCTCATGCGTCGAAGAATCAGAAACACCCCCAGCGGGGCTGTACTGCACGCCAATACTAGGCCGCCAAGCAAGGCACGGCGCATGAACACGAATTCCTGGAACGGTTGCCAAAGATGGGTGGCCGCAAGCATCAGGCCACCCGCATGCGAGGTTGTTCGGCGATCAGGTCGACACTGCGACTCAGTACGCAGCCGGCGTGGCTGACCAGCAACGTGTGAGGAATGTGCTCGCGCACCGCTGCCAAGTCATGACAAGCCACCACCACGGTTCTGCCCGTCGCGTGCCAGCCGTGGATGTGTTTCCACAATAGCGCCTGGCCTTGTTCGTCGAGTGCGACGTGGGGTTCGTCGAGCAACAGCAGCGGCGCTTCGGCCAGGCTCAGGCGAGCGAGCAGGGCGCGCTGTAACTCGCCGCCAGACAACGCCATCAACGGACGATGTTGCAGACCCGCCAACGCCCAGTCGTCCAGAGCTGTCTGGAGCAACTGCCTGCGCATGGCGGGTGTGTGCCCATTACCCCAGGAACCGGCGGCCACCAGCTCTTGCAAGCTGATGGGGAATTGCCGATCCAGATGTTGCTGCTGCGGCAGGAATGAGACACCGCCGCGGCGTGGAACATCCAGCGTAACTTTGCCGGATAGAGGTTTTTGCAGCCCCGCGAGGACTTTCAGAAGGCTGCTTTTGCCCGAACCGTTGGCGCCGATGATGGCCGTCAGGCTGCCCGTTGGCCGCTCCATATTCAGCGGTGGCGTGAGAGGTTGCCCGGGAGCACCCCAGCGCAAGGTTTGGCAACGGATCATGATGCCTCCCGCTGCCAACGGCTTTGGGCCACGGCGTCATGGGCATGCAGGCTCTCGGCGTGGACGACGCGTACATCCAGGGCGGCGATGGCGGACGACTTTCTCAAGGCCGTGCTCAGTCGTCGAGCGGCGTCTTCGCAGAACATCAGATTCTGGCCGTTGGCGAGCGCGAAGGCCTGCTCATCGGCGCGCTTGACTGCGGTTTGCACTGCGGTGCCTAGAGCCGCTTCGGCGTCATTGATCAGGGACAGTAGAGGCAATTCGTCGACGTCGGCGCTCAACCGAAGATTCAGAGTGGCCGTACTACGTTGACTATGAGGCGTCGCGACAATGCCGTTTGCTGAACCCAACCAGGCCAGTATTTCTGCGTGCCCGAGTGTCTTGTTAGCGAAATCGTCCACGAATTGCTGTTGGATCAACTGCCGAGCGAGTGCGGCTGAGCAGGGGCAGGTAGAAGAATAGGGGACCTGGATTTTCAGTTCCACGTGGAACACTGTGCTGCTCAGATGCGCTTCGATACTCACTGGATAGCGCTTCCAGCCTGCCAAGGGGCTGATTAATGCCGCGCGTTTGAACAACAAGTCGGTGTGAATTTTCAGGGAGGCTTTATGAGATAAGCCCTCATGGCTATCGAGAAACTGCTGCAGGATGCGACGCAACAGCGATGCGCAAAGTGGCGTGCCGTCAAGCAACTCCAACGCCAGGTACAAACGTGACATGTGGATGCCTCGAGCTTCACCGTCGTCGAGGCTGACACCTGCGTCGGCGGTCGCGATCAGACGCTGACCGTCGATCAACACCGGTGTTGCGATGCCACACATG
The DNA here is from genome assembly GCF_017968885.1 of Pseudomonas sp. Tri1. Taxonomy (NCBI): domain Bacteria; kingdom Pseudomonadati; phylum Pseudomonadota; class Gammaproteobacteria; order Pseudomonadales; family Pseudomonadaceae; genus Pseudomonas; species Pseudomonas sp. Tri1. Next base: position 6,646,698 of record NZ_CP072913.1, on the reverse strand, counting down.
CCGACCCAATCGAGGGGTAGGGCTTGGCGTGAAGCCTGCGTAGCAACGTCTGGCAGCGTTAACGCGTTCATGGGAGAGGTCCATCGTGGGTTCGAATTTAATGTTATAGTATAACAGTAGCTTCGAAGATACCTCTTTTATGAACAGAGTTTCATTTCCTCCCTCCCATGTTCCACGTGAAACATCAGCGCGAAGAATCCTGGCAACCGTTCATGCGACCGCATGTAAACGCGCCGGCACTACCACCGCCGCCTGAACTGGAGAAGCGGTTGATAGTCGTCCAGCCAACGCGCCGGCTGTATCCAACCCAACTTTCTCCATCGGACGCCAAGCCTGTGAAAAAGGTGAGTTGACCGTAACGACTGTTCGTTTGTGCCCAATAACGATGGCTGAACGCTTCAAAACCACGCAAATACAGGGTGTTTCCGCTCGTTGCGACGCTGTAGGTATTGCCTTGTCCGTCAACGCAAGCCAACAAGTTGGCACTGCGGGTGCAGTTGGCCAAGAGCGGGCTCTGAGCTGACGCGCTCAATGCCCACAGCAACAATGGGCCTGCGGCAAATACGAGTTTCAGACAGTTGCGCATTGATAGTTCTCAGACCAATGAGGTGACAGGACTGGTTGAATGGAGTTGTTATACTATAACATAAAAATCAGCCAGGCCCTGAACCCAGCCAAAGCCTGAAAAACGAGCCATGACGCGCGTGAACAGCGTCAGCAACGGCCGCCCCCGATGAGGATATACCTGATGCCCAATCGCCTTCCCGTAACGGTACTGTCTGGATTTCTTGGTGCCGGTAAAAGCACGCTGCTTAACTACATTTTGCGTAATCGCGACAATCTACGGGTTGCCGTGATCGTTAACGATATGAGCGAGATCAACATCGATGGCAGCGAAGTCCAGCGAGATGTAACCCTGAACCGCGCCGAAGAAAAGCTGGTGGAAATGAGCAACGGCTGCATCTGCTGCACACTGCGTGAGGACTTGCTGGAGGCAGTCGGCCAGCTCGCCAGAGAAGGGCGCTTCGATTATCTGCTGATCGAATCCACGGGAATTTCTGAACCCTTGCCGGTGGCGGAAACCTTCACATTTCGTGATGAAGAGGGTCGCAGCTTGGCCGATGTCGCCCGGCTCGACACGATGGTGACGGTGGTTGATGGGATGAATTTCCTGGTCGATTTCCAGGCCGCCGAAAGCCTTGCGTCGCGAGGCGAAACCTTGGGTGAGGAAGACGAGCGCTCGATTACTGACCTACTGATCGAGCAGATCGAGTTCGCCGACGTGATTTTAATCAGCAAAATCGACCTGATCAGCCGTGACGAACGGGAAGAATTGATTGCGATTCTGCAGCGCCTCAACGCCCAGGCGCAGATCATTCCCATGGTCATGGGGCAGGTTCCCCTGGGGCGCATCCTCGACACCGGTCTTTTCGACTTTGAACGTGCCGCTCAAGCACCCGGCTGGCTACAGGAGCTGCGTGGCGCGCATGTGCCCGAGACCGAAGAATACGGTATTGCTTCGACGGCTTATCGGGCACGTCGACCGTTTCATCCCCAGCGTTTTTTCAGCTTCATCGACCGTCCGTGGACCAACGGTAAACTCCTGCGCTCCAAGGGCTTCTTCTGGCTTGCCAGTAAACCTGAGGAAGCGGGCAGTTGGTCCCAAGCCGGCGGCTTGATGCGTCACGGATTTGCCGGGCGTTGGTGGCGCTTTGTGCCGAAAAACCAATGGCCGCAGGATGAAGAAAGTAGCGCCGCCATCCTTAAAAACTGGCTGCCCGCCACGGGCGACTGCCGTCAGGAACTGGTATTCATCGGACAAGACATCGACTTCAGCCGGCTCAGCGTTGAACTGGACGCTTGCCTGCTCACCGACGCGGAAATGGCTCAGGGTGTCGAAAGTTGGCGCTTGCTGCCGGATCCGTTCGGTCCGTGGCATGACGAGGTCGCGGCGTGATGTTGGCGCCCAGCCTGAAAAGGGCTGCACCGGTACGCCAGGTCCGGGACGAAACGCCACGAGTCCTGACACAAATTCTGGAGGACGGCACCAACCTGGCGGTCTGGCAACGTCAGCTTCCGGCGCATATCAGCGACTTCGCGGCCATGGTGCTTTCGATGGAGCAACCATTGGCCGAGTCGCTGGTGCTCGACTTGCCGGAGGAAGACACTCAGCCAGTGCTGCACGGTCTCGCCGCAGGATTCAGCGATCTGCAAGGCTACGAGGGCTTTGTCGCCGATGTCTCTTGGCTGGTCAGTGCGTTTACCTGCCTGTTGGGTGCCAAACGTGTCGGCCTGCGTCTGCGCGCCCTGGACAAGGCAATGTGCCCGCGCTTTCACGTTGACCATGTACCGGTACGGCTAATCACCACTTATATCGGCGCCGGCAGTCAGTGGCTCAAGGAAGGCGCCATGGACCGGCAGGGGCTGTCGCAGCCGCAAGCCGAGCCCGGCGATTCGCGCGTGATCCAGCAGCTTTGCAGCGGTGATGTGGCGTTGCTTAAAGGCGAGAAGTGGCACGGTAATGAGGGTTTCGGCCTGATCCATCGCTCGCCGGAGCTGGGCCCGGGAGAACGCCGATTGATCCTCACGCTGGACTGGCTGGCTTAAGGTCTGAGCCAGGTGCCCTGGCTTTGACCTTCACAATACGGTTGGAGGTAAGCTGCGTCAGTGGCCACACCGTAATAGTGAATATCCTGGCGGTAAGGCATATTGGCAACCTGGGCGTTGCTGCAGATGCCAAATGCGCCGCCGGGGCACTGATCGACGTACTGCACCTCGACTTTTTGCCCGGAGAGGCTTGGCTGGCAGAAGCCGTCGGCGAACAGTTTCTGCGGGATGTTGCGGTTCTGCTGGCAGACTTTTACATCGAGTCGTTCCGCCTGACTGTGCACCACACAAGCCTGGGCCAATGCCTGGTTCGAAGTCAGTGCCAGCAACAACCAGCCAATCATCCGCATTTTCACCTCCATCGAAAGCCGTCGATTATGTTGCAGAACATTCCCACCCATGTCATCGCCGGTCCCTTGGGGGCAGGCAAGACCAGCTTGATCAAGCACCTGCTGACACAGCGCCCGGTCAATGAACGCTGGGCGGTGCTGATCAACGAATTCGGTCAGATCGGCCTGGATGCCGCGTTGCTGACCCAGGCCGCCGATGGTATCGCACTGGGCGAAGTGGCCGGGGGCTGTTTGTGTTGCGTCAACGGCGCGCCATTCCAGATCGGCCTTGCTCGTTTGCTGCGCAAGGCTCGACCGCACCGGCTGCTCATCGAGCCTTCCGGGCTCGGCCATCCAGCGCAACTGATACGACAACTGAACGAAGCGCCGTGGCTCGGCGTGCTGGCGGTGCAGCCTTGCGTGCTGGTGCTGGATGCCCAGGCGATAGCGGACGGCAAGCCATTGCCCGATGCACAACGACAAGCCTTGGACAGCGCCGGCCTGCTGGTGTTGAACAAATCCGAGAACCTCACCGAGGATGACCGAGCTCGCATCACTGCGCAGTTGCCCGAGCTTGTGCTGTACTGGACGCAACAGGCGGCGCTACCCATCGGTCGACTACCGGGAGTTGCGGCTCGGGGGTGTGGGGCTGTGGACAACTTCAAGCTGCCCGAGGACAAAGGCCAGATGCAGGTTATCTGGACCGACCCGAAGTTGCCGATCTGTCTGTACCAGCAACAGGAAGGTGGCTGGAGTGTCGGCTGGCGCTGGCACCCGAGCCAGCACTTCGACACGGTGGCGTTGACTCGATGGCTGCAAGACCAAGACTGGAAACGGGCGAAGATGGTTGTCCACAGCACCGATGGCTGGGTGTCGGCCAATGCCTTGGACGGCGCCGCTGCGCAGTGGCTACCCAGTGAATGGCGACAAGACTCACGGATCGAGCTGATTTTCGCTGAGCCGCAGGATGTCGATGTTCTGCAAGCCGGTCTGGTGAGTTGTCGGTCTGAGTGAGTCAGCGCTGTTTCAAGGCTTCCACTTGTTGTGTTCCTGGCGCCACTGACTCAACTCGATCACTTCAGCCCGAGGCCTGGGCTGGACCGCTTCAATAGGCGCCTGGGGTGCCTCTTCGAATGGCATCGGGTAAGGCGCCAGCTCGATTTGCGCACTGTGGGCGCCGAATTGGGTAATGGTGCCCGAATGGCGGGTCTCACCCGTGACGGTAAATTCGAAATTATAGATACGCGCCAGGCGTCGCCGTCCCTTTGCATCTTTCACGAACCCGATCTTTTTCAGCGCCACGTTGCCGTCCAGCAACTCGATCTTGAGGTTGGCGCAATGTTGCATGACCCTCGCCAGGGCCCGTTCGCGCAGGCCATGGTTGTGCCACAGCCAGGCGCCGCCGGTAGCCAGCAGCATCAGCACGAAAATGTTTCCAAGGGTCAGCATGAACGAAGTGCTCCAACAAGTTGCGGTCAGCTTAACTGTCTCGCCGGTCTGTCGTACAGGCTGCGTTTAGTCGCATACTGCGCGGCTTGAATTTCAATCGTTTTACGGAAACTTCCCGCATGAAACGTACACCTCATCTGCTTGCCATCCAGTCTCACGTGGTATTCGGTCACGCTGGCAACAGCGCTGCAGTGTTTCCGATGCAGCGGGTCGGGGTGAACGTATGGCCGCTCAATACCGTACAGTTTTCCAATCACACTCAGTACGGCCAATGGACCGGGGAGGTGCTCGCACCTCATCAGATACCGGCATTGGTGGAGGGTATCGCGGCGATTGGCGAGTTGGGCAATTGCGATGCGGTCCTGTCCGGTTACCTGGGCAGCGCCGCTCAGGGGCGAGCGATCCTGACGGGTGTGGCGCGGATCAAGGTCGCTAATCCCAAGGCGCTGTACCTGTGTGATCCGGTCATGGGGCATCCAGAGAAGGGCTGTATCGTGGCGCCCGAGGTGAGTGAGTTTCTGTTGGAAGAGGCCGCGGCCGTGGCGGACCTCATGTGCCCGAACCAACTGGAGTTGGACAGTTTCTCCGGGCGCAAGGCGCAGTCGCTGCTGGACTGCCTGGCCATGGCCCGCGCGCTATTGGCTCGCGGACCGAAGGCGGTGCTGGTCAAACATCTGGTCTACCCCGGCAAACCCGAAGACAGCTTCGAAATGCTGCTGGTGACCGCCGACGGTAGCTGGCATCTACGCCGTCCGCTGCTGGCTTTCCCTCGCCAGCCAGTGGGCGTGGGGGACCTGACGTCGGGGCTATTCCTGGCGCGGATATTGTTGGGGGACAGTCTGGTGATGGCGTTCGAGTTTGCCGCTGCCGCTGTGCATGAAGTGTTGCTGGAAACCCAGGCATGCGCCAGCTACGAGCTGGAACTGGTCCGCGCCCAGGACCGGATCGCCCATCCGCGAGTGCGGTTTGAGGCAGTGCCGATCAGCCTTTGATCGCACCCGTGAAAAATGCTGCAAATCCCAGTGGGAGCGAGCTTGCTCGCCCCCACATTGTGGTTTTCGTCGATCTGTTAAGGCCCGTCCGCCTTGATCTCCTGGTAACGCTTTTCCAGTTCCTGGCGAATCTGCCGGCGCTGCTGGGCTTGTTCGTAACGGCGTTTTGCTTCGCCGTTCTGCGGTTGCAATGGCGGGACAGTGGCGGGTTTACGCTGATCGTCCACCGCGACCATGGTGAAGAAGCAGCTGTTGGTGTGGCGCACCGAGCGTTCGCGAATGTTTTCGGTCACGACTTTGATACCCACTTCCATCGACGTGTTGCCGGTGTAGTTCACCGACGCCAGGAAGGTCACCAGTTCGCCGACGTGAATCGGCTCACGGAAGATCACTTGGTCAACCGACAAGGTCACCACGTAGCGCCCGGCGTAGCGGCTGGCGCAGGCGTAAGCGACTTCGTCGAGGTATTTGAGCAAGGTGCCGCCATGGACATTGCCAGAGAAGTTGGCCATATCGGGGGTCATCAACACCGTCATCGACAGCTGGGCGTTTCCGGGTTCCATAACGTACTCACGGTTCAAGGCAGCAATTCGGGGATGCACCTCTGCGGGTGCTGGGGGGTGGCTTGTACAGGCCACCAGGTTTTCAAAACCACCGATATCGGGACGCTGCGCCTGTGGTTGCCGTCACGCCCCGATGGATCTGTTTCCATATATTGCACCGACTTTTTGTCGGAAGTCGCGGTGTTACCCTTCAAAAGCCCGTTACGAGGGCTTTTCCTACAAAGGAAACGGACTTATCCAGCTCGGCGATGAGTCATTTTGAACAGGGAGCCCCAAACCATGCATGCCATCAGTTTCATTCAAGACCTGGCGATCATCATGATGGCGGCGGGGCTGGTAACCGTGCTCTTTCATCGTTTCAAGCAACCGGTTGTGCTGGGCTACATTGTGGCCGGCTTCATCATTGGCCCGCACACACCGCCGTTCGGTTTCATCCACGACGAAGATACGATCAAGACACTGGCCGAGCTCGGGGTGATTTTCCTGATGTTTTGCCTGGGCCTGGAGTTCAGCCTGCGCAAGTTGTTCAAGGTGGGGGCCACGGCGTTTATCGCGGCATTCCTCGAGATCGTGCTGATGATCTGGATCGGCTACGAGATCGGTCGCTGGTTCGACTGGAACACCATGGACTCGCTGTTCCTGGGCGCGATCCTGGCCATCTCCTCGACCACCATCATCGTCAAGGCGCTCAACGATCTGAAGATGAAAAACGAGCGCTTCGCACAGCTGATTTTCGGGGTGTTGATCGTCGAGGACATTCTGGGCATAGGCATCATCGCCTTACTGTCGAGTATTGCCGTGAGCGGTACCGTGAGCTCCGGCGAAGTTTTTTCCACGGTTGGCAAGTTGTCGCTATTCATGATCGTCGCGCTGGTCATTGGCATTCTGCTGGTGCCCAGGCTGCTGGCCTACGTGGCGAAATTCGACAGTAACGAAATGCTGCTGATCACGGTGCTGGGCCTGTGTTTCGGCTTCTGCCTGCTGGTGGTGAAGTTGGAATACAGCATGGTTCTCGGGGCGTTCCTGATCGGTGCGATCATGGCCGAGTCCCGGCAGTTGCTGAAAATCGAGCGCCTGGTGGAGCCGGTGCGCGACCTGTTCAGCGCGATTTTTTTCGTGGCGATCGGACTGATGCTCGATCCCGCGATATTGCTGCAGTACGCCTGGCCGATTGCCGTGATCACTGGCGCAGTGGTGCTCGGCAAGATGCTGTCCTGTGGCCTCGGTGCGTTTATTGCCGGCAACGATGGACGTACCTCCCTGCGAGTAGGGATGGGACTTTCGCAGATCGGCGAATTCTCCTTCATCATCGCGTCGCTGGGGATGACCCTGCAGGTCACCAGCGACTTTCTCTATCCGGTCGCGGTCGCTGTCTCGGTATTGACCACGCTGCTCACGCCTTACCTGATCCGGGCCGCCGATCCGTTGTCCGTCAAGTTGGCGACGGTCATGCCGCAACGGTTGACGCGAGTGCTGGGGATGTATGGCGAATGGCTGCGCAGCATCCAGCCCCATGGGGAAGGAGCGGTGGTGGCCTCGATGATCAGGCGGATCTTGCTACAGGTTGGCGTCAACCTCGCACTGGTTATCGCGATTTTTGTCTCGGGTGGTTTTTTTGCCGAACGGATGTCGGCTTACCTGCAAATGTGGATCAGCGACCCGAGCTGGCAGAAAGCATTGATCTGGGGCGGGGCGTTATTGCTATCGCTACCGTTCCTGATCGCCGCGTATCGCAAGCTCAAGGCGCTGTCGATGTTGCTGGCAGAAATGAGCGTCAAGCCAGAGATGGCAGGCCGCCACACTCAGCGTGTGCGTCGAGTGATCGCCGAAGTGATCCCGATCCTCTCGTTGCTGGTGATTTTCCTGCTATTGGCGGCCTTGTCGGCCAGTATCCTGCCGACCAACAAGTTGCTGGTGTTGATTGCATTGGTGGCGATTGCCGTCGCGGCGTTGCTCTGGCGCTGGTTCATCCGCCTGCATACGCGGATGCAGGTGGCCTTGCTCGAAACCCTGGACAACCACAACGAGTCGTCCGGGCATTGACCGGCGTTGGAGCACCTGCGGATCAGCTTTCCAGCCAGACGTCCCGTGCCCAATGCCAAACCGACTCCCAGGTCTCTTCAGCAATCAATTCCTCTTCGGCCTGCCACAGCACCACGGTGCCGTCTTCTTCGACACAGTAATAATCGTCACCGTCCTGGCAGATCGGAATCAGGCTGCGGTCGACACCGGCATCCCAGGCATTGGCGGCCACGTCCGGCAGGTAGGTGTGGGACTGTGGATCGGTGACGGTGACCGGCTCCAGGCTGCCATAGACGACATCGCTGACGGTCAGCAGAAATTCCCTGAAAACGAACGGGATATCGATGAACAGCTGCTCTTCGATCTCTACCAGCAAGTCTTCGTCAGGTAACTCCAGCGGAACCGGTACGGGCTCGTTGGCTTCACGCAATTGTTCGATGATTTCTTCCACGTCCGGGATCCTCTTTCTCGATGGCGCGGTTTATATGGAGCGGTTTATACAGTAGCTCGCTATAGATGCAACCGCGAAATAGAAAACCCCGGCTTGCGCCGGGGTTCTTTTATTTCAACATGCGAAACGTGCAAAGGTTCAACTGTTCTGGCGGATACCGGCCACCAGCCAAGGCTGGTCATCGCCCTGGGCGCGTTCCATGTTCCAGCTTTCGCTGAACGCTTCGCCCTTGTCGAAGCGAGAGTCCTTCGATACACCGCTGAAGGTCAGGGTGGCGATGGTCTTGTCGGCGCGATCGTCGACACCGTCCAGTTGCACCTGCAGATTGTCGATGTAGGTGGACTGGAAGCCATCACCCAGCTCGGCCCGCTCGCGCTTGAGGAATTCCAGCAATTGCGGGGTCACGAACTCGGCGATCTTGTCCATCTCGTTCGCGTCCCAATGTTGCTGCAAGGACATGAAGTGGCTGCGTGCGGCTTCGATGAAGCGTTGCTCGTTGAACCAGGCCGGTGCATTGATCACCGGACGGGCGGCCACAGGCGCTGCCGAACCACCGAAGATCGAAGCGCTGGCGGGTTGCTGGTTGAACACTTCGCGCTGCATAGGCGCGTGGCCTGCCGGAGCCAATTGCTCCTGCTGCTTGCGACGACGGGCGGCAATGAAGCGGAAGACCAGGAAGGCGATGACCGCCATGATCAGGATGTCGAAGATCTGCATGCCCTGGAAGCCGTCGCCCATGAACATGGACGCGAGCAAGCCACCGGCGGCGATGCCGGCCAGAGGGCCGAGCCAGCGCGAAGCACCGCTGGCCTTGGTGGCAGCGCCAGCGGCACCCGCCGCGCCTGCGGTAGCAGCAGTGGATCCGGCGGCAGAGGACGGCGCCATCTGGCTGGTCTGGTGAGTCGGGGCCGCGCCCGAGCTTTTACCACCGCCAAAGCGCTTGGCGGCATTGGCGTCGATGGCCATCGTCAGGCCGATGCACAACGCCATGGCGATGCTAAGAAAACGTTTCATATAAAGGCATTCCCATTTGTGGATAGCACGCGCGCCATGTTGCACAGCTGAACTGTTGCTGGCTAGCGGCAGAGTGTTTCGGGCTTTTGCGTGACAGGTTAGGTTCAGCTTCAGCCGCGCAAGAGGACTTGTTGGCTTTTGGCTGTAGGAAAGGGGGACAAGTTCTATCGGAAAGGTATACGGCGAGTCGATCGACCTGTGGGAGCGAGCTTGCTCGCGATAGCAGCGTGTCAATCAGCATCAATATTGGCTGACCCACCGTTATCGCGAGCAAGCTCGCTCCCACAAGGTTCTGCGAAAATCTCTAGATTGCTTCCAGCTTGGCATACCCCAGCATCAGCCACTTGCTGCCTTCGCTGAAGTTCACCTGGACCCTGGCCTGGGCCCCGGCGCCTTCGAAATTGAGGATCACGCCGTCGCCAAATACCGAGTGCCGCACGGTCTGGCCGAGACTGAAGCCGGTTTCCGGGATATCGCTGCCGCCGAACAGGCTGCTGGTGCTTTGTTGCTGGCCGCCGCCGAATGGACGGCTGACGCTGTTGGACAGCCGGACCTCCTGAATCAGGCCCTTCGGTACTTCGCGTACGAAGCGCGACACCTTGTTGTAGGTCTCGCTGCCGTACAAACGTCGGGTTTCGGCATAGGTCAGCACCAGATTCTGCATGGCGCGGGTGATGCCGACGTAGGCCAAGCGGCGTTCCTCTTCCAGACGCCCGGGCTCTTCCAGGCTCATTTTGTGAGGAAACAGGCCTTCCTCCATGCCCACGAGGAACACGTAGGGGAATTCCAGGCCTTTGGCGCTGTGCAGGGTCATCAGCTGGATGCTGTCTTCATGCTCGTCGGCCTGGGTGTCGCCGGCCTCCAGAGAGGCATGGCCCAGGAAGGCCGATAGCGGTGACAGATCTGCGTCTTCTTCGGTGTTCTCGAAGTTGCGCGCGGCGCTGACCAGTTCCTCAAGGTTTTCTACCCGTGCCTGGCCTTTCTCGCCCTTTTCCGCTTCGTGGTAGGCGATCAGGCCGGATTGCTCGATGACTGTCTGGGTCATCAAGTGCAGCGGCATCTCCCCGCACTTGGCGGCCAGGTCTTCAATCAGGTCCATGAACGCCTTGAGTGCACCGGCGGCGCGACCGGTCACGCCTTTGTTGGCGACTAGCTGACGCATGCCTTCCCACATGGACACGTGGCTGTGGCGGGCGTGATCGCGAATGGCTTCGACGGTTTTCTCACCAATGCCCCGAGTGGGTACGTTGATCACTCGCTCCAGGGCCGCGTCGTTGCCGCGCCCTTCGAGCAGGCGCAGATAAGCCATGGCGTTCTTGATTTCGGCACGTTCGAAGAAGCGCTGGCCGCCATAGATGCGGTACGGGATCCGTTCGCGCAACAAGGCTTCTTCCAGCACCCGCGACTGGGCGTTGGAGCGATACAGAATGGCAATGTCGCTGCGGGCCAGGCCGGTTTTCAGCGCGCTTTCGATGGTTTCCACCACGTAGCGGGCTTCATCGTGCTCGTTGAAGGCGGCATAGAGGTTGATCGCTTCGCCTTCGCCGCCATCGGTCCACAATTCCTTGCCCAGGCGCCCGGTGTTGTTAGCGATCAAGGCGTTGGCGGCCTTGAGGATGCCGGCGGTGGAGCGGTAGTTCTGTTCCAGCCGGATGACTTCTGCGTCGGGGAAGTCCGCCGAATACTGGTGAATATTCTCGATCTTGGCGCCGCGCCAGCCGTAGATCGACTGGTCGTCGTCGCCCACCACCATCAGGCTGTCGCCGCCCTTGGCCAGCAGGCGCAACCAGGCGTATTGCACGGCGTTGGTGTCCTGGAATTCGTCCACCAATACATGCCGGAAGCGCTTCTGATAATGAGCCAGCAGGCCCGGGTGATCGCGCCACAGATCCAGCGCACGCAGCAGTAGCTCGGAAAAGTCGATGACGCCTGCGCGCTGGCACGCCGCCTCGTAGGCTTCGTAGATGCTACGCATGGTCGCCAGGAACAGATCGCCACTGGCTTGGATATGTTGTGGACGCAGTCCTTCGTCTTTCTGGCCATTGATGAACCACTGGGCCTGGCGGGCCGGCCAGCGCTGTTCGTCCAGGCCCAGCTCGCGGATCACCCGCTTGACCAACCGTTGCTGGTCGTCGCTGTCCAGAATCTGGAAGGTCTGGCTCAAGCCGGCTTCCTGCCAGTGCGCCCGCAGCAGGCGGTGCGCCAGGCCGTGGAAGGTACCGACCCACATCCCAGCCGGGTTGATGCCCATCAACTGCTCGATGCGATGACGCATCTCCGCAGCGGCCTTGTTGGTGAAGGTCACCGACAGGATCGAATGGGGCGAGGCGTTTTCGACCTGGATCAACCAGGCGATACGGTGCACCAGCACTCGGGTCTTACCGGAGCCGGCACCGGCCAGGACCAACTGACGACCCACGGAGGCGGCTACGGCCTGGCGTTGGGCATCGTTGAGAGAGTTCAGCAGAAGGGAGAGATCATCGCGCATCGGAGCATTCTAGGGTGCGGCGTCACCCCGGGCAAACCGAGCTTTGCCTCAGCCGATAAAAGACCGCTTGATGATGACCGGTTGGTCATTGGCTGCAGGCCCTGGCGGGGCTCGCTTGAAGGCCGCGCGGCCCAATAAAATAGCGACTTTTTCCGCACTTTTATGAGCTGGGGCAGTGTGGGATGGCGTTTGGCTTGTGTATGCTCGGTGCTCGTTTCGGGTTCTCCACGCTCTACTGAATAAGAACAAGAACAGTGCCTATGACCCTCAATTCCGATCTGGCGGGCCCCTGTGTGGAACCGCGGGTCATCTGCAAGCAGTACGCCATGGAAATGGCGGTCGAACGCACACGTCTGCTGTACCAGGGTTCATTGCTGCCCACGCTGTTCATGCTGGTCAACGGCCTGGTCTGCGCCGTCCTGTTATGGGAACCGGCTCGCTATTTCCTGGTCAGCGTCTGGCTGGTCTGGTTGCTGTCACTGGTGGCGTTGCGGGTGATTCAGGTGGCCGCCTTCGATTCGGCGATGCCCAGCCGTCAGGCACACCCTGTCTGGTTGCGTATGTTTTTGCTCGGCTCGGCGATGACCGGCCTGACGCTGGCCGGGGCTGGCATCGCCCTGGTTCCGGCCGACAGCTTCCAGCAGCAGGCCTGGGTGTTCGGCCTGATTGGCGCGGCCACCCTGTCGGCCAGCGTTGCCTATGCCGTGAGCCTTCCGGCGTTTCTGTCCTTTACCTTGCCGTGCCTGTTACCGGCCATCGGCTATCTCTTCTGGGGCGGTGATGAGCAGCAACACGGCTGGGGCTGGCTTGGGTTGGTAGTGCTGATCTCGCTGAGTGTGGTGGCCTGGCAAGTCAACCGCTTGATCCAAAATGGCCTATTGCGCCGGTTCCAGAACCAGGCATTGATCGAGCATTTGCAGCAGGCGCAAACCCGCAGCGCACAACTCAACGAGGCGTTGGCCCGAGAGGTCGATCAACGGCGCTGCGCCGAGGAGAAACTGCGGACGGCCCAGGTAGGCCTGGAGGCGCGGGTCGCGCAGCGCAGCCTCGAACTGGACGCGGCCAGCCAAGCCCTGAGCAAGAGCGAGGCGCGCCTGGCCCTGGCCCTCAAGGCCAGTGAGCTGGGTTTGTGGGACTGGAACCTGCAGACCGACGAAGTCCATCACACCCAACTCAAGGAATTGTTCGGCCTGGAGCCTGAGTACGTCACGGCCATGCTCAGCCATCTCACGCCGCGCCTGCATCCCCAGGACCTGCCGGCGCTCAAGCGTGCACTTGTCGAGCACCTCAAAGGCCGCAGCGAGGATTACCAGATCGAATATCGTGTGCGCCACGGCGACGGTCATTGGGTGTGGATCGAGGACCGTGGACGTGCGGTGGAACGCAGCGCGAGCGGTCGGGTATTGCGCATGGTCGGCACCCGGCGAGACATCAGCACCAGTAAAGAGCTCGAACAGCAACAACAGCTGGCGGCTACGGTATTCGAGGCCGCCAGCGAAGGCATTGTGATTTTCGATCCCGGCTTCGTGCTGCTCGCCGCTAATCAGGCGTTCACCCGGGTCACCGGTTTCAATATCGAGGACATGCTCGGGCACAACGTCGTGGACCTGCCCTGCAGTCGCGACGCGCGTCGGCACTACCCCGTCATCCGCCAAGCCCTCAAGCAACACGGCACCTGGCAGGGTGAGCTGGTGGAAGCGCGGGCCAATGGCGAACTTTATCCACAGTGGCTGCAACTGAATGTGGTGCGTGACAGCCGGGGAAATGTCAGCCACATAGTAGGCTTCTTCGCCGATCTGTCGGCGCGACGCGAATCCGAAGAACGGATGCGCTACCTCACCCATTACGACGAGTTGACCGGGTTGGCCAATCGCTCGCTGTTCCGCGAGCGCCTGCACGAGGCCCACCAGCGGGTGCGCCAGGGCGGACGGCGCAGCCTGGCGTTGCTGCATATCAACCTGGATCGCTTCAAATTGCTCAACGACAGCCTCGGCCATGACATTGCCGATCAGCTGTTGCAGAAAATGGCCCGGCGCCTGATCAATGCACTGCCCGAAGCCGACACCATCGCTCGATTGTCCGGCGATGAGTTCGCCGTGCTGTTCGACGCCTACGGCAACCTTTCCAGCCTGGCGCGGGTGACGACCCGTTTGTCCGCCAAGCTGCGCTTGCCGCTGACCATCGAAGGCCATGAACTGGTGGTCAGTGCCTCCATCGGTATCAGCATGCTGCCCGATAACGCGCGAGAAATTTCTACGTTGGTCAGCCAGGCAAACATGGCCATGCAACATGCCAAGCATCTGGGCGGCAACAATTTCCAGTTCTATACCGACAGCCTCCAGGCCAGCACGCTGGAGCGCCTGCAGCTGGAGAATCAACTGCGCAAGGCCCTTGAAGAGCATCAATTGAAGGTCTTCTACCAACCCAAGTTGTGCCTGGTAACGGGCCGCCTGAACGCCGCCGAGGCGTTGGTGCGCTGGGATCATCCGGTCATGGGCCAGGTTCCGCCGGTGGACTTCATCGGCCTGGCGGAAGAGACCGGGCTGATCGGGCCGATTGGCGAGTTCGTGTTGCGCCAAGCCTGCTGGCAGGCTTGCGAATGGCAGCGTCAGGGCCTTGCGCCGATCAGGGTGTCGGTCAACCTGTCGGTGCACCAGTTGCGCCAGGGCAAGTTGGTCAGCCTCGTGCGGCAAGTGCTGGAAGAAACCGGCCTGGAGCCCCGGTACTTGGAGTTGGAGCTGACCGAAAGCCAACTACTCGACAGCGTTGAACACATCATCGCGACGTTCCAGCAACTGCGCGACCTTGGGGTCAAGCTGGCGATCGACGATTTTGGCACCGGCTACTCGTCCCTGAGTTACCTCAAGCGCATCCCGGTGGATTACGTGAAGATCGACCAGGCGTTCATTCGTGGCTTGGAGGAGGGCGGAGAGGATGCGGCGATTACCCGGGCGATCATTGCAATGGCCCATGGGTTGTCGCTCAAGGTAGTGGCCGAAGGTGTCGAGCGCCAGGAGCAGCTTGAGTTTCTGAAGGCCGAACGCTGCGACGAGGTCCAGGGCTACCTCATCAGCCGGCCGGTTGAGGCCGAGGGGCTGGCCCAACTGCTGCGAGAGCAGCGCTTGGAATGAAGCTTCCCGCCGGAGTGTCACTCCCGGTGTCGCTCCGACGGGAAGATTATTATGTATTAATGCGTGATGATGATTTCATCAATATGATGAACGAGTTCATCTTCGAAGAAGATGCTGACGCCGGTTACGTTAGAATCACCGAGAACTTTATACTCGACATGTTTGTGCGTGATCACTTGTAGCGAAACTTCTTCACTTTGTTCGAGTACCAGATCCAGGCGCAGATCGAAGGATTTATCCTGTTTTTCACTCAGTACCAGTTTAGGTGTGATGCCGCCGTTCGATACCTCTACCGTTCCATAGGCGCGGAAGGAGGCTGCGCCGGGCATCCGGTCAATTTGTGCGGTCCAGTCTTTGGTGTTAATGGTCATATTAAGTAACTCCTGTAGTTGAGGTTGAATTGCGTCCTGCGTCGCTAATATAAGTATGCGCTGCCGCTTGGGAAAGAGGTAAGTGCTGAGAATTTGAAAGAGTATGTGTGCGCGACTTGTTGTAAGTGCACATGAAAGTGAGTGGCTGTGAAAAAGTATATAGAGCGAGTTCGTATTTGGTTTTTATACCGCGTGAACTAACTAACCTGACAGCCGCTTTCGGCAAGCAAGAGGGGCGAAGGAGTCCCAGGTCCAGGGATGAATGAAATTTTCTCCCTCATCACAGCCGGCCCGAATGGCTACATGGCGCGCTCTCCGCGAAAACAAGGGGTGGCAAGCTGATTCGGTTACGTATTGGGGCGGGCAAAGAGCCGATTCTTGTAGTATAACTACAAGCTTGCTACATCCCGGCAGCTGCCAATAACAAGAGTCCAGTCCCTTGAACCTGTTGCAACACATCGCCCAGTCACGCCACCTGCTGCGCAAGTCGGAGCTGAAAGTCGCCGATCACGTACTGCTTGATCCTGCGGCCGTGATGCACAGCTCCATGGCTGATCTTGCCCACAGCGTCGGCATCAGCGAACCGACCATCGTGCGTTTCTGCCGGGCCATCGGTTGCTCGGGTTTCCAGGACCTGAAGCTCAAGTTGGCGCAAAGCCTGGCAGCCGGGGCAAGCTTCGGCCAGTTTGCGATCCATGAGGACGACTCGGTCGCGGACTACAGCCTGAAAATCTTCGACACGACCCTGCACACGCTGATGGAAGTTCGCGAGAAGCTCGATCCGGTGGCGTTGCAAAAGGCCGTCACCGCCATGTCCCAGGCCCAGCGTGTCGAGTTCTATGGCTTTGGTGCTTCGGGCGCGGTAGCGGCCGATGCCCAGCACAAGTTTTTCCGGTTGCTGCTCACGGCGGCGGCCTATTCCGACCCGCATATGCAGGCGATGTCGGCGGTGACGTTGAAACCCACCGATGTGGCGATCTGCATTTCGCAGTCGGGGCGTTCCAAGGACCTGCTGATCACCGCCAACCTGGTTCGCGAAAGCGGTGCCTCGCTGATTACCTTGTGCCCAAGCCAGACCCCATTGGCCGAGCTCTCGACGGTGAACCTGGCCATCGACGTGCATGAAGACACTGAGATCTACACGCCGTTGACCTCGCGCATCGCCCACTTGGTGGTGATCGATGTATTGGCGATGGGCGTCGCCATGGCGCGCGGACCGAGCCTGGTCAACCATCTCAAGAGCGTGAAGCGCAGCCTGCGCAGCCTGCGGCTGTCGCCCAAGTCGGTAAAAGCGCTGGACGACTGATCGGTTGCTACGAATGGGACAGGGGATTATTGGCGGCGAGGGGGCATCTGAGAATTCATCGTTCTGTAACGCATGCGCCGCCAAACGGTCATCGCGCGCCTTCATCGTAAAGCTCCCGTATACGTCTTGGGAGACTCGACATGACCCAGTCCTACGAAGAACGCAGCGCCGTCAAAACCCGTCGTCAGCAAGAAGACCAGCGTCGCATGGCGTTCCGTCGTGCGATCGAAGACCGCTATGAGCAGCGCCAGCTCCTGGCAGAGATCAGCGAATTTCCCGATGCGACAGAATTCAATTATTGGCAGGCAACACCGGCGGCTTCCCGTCGAAACGCTCAACCAGGCCAGTGATCTGAGCGCGCTCGCCGCGAACGAACGCCAGGAAGGCGTGGGCCACGGGTGACAAGCGTTTCGCCCTGGCCTGTACCAGGCACCAACTGCGGTACAGCGGCAGTTCCTCCACCGGCAACTCGATGAGTGCGCCGGACGACAGCTCCCGGCTCACGGCGTGGCGCGTCAATAGCGCCACGCCCAGCCCGGCCACCACGCATTCGCGCTGGGCTTCTGCTGACGCCACCTCCAGTGTCTGGGTGAAGTGCACCCGTTTCTCCTTGAAATACTCCTCGCAAGCCAGCCGTGTGCCTGAGCCAGGCTCGCGCAGCAACAGCGTATACGGCTCCAGATCTTGCAGGCGCAGTGGGCCCATGTGGCACAGCGGATGGTCGGGCGGTGCCACGGCGACGATCGGATTGTTGAGAAACGGCAGGAACTCGAGCCCCATGTCCTGAGGCACCATGGACATGATGACCAAGTCATCCCGGTTGTCCGAAAGCCGTCGAATGACCTGCCCGCGATTGACCACCGTGAGGTTGAGGTTGACCTCCGGGTGCTGGCGCTTGAACGCAGCGAACAGGTGCGGCACGAAATACTTGGCGCTGGACTCCACTGCAAGCTTGAGCTGCCCTTGCAGCGAACCCTGCATGTCCGAGAGCTGCATGTCGAGGTTTTCCAGGCGCCCGAAGATATCCCGGCTGGCGCGTTGCAGCGCTTCGGCGGCTTCGGTCATATAGAGTTTTTTGCCGACATACTCGAACAGCGGTTGGCCAATCAGCTCTTCAAGGGATCGAATCTGTAGGCTAACGGCCGGTTGTGTGAGAGACATTTCGTCAGCTGCACGGCTGTAGGACCTCAGGTCACACACCTCGTTGAAAATCTGCAATTGACGCAATGTCATACGCATCAACGACTTACGCATTTTCTAAGCACTCGGGAGCGAAACGGATAGCGCAACTATAAGTCTTTACTTATGCGTGACCCAATAATTATTCATTTTTGTTAATCCCCAGCCAGGACTAGTGTGGAGCTGCGACCAATTGTTACATCTGGTCACGCGTCGGCCTGGACACCAGGTCGTGGTACCACCGGCTCAAGGGAACCTCCAATTGATAACAAAGATCCTGATCGCCAACCGTGGTGAGATTGCCGTTCGAATCGTGCGCGCGTGCGCCGAGATGGGCATTCGCTCGGTCGCGGTCTATTCCGACGCTGACCGCCATGCCCTGCATGTCAAGCGTGCGGACGAGGCCCACAGCATCGGCGCCGATCCGCTGGCCGGCTATCTCAACCCGCGAAAGCTGGTGAACCTGGCGGTGGAAACCGGCTGCGATGCATTGCACCCCGGTTACGGCTTCCTTTCGGAAAACGCCGAGCTGGCAGACATCTGTGCCGAACGCGGAATCAAATTCATTGGCCCGTCGGCAGAAGTCATTCGCCGCATGGGCGACAAGACCGAAGCACGCCGCAGCATGATCAAGGCCGGTGTGCCGGTCACGCCGGGCACCGAAGGCAACGTGTCGGGCATCGAAGAAGCCCTGACCGAAGGCGACCGCATCGGTTATCCGGTGATGCTCAAGGCCACCTCCGGCGGCGGTGGTCGTGGTATCCGTCGCTGCAACAGCCGTGAAGAACTCGAACAGGCCTTCCCGCGGGTCATCTCCGAAGCCACCAAGGCGTTCGGTTCGGCGGAAGTGTTCCTGGAAAAATGCATCGTCAATCCCAAGCACATTGAGGCGCAGATCCTCGGGGACAGCTTCGGCAACGTGGTGCATCTGTTCGAGCGTGACTGCTCGATCCAGCGGCGCAACCAGAAGCTGATCGAAATCGCCCCCAGCCCGCAACTGACACCCGAGCAACGCGCCTACATCGGCGATTTGTCGGTGCGCGCCGCCAAGGCGGTGGGCTACGAGAACGCCGGCACCGTGGAGTTCCTGCTCGCCGAGGGCGAGGTGTACTTCATGGAGATGAACACCCGGGTGCAGGTGGAGCACACCATCACCGAAGAAATCACCGGTATCGACATTGTTCGCGAACAGATCCGTATCGCCTCCGGGCTGCCGCTGTCGGTCAAGCAGGAAGACATTCTGCACCGTGGTTTTGCGTTGCAATTTCGGATCAACGCCGAGGACCCGAAAAACAACTTCCTGCCCAGCTTCGGCAAGATCACCCGCTACTACGCCCCTGGCGGCCCGGGCGTGCGCACCGATACGGCGATCTACACCGGCTACACCATTCCACCGTTCTACGATTCGATGTGCCTGAAACTGGTGGTCTGGGCGTTGACTTGGGAAGAAGCGATGGACCGTGGCTTGCGAGCCCTGGACGACATGCGCCTGCAGGGGGTCAAGACCACTGCCGCGTATTACCAGGAAATCCTGCGTAACCCGGAATTCCGCAGTGGCCAGTTCAATACCAGCTTCGTCGAAAGCCACCCTGAACTGACCAACTACTCGATCAAGCGCAAACCCGAAGAGCTGGCCCTGGCTATCGCCGCCGCCATTGCCGCCCACGCAGGCCTGTAAGGAACCATCACCATGTCCAAGAAGATCTTTGTTACCGACACAATCCTGCGCGACGCCCACCAATCGCTGCTTGCCACCCGCATGCGCACCGAAGACATGCTGCCGATCTGCGACAAGCTCGACAAAGTCGGTTATTGGTCGCTGGAAGTCTGGGGCGGCGCGACGTTCGATGCCTGCGTGCGCTTCTTGAAGGAAGACCCGTGGGAACGCCTGCGCCAACTGCGCGCGGCGCTGCCTAACACCCGTCTGCAAATGCTGCTGCGCGGCCAGAACCTGCTGGGTTATCGCCATTACAGCGATGACGTGGTCAGGGCGTTCGTGGCCAAGGCCGCGGTCAACGGCATCGATGTGTTCCGTATTTTCGATGCGATGAACGACGTGCGTAACCTGCGGGTCGCCATCGAGGCGGTGAAGGCCGCCGGCAAGCACGCCCAGGGCACCATCGCCTACACCACCAGCCCGGTGCACACCATTGAAGCCTTCGTGGCCCAGGCCAAACAGATGGAAGCCATGGGTTGCGACTCGGTGGCGATCAAGGACATGGCCGGCCTGCTGACCCCGTACGCCACTGGCGAGCTGGTGAAAGCGCTGAAGGCCGAGCAATCCTTGCCGGTGTTCATCCATTCCCACGACACCGCCGGCCTGGCCGCGATGTGCCAGCTCAAGGCGATCGAGAACGGTGCCGATCACATCGACACCGCGATCTCCAGTTTCGCCTGGGGCACTAGCCATCCGGGTACTGAGTCGATGGTCGCGGCCCTTAAAGGCAGTGAGTTCGACACGGGCCTGGACCTGGAGTTGTTGCAGGAAATCGGCCTGTACTTCTACGCCGTGCGCAAAAAATACCACCAGTTCGAAAGCGAGTTCACGGCGGTGGACACCCGAGTCCAAGTCAACCAGGTACCAGGCGGAATGATTTCCAACCTGGCCAACCAGTTGAAAGAGCAGGGCGCGCTGAACCGGATGAATGAAGTACTGGCGGAAATCCCACGAGTGCGCGAAGACCTCGGCTTCCCTCCGTTGGTGACCCCGACCTCGCAGATCGTCGGTACCCAGGCGTTTTTCAACGTGTTGGCCGGCGAGCGCTACAAGACCATCACCAACGAAGTGAAACTCTACTTGCAGGGCGGCTACGGCAAGGCGCCGGGTTTGGTCAATGAGAAGCTGCGTCGTCAGGCCATCGGCAGCGAAGACGTGATCGACGTGCGTCCGGCCGACCTGCTCAAGCCGGAAATGACCAAGCTGCGTGGCGAGATCGGCGCGCTGGCCAAATCCGAAGAAGACGTACTGACCTACGCCATGTTCCCGGACATCGGGCGCAAGTTCCTCGAAGAACGTGAAGCCGGCACCCTGACGCCAGAAGTGCTGTTGCCAATTCCTGAGGCGGGCAGTGTGAGCTCGGCGGGCGGCGAAGGTGTGCCGACCGAGTTCGTCATCGACGTTCACGGCGAAACCTACCGCGTCGATATCACCGGTGTGGGCGTCAAAGCCGAAGGCAAGCGTCACTTCTACCTGTCCATCGACGGCATGCCCGAAGAGGTCGTGTTCGAACCGCTCAATGAATTTGTCAGCGGCGGCAGCAGCAAGCGCAAACAGGCCACTGCGCCAGGCCACGTGAGCACCACCATGCCGGGCAACATCGTTGATGTGCTGGTCAAGGAGGGCGACGTGGTCAAGGCCGGCCAAGCGGTGCTGATCACCGAAGCCATGAAGATGGAAACCGAAGTGCAGGCGGCCATCGCCGGTAAGGTTACCGCTATTCATGTGGCCAAGGGCGACCGGGTCAATCCGGGCGAGATCCTGATCGAGATCGAAGGCTGAGTTAACAGCCTCGATACAACCTTTTAACCTCGGGGGGGCATGTGCTCCCCTTTTTTTTTGCCCGCGAAATGCTCAGAACATCATTCGCCATTGACCCATCAATGCACTGTTTCGGTTGTCCTGACCGGTTTCACCCTTATAGCTCACCCCCAACGTATGCCGAGACGAAACAGCCAGGTCCAGCGCTGCTTCAAAGAGCAGGCTGTCACGGTCCAGTTCGACGCCTTCGACGGTATACGTGTTGCCTGTGCTCGCCAGGCGCTGGCGGGAAGTGCCCCGGGTCTCGCCGTATAAGTGTTTCCAACCGAGATTCAAGCGGGGCGTCAGTTGCATACCTTGGTCAAGGGGGAAGGATCGGGCGAGGCGAAGGCCCGCGTTGCTGTTGTAATTGTCCTGGGTTTGGCCGTTGAATCGCAGCGCCGCGTCGCCACCTTTCTCTGTGTAGCGATCACGTTGATAGCGTTGATAGCCCAGTTGCAGATAAGGCTCGACCCCGAAATACCCGACGTCCAGGTTGTAGCCGACTTGCCCAAAGACCTGCTGCGTGTTGGCGTCGTACCGCCCCTTGAGGCGATCGCTGAAACCGTTGAAGGCCACGTGGCGCTTGGTACTGCCGTCATGATTGCCGTGAACGGCGCCCAGGCGCAGCGCCAGCGGTCCGTCCTGGCGCACGGCGTAGGCGCCCACATGCCAACTGTCGAGTCGGCCATCGAAGCGGTGACTGTCCAGCCGCGTCTGGGTCTTGCTGCCGATTATCCCCAGACGCCAATCAGGGCTGACAGCCCAATCGGTCCCCAGCATCAGACCTTTGGTCGAATGCTTCAGGGCATAGCTGCCCAATTGCTTCCCGATGCGCCCGCTGTTGCCGATGGCCTGCACCCAGACTTGGCCGTCAGTATGTTCGTTCTCCGGGTTTTTCTGGCCCATGGCTGAGAGCATGCCGGTGCCGATTGGCGTGACGCTGCTCAAGGTGGCATTGCCCAGGTCCGCCGTGTTGTAGCCGCTTAGTTGGTCGATGGCGTCGGCGGCGGTCGCCATGGTGGTGCCGAGCAGGGCGTTGATGGCTTTGTTAGGCTTCGCGGCTGGCTTGGTGGCTTGCAATTGGCCTACGGGTTTTGATGTGGCACTGGGGGTTTCTGGTGGCTCGGCGGGTTTGTGTGGGGTGTCTACGACCTTCGTTTTGCTGGCGTCGGCGGCGGTAGTCATATCGCTGCCGAGCAGGGCGTTGATGGCTTTGTTGGGTTTTGCTTCTGGCTTGGCGGCGTGCAAATGGCCTACGGGTTTTGAGGCAGCACTGGTGATTTCTGGCGGTTCAGCCGGCTTGTTTGTTGGGGCCTCGGTTTTTGGGTTGGCTGCGGGTGCCTGTGCGACGGTGGGGACGTCAATGGGTTCGGCTGGTTTGACCGGTTGCGACTCTTCGATACTGGCCGCAAATGCTCGCCCTTTATCGGAAGTGGCTGCTTCCTTGAGTGGGACATCGTTGCGGGCATAAGTCAGTCTGACTTGCGTATCGGTGGGGGTCAGCGTCGCCGTCATGAATGCCAGCTTACTGGAGACTGTGCCGAACGCTCCTTCGATCGTCCGCGCGCGGATGATGGTGTGCTCGCGCGACTCAATGTATTCGCCTGGCACGCCGGCAACTGTCAGCGTCGCGTTGTTCAGGAACGCGGTGCCTTCAACGTTGATCGTGGAGCTATCGCCATCTGAATTAACCCCGTAGATCAGCTCGGCAGTCTGCGCCAACGAGAAATCCTTGGTAATGGAGGGTGCGCCCATTTCGGGGCCGACTTCCAACTGGCCCGCGACACTCAAGAATTCCACTGTTCCATTGCCGATGAAGCTGGCTTTCTCACGCACTTCCACATGACCGGCCACTCCTGAGTTGATCATGTGGGCGCCTGGCTCGACAGTCACACGATTGGCCACCACTCCCTTGTTATCGAGCTTGCCAAGCACGCCCAGTTGTCCGTCGATTCGGCCAATGTTGATCAACGTGGTGTTCGGCTCGATCACTCCCCAGCCAGCGAAACTCCCGGTGTGCTGCCATTCGCCTTTGGCAACCTGCAAAGCCATGAAGTTGCGGGTTTCAGCCAATATTGGATGTTTGGCGGCATCAAGTCGCAGAACGTTTTTTCCACCGCCGCCATCAATGATTCCGGGGAACTTTCCATTTCCGCTGATGATGACCAAGTCATTTTTGCCAGTCCATTTCGCGTCGCCTTTGCGGGAGGTGTTGGCATTTTGCTGCTTGGTGTCCGCAGCGTCGGAGAAGGCCTTGAGGCGCTCTTGTTGCTCGGCGGTTGTGGAGATCTCGGCTGGTTGCTGAGCCATCGAAACATCGACGCAACCAAGCGCCA
The DNA here is from genome assembly GCF_017968885.1 of Pseudomonas sp. Tri1. Lineage (NCBI taxonomy): Bacteria > Pseudomonadati > Pseudomonadota > Gammaproteobacteria > Pseudomonadales > Pseudomonadaceae > Pseudomonas > Pseudomonas sp. Tri1. The sequence goes on along the minus strand of NZ_CP072913.1, from coordinate 6,622,940 downwards.
AGGCGACGGCCAGGGCAAGGTGTTGGGGTGGGTAAAAGTGTTGAATAGACATCGAATGCGGGCTCTCTTGAAAGGAGTCCGCACTTTAAAAATTCCACCCCTGGCCACGATGCCAGCTAACGCCACGCCTTGGGCAAGACACCACAGATGAAATCTGTAGGCTGGTCGTGTTGCGATCCAGGCATCGTCGCGTTGGCTTCCACGACCTGAAGCTTCGCCCTACAACTTCTTCGGATCTGTCCTGTCAGCTGCGCTTGAGATATGCCTTCCCATAATGCCGCTCCATCCGCGCCTGAATCAGCTCCAGCGCAATGGACATCAACCAGTAGATGATCGCCGCCGTAGTCAGCATCTCGATATAGCGATAGCTGGAACGACCGTAGGATTGCGCCAGGAACATCACTTCCCAGACGCCCATCACCGAGATCAGGGAGGAGTCCTTGAGCATGGAGATGAACTGGTTGGTGGTCGGCGGGATGATGGTGCGCATGGCCTGGGGCAGGGTGACGCGCCAGAAGATCACGGTTTCGCTCAGGCCCAGTGCAAGTGAGGCTTCGCGCTGGCCGTGGGGGACGCCGAGGATGCCGGCGCGGAAGATTTCGCTCAGGTAGGCGCCGTAGTTCAGCGACAGGGCGATTATCCCGGCGGCGATGGCGCCGGGGACCACGCCCAGTTGTGGCAGGCCCAGGTAGATCAGCAAAATCTGGATCAGCAATGGCGTGCCGCGAAAGAACGACGCGTAGAAACTGGCGATGCCGAACGCCACCGCGCTGCTGGACAGCCGCGCCAGGGCGGTGATGAAGCCTAGCAATGACGAAGCGACGATTGAACACAGGCACAGAAACAGCGTCAGCACCGCGCCTTGCACAAAGCCGTTGGGTGCCAGGTGCACGCCGAGCAGGTTCGGCAGTTTGTCGAGAATGATGGAGAACTTCAGGTCGAAGCTCAGGAAAAAACTCGCGAACAGCACCAGCATCGCCGCCCAGGTCAGGTACAGCCGGGTGCGAAAGCCGAAGATTTTTTGCAGGCGCGACTCGGCCACCGGTTGCGGTGGCCGAGAAGGGGACGGAAAAGAGGTCATTGGGTGATGTCGGCGCCGATCCATTTCTGCGAGAGTTTGCTCAAGGTGCCGTCCTGTTTCAACTGGGCAAAGACTTCACGCACCTTGCTGTCCCACTGGGCGTCGCCTTTCTCGATGGCCACCGAGTTCGGTTCGGAATAAAGCGGCTCCCCAGCCAGCTTGAAGCGTTTGTCTTCGGTCAGGCGCGGCTGCGCGGTCACCAGGTTGGTCAGCACCGCGTCCAGGCGTACGCCGGTGCCCAGGCCGAGGTCCTGGAACGCCACGTTGTCGGTGTCGTACGGAGCGATCTGCACGTTCTCGAAGGGGTAGCTCAAGCGGGTGTCTTCGGCGCCTTCGATCACCAGGTTCTTGTTCAGGTAGCTCTCGTAGCTGGACGCGCTGGTGAGGCCGACTTTCTTGCCGCTCAGGTCCTTGGCGCCATGGATGCTGTTGTCCTTGGCGTTGACCACGATCACCGCTGGCGAGGCGTAATACTGCACCGGGAAATCGAACACTTCGGCGCGTGCCTTGCTCGGCGTCATGGAGCAGATGCAGATGTCATAACGCCCACTCCAGTGCCCGGCCGCGATCACGTCCCAGGAAGGGGTTTCCAGGCGCAGCTTCACGCCCAGCTTTTGCGCCACGGCCTTGGCCACGTCGACGTCAAAACCGTCGAGCTGGTTCTGATCGTTCAGGAACGAGAAGGGCGGGTAGCTTTCCATCAACACACCGACCAGTTCTTTTTTCTGTTCGATGCGATCCAGGGTGGCGCCGGCGAAGGCTTGCGACGAGGCGGCCAGCAGAGTCAGGCCCAGGGCCAGCAATGGTTGTAGTTTCACGTGAAGTCCCTGGGTAGAAAAATAAGTTGTAGTTAACCGATTGCTGCGTATTAAATAGTTATAAGAACAACTCCGGTAGTGAGTATTTTTCATAAGCTTATGAGTGAATCGCATATGGGCTCAGCAACGACAGTCATTCTCGATGGCGGCATGGGCCGCGAACTGCAACGCCGTGGCGCGCCGTTCCGCCAACCCGAGTGGTCGGCCCTGGCCTTGAGCGAAGCGCCCCAGGCGGTAGAAGCGGTGCACGCGGCCTACATTGCCAGCGGCGCCAATGTCATCACCAGCAACAGCTACGCGGTAGTGCCGTTTCACATCGGTGAAGAGCGTTTTGCCGCCGAAGGCCAGGCCCTGGCCGCGCTGGCCGGGGAGTTGGCGCAGCGAGCAGTGCAAGCTTCAGGCAAAGCGGTACGGGTCGCCGGGTCGCTGCCACCGTTGTTCGGTTCCTATCGGCCCGATCTGTTCGACGCATCCCGCGCCAGTGAACTGCTGACGCCGTTGGTGACCGGCCTGGCGCCCCATATCGACCTGTGGCTGGCCGAGACCCAAAGCTCGACGGTCGAAGCGCGGGCGATTCACGCCGGGCTGCCCAAGGACGGCAAGCCGTTCTGGCTGTCGTTTACCCTGAAAGATGAAGACACCGATGAAGTGCCACGCCTGCGTTCCGGCGAACCGGTGGCGGACGCTGCGGCGGTCGCGGCCGAGCTGGGTGTCGAAGTGCTGCTGTTCAACTGCAGCCAGCCAGAAGTGATCGGCGCGGCCATCGATGCGGCGCGGGAAACTTTCGAGCGGCTGGGGGTGAAGATCCACATCGGTGCCTACGCCAACGCCTTCCCGCCGCAACCGAAGGAAGCGACGGCCAACGACGGCCTGGACCCACTGCGCGAAGACCTCGACCCACCGGGGTACCTGCAGTGGGCGGCGGATTGGCGCAAGCGCGGGGCCAGTCATCTGGGTGGCTGCTGCGGGATCGGGCCGGAGCATATTGCGGTGTTGGCGCAAAAGCTGATCTGAACCTGGCTCGCCGTAATTGATCGTTCCCACGCAGGAGCGTGGGAACGATCAACCAGGTTGCATATTTGCAGAACATATTGGCTTACGCTTTTCCCCGAGCCCTCTAGCCACCCCTATACATATGTATGTCATTTGAGCTCGAACGGCGCGATAGGGTCCCAGCCCTGATCACAACCGGGACACTTAAATGACTGTCTTCTCTGAACATGAACATGGCGCGCCTCCTGTCGCGCCCTTGAAACCCCTCACCCTGTTATCCAACGGTCTTCGATTTCAGCCGCATGCCTTTGCCGATCAATGGCTGGGCCAGTGGGGCCTCGTCGGCGACGCGCCAGTGATGGTCACTTATCAAGAGGTCGAAACCGAAGAGTCGGCCGCGATCAGTCAGCGCACATCGGTGCCGTTGCGTGACGCCGTGACACAAGGCTTTTTGATCGCCCACCAAAGCCGGGTCTATCCCTCCGGCCATTCGCCGCGTGAGGGCTGGATTTATCCACATCGAAGCCATATGTCCCTGGACTTCTCGTCGCTGCGGGTCAACGGTAAAGCCCTTTCGCCAGACATCTTGCAGCAGTTGCAAACGGGCATTGCCCCCGGCTACCAGGGCACGGGCCAGCCCGTTGTCACCGAGGTGGATGCCCAAGGCAATCTGCTCAGTGTCCGTGGCAAAGAACAAGTCCGGCAGTTGGCGCTGCTGGACAGCAATCAGGTGAAACTGGCGCGTTTGTTCGCCGGCCTGCCCACGTTCGACTCGGTGCTCAAGAGCCTGCTGATCGGCAGGATCAAGATAAAGATCCCCGAGACCCGATTTCGCCCGGCACTGCTGGAGAATATCGATCCGGATCATTGGTATGTGAACCACTTCAGCGTCGATTCCGTCGGCGGACGTTCATTGATCGCCTCGCAGAGTTTTACCGATGTTCTATTGAGCTGTCTGGCGACGGACACACCGCCCACTTACTCGGTCGATGGCGTGGGATTCTTCACTCGCCCGGATGCCTTGGAAGAGGCGGACAGCGTATTTGCCAACCCGGTGGACAGGAACATCCTGGCGGCCATGGAGGCGGTCTTCTATATCGCCCAACCCACAACCAATGACAGCCTGAAACGTCAGTTCCGTGACGATTTCAACGCCTTTCGCCGTAACAAGCAGTGGGGCGACTCGCTCGAGACCTCAACCCCGTCTACCGCTGAAGCGGCCCTCGCTCATTTGTTGTCCCGACGATTCCTGCACCTTTTCGACCTGTACAAGGCCGATCGGGATTCAGGCATTGCGTTGACCCAAAGTGAACGAAGCCAGCAGGGTGAAGAAGATCGCCTGTTGGACCTCATCACGACCCATCCGGGCATGGCGGACAGAAGCCGCTTGCTGCGAGCCCCCATCCCCCATGTCTACGCCGTCATGCTCGATATGGGCAGCACGACCGCGCAGAAATGGCCCGCTGCAATGGTGATCAAACGCACGGATCAACCTTCATTGTTTCTCTACTCCCTGGAAGGGGGCATACAGCGCTTCCATTCTTTCCAGGCGTTGGTCAATCAAGTAAGCCCTACCTACGACGGGCAGCAACGCACGATCCGGGATATTTCCTCTGAATTATCCGGGGATGTTTTTGAAGTGGCGGCAGATGATCTGCTGCAGATCCAAGACACCGCTCTGGAAACGTATCTGAATGCTCCGCAAAACGAGACGGTCGCTTTGGCGGCCTTTGCGCTGAATGTTGAAGATGCGCTGGATTTACCCATGTTGTCGCTTACCGGACCGCTGACTGTCCGTCAGGAAGTCCTGGTTGAAAACAACCGCCCGGACTTTTACAAGAGCGCAACAGGTTCGGAGCAATCGACCTATCGCAACTTGGAAAAACAGGTCCTGGAAGCGGCCTATGAACTGGGTGCCCGCGATATCCAGACGCTGTGGCAGTTCACCCGCCAGAAGGTCAAGCACTACCTTCAACAAACGGTGCACCCCGGCATCGATCCCGACCCGGACAAGTGCCTGGTCACGTTTTCTTTCGGGAAAAGTGCCAGCCCAAGGCAGTCCCGTATCTCCAGCTTGACTCAGTTGATGCTCGATAACCTGCGTCCGACTCAGTACCCCAATGCAATGCGCGAAGTGCAGGCGGTCTACGTCGCCGATCAGGATGGCCAACGTATCCGGCACCCGGCCAACGGTTATTTCGTCACGTTGACCGGGCGCGAACTGGCCCGGATGGTGACGAGCATCGATGCCGGAGCAAGCTACCAAACCCTGCTCAGCAAGGAGATGAACAAGCCGGACTACAAGAAGGCCTGGCAAGCGGCATATCTGGCCAATATGAAATTCAAAGGTCACGAAGCCGCGCTCAGGGGCAATGAAGTGTTCAAGAGCACCGTGCTCGATACGGCCTTCAACCCACCGAAGCCGTGCAAGCGCCTCGCGCTCTGGCTGGATGCGGTCCTGCGTTCGCCGACGGCACAGGCACGCCCCTTGGTCTTGGGGCGACGTGTGCACGTCCATGGTCTTCTGCTTGGGGGGAGCGTAGGCGCTGGAGGGCAGCAGGGAAGGATGAGCAATGCGCTCAGCATCGATGGCCCGCTGATCTTTTCCGATCAGGAAGGGCCGGACATCAAGGGAACGGTTGGCGTTTATTTTCCAGACAGCCCCGAGGGCGACGACTTCCATGAGTTTGCCGACCTGAGCGATGGCGTGGCAGGGTTATTGCCCCGAGAGGAATGGCAGGCGTATTTCCGTTCGCGCATTGCCACAAGCGATCCTGAAGAGATCAAACGTACCCTGGGGCAGCGAGGCGGCCGCCCGCTGATCCGTGGCACGTTGCTCAGCGGTGATCTGCTTGAGGCCCTTCATCGGGCGCACGTCAATTTCCACAGTGCGCATGCCGATCACCGCTCCAATAGCAACCTGGATGTCCATTATCAAACGCTCGGCAGGTTTGGACAGGTGGCGGTCGAGATTGCCCTGGAACTGGCGACGATGATCCTGGCCCCCGGTTTCCAGATGCTCAAGAGCATCATCAAGACCGGCCTGTTGATATCCAGGACCGGTTCTATCCCGCTGAACCTGAAAACCCTGGTATTCGTGCACACCGTGGCCAACCACGGAGGCTGGCGCCTGGTCCGAAACGTGACGCTTGCGCCACGAGGTCAATCCTCTTTCTGGAAGCTGACGGCTCGCCAAACCCAGGACGAGGCACTGACCGGGCTGCCGTTGGAGGCGGCGGTCTACCGATCCTATGCCGTTTCGGATACTTCGGTGATACAAGGGCTGACAGCGGACGCACGCGGCTTTTATCGCGCGACAGTCAGCGATATGGCCACCGGCAGGGTTATTGCTCGCCCGGTCTATGTGCGACAACCCGATGGCACCGTGTTCCGGGTGCATGACCATACGAGGTTGAACGCAACCGAAGCCACCTTGGTAGACCCTGTTTCAGGAGTGAACATCGTCTCCAGCGGGGTGATGAGAAGTACGGTGGCGCGGATGTCCAATGGCGAATGGCGCGCCGTAGGATTTGGCCGGGGCGGCGGCAAACGCCCGGCGGATACGCCTGCCCAACCGGGGCCTTCAAAGAAGCCTGCCCTATCGGTTTCCGCTGTTTCCAATTCGATACGCACGCCGGGCACTTGGAACAATCGGATCATGGACCTGGTGCCGTCAATCATGACGCGTCTGGCGATCTGGCCACAAAACCGCAGCTTGCTGATCATTGATGAAATATCCGCGGAACGTGCCTGGTCGGTGCGTTTTACCCCCGGGCAACATGAAACGATTTATCCGGTGGCCGAGCATCCGGATAGAGCTGACACAGATGTCGTTTTGAGACGAACCAGTCATGACCATTACAGTTTGGTCTTGGGTGAGCGCGTGGTGGAGATCAATGCCGATGGCGATTGCTTATTCAATGGCTTGGCGGCGGGGTTGAATGAAGGGCGGTCTCAGCAGACGTTCACGATGCAGGGGCTGCGCGATGCGGCAGCCGATCATATCGATCAGCATCCGGAGTTGAGTCAATATGTGGCGCCCCAAGTCTCCGACATCCAGCAAGCCCTCTTCGAGAGTGCGCCGTCGCTGGTCAATCTCCTGGACAATTCGGCGGTGTTCGATCTTACCCGGATCATTTACGGCACGCCCAACCCGCATCGCTTGTTCCAACCGACCTTGGATTACCTGGACCTGCAGGTAAAAAGGACTATTCGGACGGCAATCACTGAGGCGCCAGGGACTAAGTTACCCCCCGAGATCCTGCAGGAAGTTGGCCGCCTGGTGTCGCCCCGGTCCCCGGCCAATCTGATGGCGAACACCAGCGCCCCTTTTTCCGCGCAGGAAAAAGTCACCATGCAGCGACTGTTCGAGGACATCCTGCTGAGGCCTGTCGATGACCAGAACATTCTCCGGCTGCTCGACAACAAGTACCTGCTGGTTTCCAGAGACGTGGCCCATATCATGCTGGAGTATGGGGTCACCGCCCGGCAGTTGCTCGGTCATCACCCTCGCAATAGCCTGGGCTATGTCAGGCATGAGGAGGCGCTGCACGATCATCTGGACGCGGCTGAGCTTGAAGAGTTGCTGGACGGTGCTCATCTAGTGGATCGCAATGATCTGGATGACGTAAAAGAGTTGTTGATGCGTGATCGGGACAAGTTCGTCGATGACGATGCTGAGCTGTTCGAAGAGTTCATGTATGCCGACATGGTCGAGCGGACCGTTGATTTACTCAGAACGGCCCTTGGGCGCTTCCCTGTTCTGCGGCGGCGGGTCGACATTCTCCTGAGATCCCCCGTCATCATTCACAATCTCGGGGGCATGTTGCCCGTGAGTGAAGTCGCGAGGTTGATCCGTAATCCGGCGCTCACCGACAGGCGCTTTGAACTCATCGCCGCGTATGCAAACAGCCGTTATGGCGAACTGGAGCGTACGGGGCGCATCGACCTCGACTGGATGCAGGTGTTCGATGATCGGAACCTGCAAAGCATCATCACTCATCAAGATAATCTGACGGCGTTCATGCGGTTCCTGGGCGGGGCGCGGAAGAACATCGAGAGCATAGACGTGCCTGCCGTCGCAAAGCTGTTCAGCCCTCCAGGGCAGTTGCCTTCCAATGTCCGGGTGGCCCTCCTGTTCAACACCCCGGGTTTATTGGGGAACCTTATGCGTCTGTCCTCCGAGTACGCCATGCAGATCTGGCTTGACCTGATTGGGCCGCACTTTAGCGATGCGACTATTCGGCAGGCGCTTGGACGACCGGGGTCGCTGCGTACTGGACTGGATTTTGGATTGGCACTGAGGGACAGCCTGGGAGCGGAAGAAGCCCGTGCGAATCGGATTGTTCAAAACCTGCTTTCCATCAGCCAACGTCGGGCCCAGCTATACCTGTACAGCTTTGACTTCCCAACCAATCGTCTGGGGCATAGTCGTCTGGATTTTGCCGTGTACCTGGAAAGTCATCTGCAAATACCGGGCTGGGCCTGGCAGTACGCACGGCGGGGCGTGACCCCTGACTCGCTCAAGCAGTTTGGTGAGATGAAGCCGAAATTGGAGTGATTGGACAGTTGGCAGGCGACGAATGTGTCGCCTGCCCAATAGCCATCGCGAGCAAGCCCGGCCCCACAAGGGGTTGGCGGCGAACGCAGATCTTGCAGCCGCCCCTGGCCCCCTGTGGGAGCGAGCTTGCTCGCGATAGCGGACGACCAATCACCGATAACCTACGAGCGACACTCCACCAACCCAAGCACCTGCCCATCCGCGCTTTGGTTCTCTTCACTCAACCAGCGCTCGAAGCCCGCGGCGATCGCCGGCCATTCCGAATCCAGCATCGAGTACCACGCGGTGTCACGATTCTGCCCCTTGACCACCATGTGCTGGCGAAACACCCCTTCAAACGTGAAGCCCAGCCGTTCGGCGGCGTATTTGGAGCGGGCATTGGCGTTGTTGCATTTCCACTCCAGACGGCGATAACCCAGGGCGAAAGATTCCTTGGCCAGCAGATAAATTGCCTCGGTGCTTTTCGGCGAGCGCTGCATCGGTGCGCCGAAGGTCACGTGGCCGATCTCGATGCGGCCCTGGGCCGGCACGATGGACATCAGGCTGAGGATGCCCTGCACCTGGCCGTTGGCGCGATCAATCACGCTAAAGAAATACGGGTCGACATTGGCTGCATGATTCTCCAGCCAGGCATCGAAAGCGCCGCGATCCTTGAAGGGCCCGTAGGGCAAGTAATCCCAGAGTTTCGGGTCGGCCCCGGGACCTTCCAGCGCTTGCCACAGACCGTCGGCGTGACGCGCCGGATCGAGTTTTTCCAGGCGTATGAAACGCCCTTCGATCAACTGCGTAGACGGTGCCGGGACACCTTTCCAATCGGCGAGTGAAGTCGACATGCTGCGCTCCTTACAGGGCTTTGCGAAATTGAATGTAACCCGGGCGTTCGGCGATGCGCTCGTAGAGCTGGATCGCGGTCGCGTTGGTTTCGTGGGTCAACCAGTGCACTTTGCAGCAACCGTCGGCTTTGGCAGTGCGGTAGACGAATTCGATAAGTTGGCGACCGACGCCAGTGCCGCGGCATTGCTCCGTTACCAGCAGGTCTTGCAGGTAGCAGGAGTTTTCAATGCTCCAGTTCGATCGGTGATAAATGAAATGCACCAGGCCCACCGCCGTGTCGCCGTGCCAGGCGAGGGCAGCATGGGTCGGCTCGCGGTCGTCGAGCAAGCGTTGCCAGGTGCTTTGGCTGACCGCGTCCGGCAGTTCGGTGTTGTAGAAGCGCAGGTAGGCTTGCCACAACGGCAGCCAGGCGGCGTGATCGTCTGCGCTGACGAGGCGGATCTCAGGTTGGCTCATGTTCACTCCTTCGACGATTGTTCAGGCATCAGGCACGCAAGCGCCTGGTCTTGCGGATCAGGGCTGGCGGCGAGCCCGTTGCGTACCCCGGCGGCATCCACCAGGCTGCGGTTCTGGCTGAGCTTGCGTTTGCCTTCCAAGCGCTGGATGGGCAGGGCGAAGCCAACGATGGCCCTGAGCATGCTGTCGATGTACTCGGCCGGAGCATCGTCGATGCTCCAGGGCAAGGCGCGGCCGCTTTCGTGGCGGTCGGTGAGGGCGCCGACCAGGTTGCGCAGGCGCTCAGGATCGCTGAACACCTCGGCGGTGCCGTAGGCGTGTACGGCCTGGTAGTTCCAGGTCGGTACGACTTTGCCGTGTTCGGCCTTGCTAGGGTAGAAACTTGGGCTGACGTAGGCGTCGGCCCCGGCGAAGATCACCAAGGCTTCGGCGCCGGCTTCCAGGTCGCGCCACTGGGGATTGGCCCGAGCCATGTGCCCGTAAAGGCTGCCGTTGGGGCCCTGTTGCGTGTCCAGCAACAGCGGCAAGTGACTGGCTTGCAAGCCGTGTTCACCATGAGTGATCAATACGGCCAGGCGGCAGTCACCCATCATCTGTTGCAGTTGGGGCAGGTCTTCGACGGCAAAGGCTTTAGGGTTGTACATGACGATTTTCCTTGGCGAATGCGAGCATCCTAGGCAGGCTATTGGTCTGTTGTAAGAGCCACTTATGACCAATTTGATAGGTCCATTTTCAAGGTGCCGTCATGATCAACACTGTACCGCCACTGTCATTCAACCCCGCCGGCATCGAACTGGACCGGCGCCAGGGGCTCAGTCGTCAGCTGTACCAAGCGTTGCGTGCCCGGGTGCTGGACGGGCGGTTGGCCAGCGGCACGCGCCTGCCGGCCAGTCGCGATCTGGCGGCGGCCTTGTCGATTTCCCGCAACAGCGTGGTACGGGCCTACGATCAGCTCTACGCCGAAGGCTTCATTGAGGGGCGGGTCGGTGACGGTACTTATGTGGCAAAGCTGTCTGCGACGGCGTTACCGCTCAAAAACATATCCACAAAAGTGTCCACAGGGTTTTCAACAGGCTTACCCACAGCCTTATCCACAGATTGGCTGGATTTACCTGTGGTTTCATCCAGCCAAGTTATCCACAGCGACGCCTTGGAGCGGGTTGAAAAGCATCATTTGGTCCAGCCGCCCAGCGGCCCGCCGAGGGCGTTTCGAGTCGGTATTCCTGCCTTCGATCTGTTTCCTTTTGACGTGTGGGCCAAGCTGAATGCGGCTTTCTGGCGCAAGCCGGATCTGCAACAGCTGTGTTATGGCGATTCCCAAGGTGATGCACGCTTGCGCGGCCTGATCGCGGCGTACCTGCGCAGCTCCCGAGGCCTGCACTGCACCGCTGAACAAATTGTGATCACCAGCGGCGCCCAGCAGGGCATCAGCCTTTGTGCACAGCTGTTGGTGGACCCGGGCGACGTCGTCGCTGTGGAAAACCCCGGCTATCGCGCCGCCGGGCATGCGTTTGCCGTGGCCGGTGCCGAGGTGAGAGGCGTATCGGTTGATAGCGATGGCCTCGATTGCACGGCATTGGGTACGTTGAGCCACTGTCGGCTGGCCTATGTCACGCCGTCCCATCAGTATCCGACCGGGGTGGTCATGAGCCTGGCACGGCGCTTGGAACTGCTCGCCTGGGCCGAGCGCAACGACGGCTGGATCGTCGAGGACGACTACGACGGCGAATACCGCTACAGCGGCGCGCCGTTGGCGCCCTTGGCCGCGCTGGATCGCCAGGGCCGTGTGCTTTACGTTGGCACCTTTGGCAAAGTGGCTTTCCCGGCCCTGCGCCTGGGTTATCTGGTTTTGCCGCCTGGCCTGGTGAGCGCCTTCGCCCGCCGCCGCGCCGTGGATGTGCGCCACTCTGAAGTCAGTACTCAAGCGGTGATGGCCGAATTCATGGCCGCGGGGCATTTTCAGCGGCACATCAGGCGCATGCGCCGGGCCGCCCTGGCCCGGCGTGACGCGCTGCTGGCCGGCTGGCCGGAGGCGGTTGCCGGTGTCGGCACCATGCCCACGGTGGTGGCCGGGCTGCATGTCACCGTGCCGGTGGACAGCGTCGAGCGTGAGCAGCAGTTGATCGCGCAAGCAACTCAGGCCGGGATCGAAATCAATGGCTTGAGTGGCTATTGGTTGCCCACCACGACGACGCCAGTGCGAGCCGGGCTGGTACTGGGGTTTGCAGCCGTGCCGCCAGCGGCGATTGGCACCGCGCTGGCGAGCCTGGCAAAGGCCTGGAGAACAGGAGGCTGAGCGCCTGGCACAAGCCCTGTGGGAGCGAGCCTGCTCGCGAAGACGTGGGCGCATCCAACATGGCGGCTGGCTGATTCACCGCTTTCGCGAGCACGCCCGCTCCCACAGGTTCAGCTCCTGACCGTTATGAGGGCTGCTTTGGAAAGAACACTTCCTTGGCCTGATCCACCGCGATTTCGCTGCGGTAAAGATCGATCAGTTGACGCTGGGTGAGGTCCTGGGTGGCGTCGGCGCGTGCTCCCTTGTTGACTTGTTCCGGTGTTTTCAAGCGACCGGAAAGGTAGGCGTGGGCGGGGACCCAGTCGGTGGAGTAACGGAAATCCGCAAACCAAAGCGTTTTGTTTTCCTTCACGTCCCTGATCTCGTACCGGTCGAGATAGCCGTGAAGTGGGCCTTTGTTTTTTTGTCGGTTCTTTAGTTTGGTGATGGAAATGCGATTGCGGCTTTTAAGCCATATGACGCCATCCATGGTCGGGGGACGATGTTTGATGACATTCAGTACGGCATCGAAGGCTTCCTCATAAAGGGCCTTCGCTTGTGTCTTGAGTTCCATGCGCAGGGCTTCGGCCGTACGCTTTTGTTTTACTGACACTTCAACGGTTTCGTTCGAGGCACTGTCCACGGCCTTTTTGATTGCAATGCCGACTTTTTCCATCCTGTTTGCATGAGCGTTCAGAATCATCCCGATACCGGTGGGTGATCGGCCTGGCGCATTCATGTGCTCCTCGACCTGCGCTCGGAACGCCTCCAGTCCATCGATCAGGGCCTGGCCCTTTGCGAGGCTGGTTGCCAGTGGCGGAACGATCTGCGGCGTATCGGTGAGCGCATGGGGCACCCACTCACCCGTTCCCTTGCGGTGGAAGGTGGCGATGATCTTGTCTGTGACCGGGTTCTTCACATCGACCCAATCGGTTTCTTCGTGCATTTTCGTCAACCGAGGTTCGCCGCTGACCAGGCCCCAGAAACGTGCCCTGATGAACTTCTTCCTGAACCTGGGGCGTGGCTCATAAGGGTTGCCCATGCTGCGCCGGTTGCTCCTCTCATCGAGGGCCTGGGCCAAATGTTGCAATGCCCGTTTTTTCAGGCTGCTGATCTGCTTGCTCAGCCGATTGAGTTCGGCCGGGCGGGCGCTCTCCTTGTACTCGGTGCCCACGTATTCGAGTTGTTCTTCAAGGGCGGTGAACTGCTCCGTAAGGCTGCCGAATGCATCGATTTGCTCGTCCAGTCGGATCACGCTGCGTTCCTCGATGGCATCGTGCAGGCTTTGAAAGGCAATCGTGGCGCTATCAACCAGTTGGTTAATGACTGCCCAACCTTCGGGCATGGTATTGACGCTATCGAGCGTCAGGCAGAGGTGCCGATACATGTCCAACTGGATAAGACGAATACCGTCGCTCTTGTAGGTCGGCATTCTTCCACGGTGCTGCCGGATAAATTCAAAACCTTCACGCCCCAGTACCTTGAGCCTGGAAAAGCGTGTCTCCATGTAATCCAGGCGCTCGTTCATGTCCTCGCCGACCCGGATCATGCTCTCGGCTGCATCGACGTGCTGCTGCTCCACGACCGCGACGCCGGTGGTGGCCATGTCCATGGCTGTTCTCAGGGCCGGGGTAAACCGCTCTTTCAGCGCGTCTATCTCTTCGAACGTGAAGTTGATTTGTGCGTTCAGGTAGCCCAGCCTGGCTTTGGGCGCGTCGGGCCTTGATTGGAAGACGGGCCATTGCGTCAGGATGTTCAACGCTTCTTCATAGCTTTCGCGCTGGGTTTTCAAGGTACTCAAGTAAACGTTGCGCTTGGTCTCCTTGGTGGAGCCCGAGGCGTTGTTCAGCTCTTGCGCGTTCATTGTCAGCAGCGCCTGATGCTCCGGTTTTTTTTCTTCGAAGCGGTTCAGTTCGGCCAGTAGTTGAACGCTGCGACGGTGAGTGTCGGCGATGACTTTTTCCATGGCACCCTTTGATCCCCTGCCGCGCAGGCGCAGGCGAATGTCGATATGCCAATTGCCGTGTATATCCAGCCTCAAGGGAGGGCCCAGGCGCGAGGGATTTTTTTCGTCGACGACGCAGACCTTATCGCCCAGCATCATCACGTTGAACCATTTTTCTCCCACCTTGGCGTACCACTGTCCTTGTCGTTGATAGAGCCCTTTGGACGTGCCATCGGTATGGGCCTGCCCGGGTGTTTCGGGTGCTTTGACGCTGAACGTATCGAGGAGCTTGGCGCTCTCTCCCGATTTGTCTGTCAAGGCACCGCTGGAATGGATGGACTCATAGTGCTCGGGGTGCGGTTCCTTAGCGGTGGAAGGCGCGAGTTTTTCGATGATGAGCTTGGGTTTGACCAGCTTGACCGGCTCCTCTATCACCTCCGGTGCCGCTGCCCTGCGACTGCGTGTGCCTTCTCTGGCATGATCGATAGCGTGCGTGGTGATCGCCATGGCCAGGTTCAGCAGCAGGTCGACGAATGCCTCCCATGTGGCCTGGTCGTTGGCGTGTTCGCTGTCCTGCATCAGCGTTTCAATGTCATCCAGAATTTGCCAGAGCCAGACGGCGGTGCCCACGGCAGCGCCCAGGTAAGGCAGGGCCAGGTTGAAAATCAGCCAGCCGGCCTGCTTGAACGTACTCCAGCGGGTTTCGCTGTTGGAGACCGATTGCCGATCTGCAAGCTCGACCAGGGCATTGGCATTGGTCTTGAACAACAGTGGCAGGAAATCGGGGCCCAGGTTTTTTTCGCTCAAACCGACGGGGGCGCTATCGAGCCATGAGGTAAAAGGGTCCGTCGCAAACTCAACGATGACCCAGGGTGAGGGCAGGGGGCCCGAGAAAATGTATCGGCTGTAATTGCTGCGCACCTCATCGGGCAGCCAGGCCAGGACCGATTGGCGCAATTCAGGGATTTGCCTGATCGCATACAACAGGTTGCTGGAGGAGGGGTACTGGCACAACTGCGGCTCGAGCAGCGGCCGATAAAGCAGGCAGGGACCGGCGCCTGGATTCTTCGGACCGATCACGAACATATTGGTCACGATGTCCTCCGAGGGGATCAGTTTCTGTTCGGATATGAAGGCCAGCCTGCGCAGAACGATGGGTTGTCCGTCGACCTTGCGATCGGCTTCCTCAGGCTCCATCAGTGCGGCGACATAACGGTAGCCCCGTTCGTCGATGTTCCCACGCCCTCGGATCTTCCCCTCCAGCGCAAGCATGGGTAGTTGAATGCGCAACTGGGAGGTGTACAACTCTTCGCGGCGGGCCGATTCGGTTGGATCGTCGAGCAGTTTGCTCTTCACCAGATCGGGATAGACGCGACCGATGTCGATTTTGGTGATGAGGCTTTCGATGTAGTCAGTCGTCATCCAGGTGGGCAACACCTTGCCGTTGAGGGACCTGACGGTCTTGTTGCCCAGGGGCAGTGCAATCAGGTTTTGCAAGGCCAGCTCAACGAGATTGAACCGGGTGGTCTCGAATTTGCCCGGAACGATAAAAGAACCCCAGGCCACGAGGCTGCGAATCTGGATCTCGATTTTTTCCGGATCGAGTGTCGCAGCGTCGGCATGGTCCGCTTGCATCTGTTTCTTGAGGGCGTTCAACGCAAACTCTTTGATAGGAGCAATAGCGTCCAGGTAGGTCTTGCCGGCATGGGAACTGCTCAGCGCCGAAAGGTTTTTCATGTGCTGGGCGAACAGAATCTGATCGGATATCGACGCTGCCAGCAGCCAGTCGGGTATCTTTTTATCGAACCAGGTCGCGCCAATACCTTTTTCTGCGTCCAGCCCGCTGGTCACGGGCTGGTCGTCCTCGATGGATGAAACTTTTTTCAGGAAGCTGGGGGAACCGAGGATCTTGACCTGCATGGCGATCAGCCCGCAGGCCTTGTGATCGAAGATATTGCCGGTGGGCTCATACAGCCGCCACTGGATTTTCTTGCGGTACGTGGTGTCCAGTTGCGTCGGGAGAAATTGCCCCAGCGCTTGCTGTGAATCGAATTTTTTATAGCTGTCGCGCAGCGAGTACGTAAGGATGACCTCTTTGCTGGCGATGGTTCCGATCAGTACCACCAGCGAGTTTTCGTTCAGGCGACTGACGTTGGTCCCGTCAACTTCATCGATGTCGATCAGGTACGCGTGAGTGTCATAGCGATCATGTTGCTTGCGGTCCTCCAGGTTGGGGTAAAGGAACAATTGCCTGGCCATGTCGCATTCAGTCGCGGTCCAGCCATTGACCTCTTGCACGTCCCAGATCTTGCGCAGGGTTCTGGAGAGTTCATGCCAGCGTGGGCCGGATGTGCCCACTGGAGCGTTCCAGTACGCCAGTTGTTGTTCCTGGCAAGCGGACAACATGACGGGCTCCAGTTCGTTGATCAGGGCTCCGATCTGCTCGATACGCACCGGCAGATGCACCTCAGGGGTGCTGATCGGCAGCTGGGTCAGAAAGTGCACGCCTTCGATCAGCATGGTCGAATCGCTCGCGCCTACTCGTTCGGCCACCATATCGCTGAGGGTTTCGTAACGGGTGGGCAGTTCCAGGATTTCGCTGTCGACAATGTCCCAGCGAGGCTCGCCAACGACTGTGTTGAGCGGATCGAGGTCCAGTGTCGGATACATTTTCTTGAGGGCCCTGCGCAGGAGCACGGCGGCAACTTCCGGGGAGGTGGGGCCTGCGAGTAGCTGGTTGAGCACAGCATTCTTGAGGCTGGCTTCTGGTGTAGTGTTCGTGGTCGTAGAGGTTTTTTTCATCTGACGCTCCCTGTCTTGCGATAGGTGGAATCCCCGCCGCTGAATGCTTCGGGGATTCCATGCTAGGGAGGTACAAGACAGGGAAGGTGGTAACTATGTATATGCCAAGTAAACCTTGTGGCGAGGGGATTTAACGAAACGTCGCACCGCCCCGCTGGGGCTGCGAAGCAGCCCTGATAACGTTCTCCTCGCTACAGGCTACTGCCCGGATTTGATCCGGGTCCAGGCCCGTGTCCGCGCTCGCTCGGCATCCCGGGGCAAGGGCTGCAGGGTATACAGCGTGGCCATCGCCGCCTCGGTCGGGTACAGGTTGGGATTGTTGCGAATCGCCGGGTCGACCATGTCCGTGGCGTCCTTGTTCGGGTTTGGATAGCCGACAAAATCGCTGACCGGTGCGATCACCTTCGGTTGCAACAAGTAGTTGATGAAGGTGTAGGCGTCGTCCGGGTTCTTCGCGCCTTTGGGGATGGCGAGCATGTCGAACCAGATCGGCGCGCCTTCCTTGGGCAGGCGCATGTCCACGGTCACGCCGTTCTTGGCTTCCTTGGCACGGTTGGCCGCCTGGGAGAAGCTGCCGGAGTAACCGACGGCCACGCAGATGTCGCCGTTGGCGATGTCGGCCATGTACTTGGATGAGTGGAAGTAAGTGATGTGTGGGCGGATCTTCATCAACAATGCTTCGGCCTTGGCGTAGTCCGCCGGCTTCTTGCTGTTAGGGTCCAGGCCCAGGTGCTGCAAGGCCAGGGGCAGGATTTCCGACGGTGAGTCGAGCAGTGCCACACCGCATTGCTTGAGTTTGCTGATGTTCTCTTCCTTGAAAATCAGGTCCCAGCTGTCCACCGGTGCGTTGTCACCCAGGGCGGCCTTGACCTTGTCCGGGTTGAAGCCGATCAGGATGGTGCCGTACATGTAGGGCACGGCGAATTTGTTGCCCGGGTCGTTGGCTTCGATCAGCTTCATCAGCTTGGGATCGAGGTGGTTCCAATTCGGCAGTTTGCTGCGGTCCAGGGGCTGGAACACACCGGCCTCGATCTGCTTGGCCAGGAACACGTTGGATGGCACCACCACATCGTAGCCGGAATTACCGGTCAGCAACTTGGCCTCCAGGGCCTCGTTGGTGTCGAAGATGTCGTAGACCAGTTTGACCTGGCTGTTCTGCGCCTTGAAATCGTCCAGGGCCTTGGGCGTGATGTAGTCGAACCAGTTGTAGACACGCAGGGTGCGCTCTTCGGCCTGGGCAGCGCCGCACAGCAGCGCGGCGCACAGGCTGGGAACCATCAAACGCTTGAGTCTGTTCATACTGTTATTTCCTCATTGGGCGCTTTGAAAACCTTCGAGAACGTTCACGGCATTGATGCCGATTTCTGCTACCGCATAGCCGCCTTCCATCACGAACAGGGTCGGTTTGCCGAGCGCGGCGATGCGCTTGCCCATCGCCAGGTAATCCGGGCTGTCGAGCTTGAACTGCGAGATCGGGTCGTCCTTGAAGGTGTCCACACCCAGGGACACGACGATGACATCGGCGTCGTAGCCTTGGATTTCGCCGCAAGCCTGCTCCAGCGCGGCGCTCCAGGTGTCCCAGCCTGAGCCGGCCGGCAGAGGATAGTTGAAGTTGAAGCCCTCACCGGCACCTTCCCCGTACTCGTCGGCGTAGCCGAGGAAGAACGGAAACTCGGCTTCCGGGTGGCCGTGGATCGAAGCGAACAGCACGTCGTTGCGTTCGTAGAAAATCGACTGGGTGCCGTTACCGTGGTGGTAATCGACATCGAGGATCGCGACCTTCTTATGCCCTTGGTCGAGAAAGGCCTGGGCGGCGATGGCGGCGTTGTTGAGGTAGCAATAGCCGCCCATCAAATCACTGGCTGCGTGGTGTCCCGGCGGGCGGCACAGGGCGAAGGCACTGCGAGCGCCGCGCTGGATCTCGGCCTGGGCGGTGAGGGCGACCTGGGCGGCGCTGTAGGCTGCCTGCCAAGTGCCCGCGGTAATCGGCGCGCCGCCGTCGAAGCTGTAATAGCCGAGCTGGCCGTGCAGGCTTGTCGGAATGACCGTGCGCAAGGTCCGCGCCGGCCAGGTGAAAGGCAGCAAATCGCCGTCGCGCTCGAACTCAGCCCAGCGATCCCAGGCACCTTTGAAAAATTCCAGGTACTCCGGGCTGTGAATGCGCTGGATCGGCCCCAGGCCGAAATCATGGGGCGCTTCGACCGGGCCCAGCGCCTGGGTCTTGACCCGCTCCAGCACATGATCGGCCCGGGAGGGCATTTCGAAGCAGGGCATCAATTGCCCGTCCATCAACTCGCAACGTCCGTGGTGCAGGTGGTGATCGTCTGAGTAGATCGTCAGCATTTTTGTTCTCCGCAAGGCTGATCCGGTTGCTCACAGTCTTGCGGCGCGCGGGGGTTTGGAGAACGGCAGGAGAGGCCAAAAGGGGATCAAAATGGCCAAAAGGTTTGACCGTAAATCGCCCCTTGTTGGCGCAGGTGTGCGCGGGGGTGGGGCATGGAGGTTTGTGTGGGCTTGGAGGACTTTCGAATGAAGTGCAGCGAGAATCTAGCAATATCCAGCTGCATGTATATAGGCGATATCCGGACTGACGAATCTCTCCACCCGCTGCGAACGGATCCGCATTCTCGATGCCTCAACTCACCGGCTTTCGCCTGAGGCGCTGACACATGGAGTCATGCTGCGCCAGTATCCGATCGATGCCCCATTGCACACGCATCTTCAAGAACAGTTCAGCATTGGTAGACTAATTAAAAACATGCTTTATATCTTAAAGCGCTATTTATTATTCGAGAATCATATAAAAAACTGTCATTTCTGTCAGTGCTCAAGGTTAAAAATTTTATCTAGCATGTCCGGCAATGGTCATCAGGCAACATGAGCGGAGCCAGGATGAAAAGGAAAAGCATACCCAATGCCGATAAAACACTTGAACAGACAAAAGGAGCTCCTGGGCCTTCCCTCATAATCACGCCAGGAATCTATAGAATATATTCATTTTTAAGCAACTACAAAATAGTTGACATGGCCTTAAGCGAAGATAGCCTAGGCAGGCACAATGTTAAATTATATGACGACAATGATGCGCCAGAATCCACATGGCACATTAAGTATACTGGCAACGGAGATCATACGATTTCCAATGGACTATACCAAGCAAGGTTAGTCCAGCCCTACAATGGAAATGTAGTTGCCGCCCCCTCGGGGGGCATGGGCCAGGAAGTTTATTGGGTATTCAAGGATGCGGGATCCGGAGGTTTTTTCTATATCCAAAACAAACGCTACGGCACAGTAATGGATGTAAGGGGGGGCAAACAGGGAATAATACCACTATTATCGACTACGCTTATGGTGGAACGGAAAATCAAAGATTTAGATTGTGGAGAATAGGGGATAATCCTGGCTGAAACCATACACCTGAAACAGGTATGTAGATCTGCTAGGCACTGTACGAAAACCTTCGAAACCCATTCCAGCTGTGTGAATGCCAGGATCCAGTAAAGTTCGCGACCCATCAAAGGGAGGCGTTTCCGATGGCAAAACGATACAAACTCTCTGATGAGTCCCGTTGGTGGAAAAAATTGGAATAGAAAAAGGCATATCGAATTGATATGCCTTTTTCTTTGCCCTGATTGCTAGCGCGGATCGACGTTATCCAGCACTCGGTTCGCCAGCATTGAACTCAGTTCGATCAGTTGCTGGACGCCATCGCGAGCAAGCTCCCACAGGGGTCAGGTGTTGTGCGTGAAAGCGGCGATTACCGAAGGTTCAGGGCCTGAACTGACTCGGCGCCACCCCACTCCAGCGCACGAAGGCATGCCGAAAACTGGCGGTTTCGCTGAAGCCGAGTATTTCGGCGATCCGATAGATCGGCAGCTGGTCTTCGCAGAGCATTTGCTTGGCCCGCTCGAAGCGCAGTTCGTCCAGCAATTCTTGATAGCTGCAACCCAGATCCTTGAGGTGTCGGCGCAAGGTGCGCGCCGAGCAGTTCATTTGCGCGGCCAGGCCTTCCAGGCCGGGGGCGGCGTCCAGTTGTGCGCTGAGCAATTGGCGAATCCGCCCCAGCCAGGCCTGGCGTCCGGTGAACTCGGTGTTCTGTCGGCGGCAGCGTTCGGCCATGGCGTGATGGGTGATGGGGTCGGCCAGGGGCAGGGGCTGTTCGAGCCAGTGGCGGTCGAAGGCGAACGCGTTATCGAGGCTGTCGAAGCGCACCGGGCAATCGAACAGCGCTGCGTAGCGCGCCTGGTAATCGGGCGCCGGATGTTCGAAGCGCGCCGCGCGCAATGGCAGCGCATGGCCGAGCAGGTCATTGCAGATGACTTTCAGCGAGACCATGCAGAACTCGGCGTTGAACACTGCCAGGGTCGGGTTCTCCCGATAATCGCTGGCGCTGAGCCAGACCGTCTCCTGGTCTTCTTCCAGATTCAGCTCGAAGAGTGTTCCCAATAGCGCCGGATAGCGCAGCGCCAGGCGCAAAGCGTCACCTAAGGTGGCACTGGTGAGCAGGGCATAACCGAGCATGCCGTAGGACGAAACGTGCATGCGCAGACCCAGTTCCAGGCCGATGTCGCGCTTGAGGGCCACGGCGTTGGCGCAGACCTGCATCTCCTGGTTGGTGGTGATGCGCGTGTCGGCCCGGCTCAGATCCGCCGCGCTGATGCCGCTGCCGGCCAGCAACGCGTCGCTGGGCAGCCCTTCATGCTTGAAGGTGCTGAGCACCAGGGAGACGGCGTTGAGGGTGGTGAGGTGGGAATGAAGCATGTTCGTTTCCAGCCTTGGGAGGCTGGAGATGGAGCAAGTTGTATGCCGAACGAAGATTGTCAGGCTTGAGCGAACCCCTGTGGGAGCGAGCTTGCTCGCGATAGCGGTGGAACATTCAATATTGATGCTGAATGAAAGTCAGCCATCGCGAGCAAGCTCGCTCCCACAGGTTTTGCCGGGTGTCAGCTCAACTCGCCACACAGATCCAGCTCAACCAGCCGCCGAACCTCATCCACCGGCAGCCCCGCGCCAATCAACGCCTGCAACTTGCCGAATGCCGCCTCACGGGTCATGCCGCCACCGGACAGCACGCCGACGCCACGCAAGCGACTGCCTGCCTCGTACACATCCAGCTCCACGCCACCTTCATGACATTGGGTCACTGCCACCACGACCACGCCGCTGTCCCGCGCCCGCTCGAGGCTAGCGAGGAACGACGGGTTGTCGCTCGGCCCGGTGCCGCTGCCGTAGCACTCCAGCACCAGGCCCTGGATCCCGCTGCAGAGCAGGCCGTCGAGGATCTCGGCGCTGATGCCGGGAAACAGCGGCAGCACCGCGATATTCGCCAATTGCTTGGGCTGGTTGTAATGCAACGGTGCCGGCAGCGAAGCGGCTTTGGTACCGCCACCCTGACGCTCCAGACGCTTGAATGGATGACGCCCGCAACTGCGCACCTTGGCGCAACGGGTGGGTTCCAGCAGCTCACCGTGGAAATACAGATGCACCCCCGGCGCCAGACCCTGGCCGAGGGCGACCAGCGCACCGCTGAGGTTTTCCCAGGCGTCGCTGTCGGTCACGCCGGCGGGCAGCATGGAACCGGTGAAGCAGACCCGGGCATGCATACCGAGCAATTGAAAGCTCATCGCGGCCGCACTGTAGGCCAGCGTGTCGGTGCCGTGCAGGATCAGTACGCTGTCGCAGCCCTGCACATCCACGGCATCGACCACCGCTTCGCGCAGTTGTTGCCAATAGGCCGGGGTCATGTTGGCGCTGTCGATCAGCGGAGACATTTCCCGGAAGCGCCATTGCGGGATGACGAGTTCGGGTTGGCTGTGCAGGTAATCGCGCATCCGCGCTTCGAAACCGGATGCCGGGGCCAGGCCATGGGCGCTGGCCTGCATGCCGATAGTGCCGCCGGTGTAGAGCACCATGACGTGCTGGGCGGCAGGGTAGGTCGAGGAATTCATGAGGGTTCTCCGAGGGCGAAAGCGGCAGCGTCATTTAGTCGCTGCCACAACATAAGGTCGAGCATGACGCCGACCTTAGGCTGTGTCACGCCGGGCGCAGGGGATGCGCCCGGTTTTTTCCAAACAGCTTATTACCGATCAGCGTTGCGCTGCGGTCGTGCCAGCAACAGCTGCGTCAGGTTTGGCAACCGGCGCCGATGGGTTGGCAGGCCAAGCCTTGCGGTCCAGATCCAGGTCCAGGAACTTGCTGGAGTCGAAGACTGGGGTCTTGATACCGGCCGAACGCTGGTCGTCGTAGTCGCGCAGGATGCGCATGCCGACCTTGAACAGCAGGAACAGCGCGATCAGGTTCACGAACGCCAGCAGGGTCATGGTGATGTCGGCGAAGGCGAACACGGTGCTGAGGTTTTCGATGGCGCCCCAGAAAATCAGGACCAGGACCAGCGCGCGGTAGGCGATCAGCGCCTTGCGGTTTTCCCCGAGCATAAAGCGCAGGTTGTTCTCACCCAGATAGTAGTTGTAGAGGATCGAGGTGAAGACGAACAACGCCAGGGCTACGGAAATGAACATGCGGCCCCAGTCACCGACCACGGCTGCCAGGGAGTTCTGGGTCAGGGCAATGCCGTCGCCTTCGAAACCCGGGGTGTAGAAGCCCGACAGCAGGATCAGCAGTGCGGTGCAGGTGCAGATCACGAAGGTGTCGAGGAACACGCTGAACGCCTGTACCACGCCCTGGGCCACCGGGTGCTCGACCGACGCGACAGCGGCCACGTTAGGCGCACTGCCCAGGCCGGCTTCGTTGGCGAATACGCCACGCTTGACGCCCATGACGATGGCGCTGCCGATCAGGCCGCCAAAGGCCTGATCCAGACCGAAGGCGCTCTTGACGATGGTCGCCAGCATGGCCGGTACGTGGTCGAACTGCAGCACGATCACATAGATGGTCACGGCGATGTACGCCAGGGTCTTGACCGGTACCAGCAGGTCGGCCACCTTGGCGATGCGCTTGATCCCGCCGATGAACACCAGGCCCAGCAGCACCGCCAGGCCCAGACCGGTGTAGGTGGTGTCGAAGCCGAAGGCGTTGTTCAGGGAGTGGGTGACGGCGTGGGCTTGCAGGCCGTTGAAGGCGAAGCCGAAGGTGACCAGCAGCAGGAATGCCATGATCATGCCCAGCCAGCGTTTCTGCAGGCCGTGCTGGATGTAGTAGGACGGGCCGCCACGGTATTGGCCTTCGGAGTCGCAGCGCTTGTAGAGCTGGCCGAGGGAGCACTCGAAGAAGCTGCTGGACATGCCGACCAGCGCGGTCACCCACATCCAGAACACTGCGCCAGGACCACCGAGGGTCACGGCGATGCCGACACCGGCGATGTTGCCTGCGCCGACACGACCGGCCAGGCTGAGCATCAGGGCCTGGAAGGAGCTGAGCTGGTCAGTGCTGCTTTTCAGGCTGTCACGGAACACCGCGAACATATGAAAGAAATGGCGGAACTGGACGAAACGCGAGCGGATCGTGAAATAGCTCCCGAGCCCGACAATGAGCACGATCAGCACTTTCCCTGAAAGGAAGTCGTTGATGACTTCAAGCATGAGTATTCCTCGCTGTTTTTTGTTTAAGCAAATGCTGGCCATTTGGAAATATCGCGTTACATCGGTCGGCGCGCGGCCCAACAGGTGAGGCGATGTTTCGTCCCGGTCCATTTTCGCGGGTTTGTTATTAGTTCGGTTTTCGCATGTTTTAGGGTCTCTCTACTGACGACCGCTCACGCGAAGAGGGGCGGCACTATACCTATCAGTGCGGTGCCCGTCTGCACGATTGTGGTGCGTCCGACGAAGCGGACCCTTCATTTCACCTGGCCATCCGGTCAGGTTTTTGTGGAGGCGAGCCCGCTCGCAATGGCTGGTGACGCGGTTTACAACGGCAGCGCGTCATCGTTTATCGCGAGAAGATTCGTTCCTACAGTTCGGTCATCCTTGTCGCTGTCAAATTAAAAAAAGGGCTTGGGGAAAAATCCCCAAGCCCTCAAAAGGTGAGAGGTGTCTAGTCCCTCGACCTGGTGAGCGTTAGCAGCGGTGATCACGCTTTGAGCGGAACCAGACGCGGTGCAATCATGTTTTCCGGGCGCAGGATGTCGTCGAGCATGGCGTCGTCGAGCAAGCCTTCTTCGCGCACCAGTTCCAGCACGCCGCGGCCGCTTTCCAGGGCAACGCGGGCGATGCGGGTGGCGTTTTCATAGCCGATGTACGGGTTCAGGGCGGTGACCAGGCCGATCGAGTGCTCGACCAGTTCACGGCAGCGCGCTTCGTTGGCGGTAATGCCGACGATGCAGTGTTCGCGCAGCATGTCCATGGCGCGTTGCAGCAGGCGGATCGAGTCGAAGATCTTGAAGGCGATCAGCGGCTCCATCACGTTCAGTTGCAGTTGACCGCCTTCGGCCGCGATGGTCAGGGCCAGGTCGTTGCCGATGATCTGGAACGCTACCTGGTTGACCGCTTCGGGGATAACCGGGTTGACCTTGCCGGGCATGATCGAACTGCCTGGCTGGCGGGCCGGCAGGTTGATTTCGTTGATGCCAGTGCGTGGGCCGCTGGACAGCAGGCGCAGGTCGTTGCAGATCTTCGACAGCTTGACTGCGGTGCGCTTGAGCATGCCGGAGAACAGTACGAAGGCGCCCATGTCGGAGGTGGCTTCGATCAGGTCGGCGGCCGGAACCAGCGGCTGGCCGCTGATGGTTGCCAGGCGCTGCACGGCCAGGGCCTGGTAGCGCGGGTCAGCGTTGATACCGGTGCCGATGGCGGTGCCGCCCAGGTTCACTTCGGTGAGCAGTTCGGGCGCCAGGGTTTTCAGGCGCGCCAGGTCTTCGCTCAGGGTGGTGGCGAAGGCACGGAATTCCTGGCCGAGGGTCATCGGCACAGCGTCTTGCAGCTGGGTGCGACCCATTTTCAGGACGTGGCTGAATTCTTCACCTTTGGCCGCGAACGCCTGGATCAGGCTGTCGAGGCTGGCCAGCAACGCATCGTGGCCCAGCAGCAGACCCAGGCGGATCGCGGTCGGGTAGGCGTCGTTGGTGGACTGCGCCATGTTCACGTCGTTGTTCGGGTGCAGGTACTGGTATTCGCCTTTCTGGTGGCCCATGGCCTCCAGAGCGATGTTGGCGATCACTTCGTTGGCATTCATGTTGGTCGACGTGCCGGCGCCGCCCTGGATCATGTCCACCACGAACTCTTCGTGGAAGTCGCCGCGGATCAATCGTGCACAGGCTTCGCTGATGGCGGCGTGCTTGGCTTCGCTGAGCTGTCCCAGTTCGCGGTTGGCGTCAGCGGCGGCCTGTTTGACCATTGCCAGACCGACCACCAGCTTTGGGTAGTGCGAGATCGGAACACCGGAGAGACGGAAGTTGTTTACCGCTCGTAGGGTCTGGATGCCGTAATACGCTTGCGCCGGTACTTCAAGTACACCAAGCAGGTCTTTTTCTGTGCGGAATGATGCAGCGGAGGACATGATTGAAATCATCTCGATAAGGACCCGGGCTAAGCCGGAACGCTGTGGATCCTAGGCTCTCGAAAAAAATAGGGCCAATGCTGTTAAACACTGGCCTATGCATATTCGGCATAATGCGGGTGTGACGTCGGCTGTGCGGCGAACGTGTGACCTGTTTTGGTGCGTGTAACGGGAGGACATGATGAATCTTGAAAGCAAATGGCTCGAGGACTTCAGTGCCCTGGCCGCTACCCGCAGTTTCTCCCAGGCCGCTGAACGACGCTTCGTGACACAGCCGGCCTTCAGCCGGCGAATCCGCAGCCTCGAGGCGGCGCTCGGGCTGACCCTGGTCAACCGCTCTCGTACGCCGGTCGAACTGACGGCGGCGGGACAACTCTTCTTGGTGACGGCCCGTACGGTGGTCGAGCAGTTGGGTGAAGTGCTGCGTCATCTGCATCATCTGGAAGGCGGGCAGGGCGAAGTCATCCAGGTGGCGGCCGCCCACTCCCTGGCGCTGGGCTTCTTCCCGCGCTGGATCGCCCAGTTGCGTAACGAAGGGATGAACATCGCCACGCGGCTAGTGGCGACCAACGTCGGCGATGCGGTCCATGCATTGCGTGAAGGCGGTTGCGACCTGATGCTGGCCTTCTACGATCCGGATTCGGCGATGCAGATGGACCCGGAGATCTTTCCGTCGCTGCACTTGGGCCAGACCGAAATGCTCCCGGTGTGTGCCGCCGATGCCGGTGGTAAGCCCTTGTTCGATCTCGAAGGCGAAGCCAGCGTGCCGCTGTTGGCCTACAGCGCCGGAGCGTTTCTCGGCCGCTCGGTTAACCAGTTGTTGCGCCAGCGGGCGCTGCGTTTCACCACGGTCTACGAGACGGCCATGGCCGACAGTCTGAAAAGCATGGCCCTGGAAGGCCTGGGCATTGCCTGGGTGCCGCACCTGAGCGTACGTGCCGAACTGGCCCGGGGCGAACTGGTGGTCTGCGGCGGCACGCAGTGGCACGTACCTCTCGAGATTCGCCTGTACCGCTGCGCCTTGGTGCGCAAGGCCAATGTGCGCTTGTTGTGGCGCAAGCTTGAGGGCGGCGCAGCGCAGGGCGCCGCGGGATCTTGATAGCACTCAAAACCCTATGGGAGCGAGTTGCTCGCGACAGCGGACTGACCTTCAACATCGGAGTTGACTGACACATCGCCATCGCGAGCAAGCTCGCTCCCACAGGGGGATTTGTGTTGTTATTTCGCTGACCCGAGAGTCAATAAAGTCGCCACTTCCCCTCAAACGACAGACGGTCGGCGAAAGTGCGTTTAACGCACCATTTTCGGTATACTGCCCGGCCTTCGGTCGGCTTGCCCGGCCATAATTCGTACAACAAGCCACGCCGGTTTCCTGCGTGGCTTGTTGTTTTTTGACGCGCCTGCGGGCGCCCAGAGAGAAGAGGCACGACGATGAGTGCACTGGTTGGCGTGATCATGGGCTCCAAGTCCGATTGGTCCACCCTTAGCCACACCGCCGATATGCTGGAAAAGCTCGGCATCCCTTATGAGGTGAAAGTGGTCTCCGCCCACCGTACCCCGGACCTGCTATTCCAGTACGCCGAAGAGGCTGAGTCCCGTGGCATCGAGGTGATCATCGCCGGTGCCGGGGGCGCGGCCCATCTGCCAGGCATGTGTGCGGCCAAGACCCACCTGCCGGTACTGGGCGTGCCGGTACAGTCGTCGATGCTGTCGGGCGTCGATTCGCTGCTGTCGATCGTGCAGATGCCGGCTGGCATCCCGGTTGCGACCCTGGCCATCGGCAAGGCCGGTGCGATCAACGCGGCCCTGCTCTCGGCGAGCATCCTGGGTGCCAAGCATCCACAATTTCATACCGTGCTGAAAAAATTCCGCGCTGAACAGACAGACAGCGTCCTGGACAATCCAGACCCACGCATTGCCTGAGGTTGTTGACGAATGAAGATCGGTGTAATCGGTGGCGGCCAGTTGGGTCGCATGTTGGCCCTGGCGGGTACGCCGCTGGGGATGAGCTTCGCTTTCCTGGACCCGGCGCCGGACGCCTGCGCCGCGGCGCTGGGTGAACACCTGCGGGCCGACTACGGCGACCAGGACCACCTGCGCCAATTGGCCGATGAAGTCGATCTGGTGACCTTCGAGTTCGAAAGCGTCCCGGCTGAAACCGTTGCCTTCCTGTCCCAGTTCGTCCCGGTCTACCCGAGTGCCGAAGCCTTGCGCATCGCCCGTGACCGTTGGTTCGAAAAGAACATGTTCAAGGACCTGGGCATCCCCACGCCAGCCTTCGCCGACATCCAGTCCCAGGCCGACCTGGACGCCGCCGTTGCGTCCATCGGCCTGCCGGCCGTGCTCAAGACCCGTACCCTGGGTTACGACGGCAAGGGCCAGAAAGTCTTGCGCAAGCCTGAAGACGTGGTTGGCACGTTTGCCGAGCTCGGCAGCGTGGCCTGCCTGCTGGAAGGTTTCGTGCCGTTCACCGGCGAAGTCTCGCTGATCGCCGTACGGGCCCGCGATGGTGAAATCCGTTTCTACCCGCTGGTGCACAACACCCACAAGGACGGCATTCTCAAACTGTCCGTCGCCAGCACCGATCATCCGTTGCAGGCCCTGGCCGAGGACTATTCCAGCCGGGTGCTCAAGCAGCTCGACTATGTCGGCGTGATGGCGTTCGAGTTCTTCGAAGTGGACGGCGGCCTCAAGGCCAACGAAATCGCGCCTCGGGTGCACAACTCCGGGCACTGGACCACCGAAGGCGCCGAGTGCAGCCAGTTCGAAAACCACCTGCGGGCGGTGGCCGGGCTGCCGCTGGGGTCGACCGCCAAGGTCGGTGAAAGCGCGATGCTCAACTTCATCGGCAGGGTCCCGGACAGCGAGAAAGTCCTGGCGATTGCCGACTGCCATTTGCATCACTATGGCAAGGCGTTCAAGGCCGGGCGCAAGGTCGGTCACGCCAACCTGCGTTGCGCTGACCGGGCCACGCTGGCCCAGCAGATCATCAAGGTCGAGACGTTGATCGCCGAGTAATAGTCTGGAATATCGGTGGAACCATTCGTCGGCCAACTTCTCTGATTAGCTAGGCGCCAAATCCGACTGGATTTGGCCCTAGTTATTCAACCAGAGGGAAATGCCATGGGAATCATTGGAACCATCTTTATCGGCCTGATCGTCGGCCTGCTGGCGCGCTTCCTGAAACCGGGCGATGACAGCATGGGCTGGATCATGACCATCCTGCTCGGTATCGGCGGTTCGTTGGCAGCCACTTACGGCGGCCAGGCCCTGGGCATCTACCAGGCTGGCCAAGGCGCTGGCTTCATCGGTGCACTGGTGGGTGCGGTGGTGTTGCTGGTGATCTACGGCCTGATCAAAAGAAACTGATTCAAATGCGACAAAGCCCCCTCTGCGTGGCGCGCAGAGGGGGCTAGAATGCCCGGCGTTGCACTTCCTACTCATTGCCGAGCCCTTTCATGCGCCGTCTAATGTTGACCCTTCTTTTGCTGGGCAGTGGCCTGGCCCACGCCGCCGAGCTGCCGGAAACCGACTGGCTCGAACTGATGCCCAAGTCGGACCAGAAAGCCCTCGAGGCCATGCCCGAGATCGACCACAATTCCCCCGAAGCCAATGGCACCTTCACCGAGAAAGGCGGCCTGAAGCAAAGCAAGGGTTTGCCTGCGGTGATGTATTCGACCAAGACCGTGGCGTCGATGAACGACAAGCACATTCGCATCGGCGGTTACCCCGTGCCCCTTGAAAGCGATGCCAAGGGCCGTAGCACGCTGTTCTTCCTGGTGCCTTACCCTGGCGCCTGCATCCACGTCCCGCCACCGCCACCGAATCAACTGGTGCTGGTGCGCTATCCCAAAGGCCTGAAGCTGGACGACATCTACACACCGCTTTGGGTGACTGGCACGCTGAAGATCGAAAAGGTCGACAACGACCTGGCCAGCGCGGCATATGCGCTGGAGGCGGAGAAAGTGAGGGTGGTGCAGGAGGCGGATTTGTAATAGGCCGGTTGGCTTGACACAAATCCCAATGTGGGGGCGAGCTTGCTCGCGATGGCGGTGTATCAGTCGAAGCTGATGTTGACGGTCAGTCCGCTATCGCGAGCAAGCTCGCTCCCACATGGATTGTGCAGTGTTAGAGCGGCTTGCTGCCGATGCTCACACCCAAGGTATGACTGGCCTGCGGCAGCAGCGTCACCACATCGTCCATCACATTCGCTGTCTCGATGCACAGCATGCGCTGCCAGCCATCGTCGGCCATGTCGCTGAAGGCCTTGGCACGCTCGGTCCAGGGGTTCCAGATCACCGCCGAGCGCGAGCCGCTGCTGGTCAGTTCGATCCGTCGTTCCCACTGCGGGTCGACGATGCTCAGTCGCGGCGGGGTATTGAGATAGATGCGGTCGGTTTCGCCGGTAAAGTGCAGGTCGCCGGCCTGGGTGACGGTTTTCCAGTCGTCCAGGGTCTCGACGTAGCTCAAGCCATCCACCCCTTCGACATGCACATTGCGCACATCGCTGACGGCGAAATAGCTGTGCAGCGCCTGGCTGAGGCTGACGCTTTCGCTGCCGCGGTTATGGCTGGTGAGGCTGATGTGCAACTGCGCGTCCATGACGATGGTCAGCGTCAGGTCCACCTGATGGGGCCAGCCCGAGAGGCCGTTTTCAGGATAGGGCAGCACGAACTCCACCTTGAGGCTTTCGCCTTCGGCTTCGATGCCCTTCAACTCCCAATCCATCGCTCGAACCAACCCGTGGGCCGTGGCCGGGTCGTTGGTCACGCGCATGGCTTGTACGCTGTCGGGGTTGCGCGTCAGATTGCCGAACCACGGCCAGCACACCGGCACGCCGGCGCGGATGCTCTTGCCGGCCTTGAATGTGGCCTGGTCGTTGAGCCAGATCAGCGGCGGCTGGCCGTCCACTTGATAGCTGAGGATGTGCGCGCCTTGCTGGGCCACCAGCAACTCGGCCTGACCGTGGCGGATGCGCCAGGCGTTCAGTTCATCCAGTTTGACGGCTTCGACGTTGGGCGTAGGCATCTTGCAAATCTCGCTCGGGAACAGGGACTGCAATGGACCGCAAAACGGCCGGCGTGTTTAACGAGCGCGCGGCGGAACCGAGCGGGTGCGACCGCTGCCGTCGATGGCGACGAAGACAAATACCGCCTCGGTCACTTTGCGCCACTCACTGGACAGCGGGTCGTCGCTCCAGACCTCGACCATCATCTGGATCGAGCTGCGGCCGATTTCCAGCGCCTGGGTATAAAAGGACAACTGCGCACCCACCGCCACCGGTACCAGGAACGCCATGCGATCGATCGCCACGGTGGCCACGCGTCCGCCGGCCACTTTGCTGGCCATTGCGGTGCCAGCCAGGTCCATCTGGGACACCAGCCAGCCGCCGAAAATATCGCCAAAGCCATTGGTTTCGCGAGGGAGCGCGGTGATTTGCAGGGCCAGGTCGCCTTGCGGGATTGGATCTTCTTGTTCGAGCTCTATCATGCCGGGGGTGCCTCTGACCCGTAACGCTGTCTGGTGCTTCAGGTGAATAGCCGTCTTTGTAAAAAACGATTCAGCCCGAACATGCTACGTTCGTCACGTTTTTCGTAAAGGCGTGCCAAAGGGAAACTCTGCGAAACCGGCTGGTTCTGGTACTACGCCACCAACGACGTTTTCGCACAGCAACCCCCTACAGAGTGTTGCAAAGTTGCGAGTATATCGGGCGATAGACGTCGAGACGACCACTCGGTTCTGATTTCGACGGTCAATTACGCGCCTCTATGTGTTTTTTCGAACAATTTGCTATCGTGCCGGACTCGCCACACAGGCCGCAGGCCCCAACCCGCGCTGTCGGGTTGCGCAGAACTGACCAATAAGAGAAGCCCTTGCCATGACCACTGCGCCTTCGAGCACAGCGACGCCTGCACAACCGGCCCGTCCGCTGACCCGCAACGATTACAAGACCTTGTCACTGTCTGCGCTGGGCGGTGCGCTGGAATTCTACGATTTCATCATTTTTGTGTTCTTTGCCACTGTGGTCGGCAAATTATTCTTCCCTGCCGAGATGCCCGAATGGCTGCGCTTGATGCAGACGTTCGGTATTTTTGCCGCCGGTTACCTGGCCCGGCCACTGGGCGGGATCATCATGGCCCACTTCGGCGACCTGTTGGGGCGTAAGAAAATGTTCACTTTGAGCATTTTCATGATGGCCGTGCCGACCCTGATCATGGGCCTGCTGCCGACCTATGCACAGATCGGCATGTGGGCGCCGATCCTGCTGTTGCTGATGCGGGTGATCCAGGGTGCGGCCATTGGCGGTGAAGTGCCGGGGGCCTGGGTATTCGTTTCCGAACATGTTCCGGCGCGCCACATCGGCTACGCCTGCGGCACCCTTACCTGTGGCCTGACGGCAGGGATCCTGTTGGGCTCACTGGTAGCGACCGCGATCAACAGCATTTATACACCGGTGGAAGTAGCGGATTACGCCTGGCGGATTCCGTTCCTGCTGGGCGGTGTGTTCGGGCTGTTCTCGGTGTACCTGCGCCGCTGGCTGCACGAAACCCCGGTGTTCGCCGAGTTGCAACTGCGCAAGGCCCTGGCTGAAGAAGTGCCACTGCGGGCCGTGCTGCGTGATCATCGCGGCGCCATCGCCATTTCGATGCTGCTGACCTGGTTGCTGTCGGCCGGCATCATCGTGATCATCCTGATGACCCCGACGGTGCTGCAGACGGTGTATCACTTCAGCCCGACCACGGCATTACAGGCCAACAGCCTGGCGATCGTGTTCCTGAGCTTTGGCTGCATCGGCTCCGGCGTACTGGCGGACCGTTTCGGTGCCGGGCGGGTCTTCGTGTTTGGCAGCACCTTGCTGCTGATCACCTCCTGGACGTTCTACCACAGCCTGTTCGACCACCCCGAATGGCTGTTCCCGCTCTATGCCCTGAGTGGGCTGCTGGTGGGCACCATCGGCGCGGTGCCTTATGTCATGGTCAAGGCATTCCCGGCAGTGGTGCGCTTCAGCGGCCTGTCATTCTCCTACAACCTGGCGTATGCGATCTTCGGCGGCCTGACCCCGATGATCGTCACTCTGCTGCTCAAGGAAAGCCCACTGGGGCCGGCATATTACGTGGCAGTGATCTGCGGCATCGGGATTGCGGTGGGTGGTTATCTCTGGAAGCAGGGGCGCTAGGTCCGAATCTTTTACTGACTGCACTGGCTTCATCGCGAGCAGGCACGCTCCCACATGGATGTTGCGTTCACCGCGAATCCCCTGTGGGAGCGAGCTTGCTCGCGATTGGGTCCGCATGAATCATCTTGCAAAACTCAATGCTGGCCTTTCATCCAATTGTCATATTTCAGCAATAGAGTGTTCACACGGCTTACCGATACTTGGCCGACTTAACACACCCTATCTGCTAGGAGTAAGGCATGAAACTGAAGCGTTTGATGGCGGCAATGACTTTTGTCGCTGCTGGCGTTGCGACTGCCAACGCGGTTGCCGCTGTTGACCCTGCGATCCCGAGCTACACCAAGACCACTGGTGTTTCGGGCAACCTCTCCAGCGTCGGCTCCGATACCCTGGCCAACCTGATGACCTTGTGGGCCGAGAACTACAAGAAAGAATACCCGAACGTAAACATCCAGATTCAGGCTGCCGGTTCTTCCACCGCGCCACCTGCGCTCACCGAAGGTACCTCCAACCTGGGCCCGATGAGCCGCAAGATGAAGGACAACGAGCTGCAAGCCTTCGAACAGAAGTATGGCTACAAGCCAACGGCTATCCCGGTGGCCGTGGACGCCCTGGCGGTATTCGTGCACAAGGACAACCCGATCCAGCACCTGACCATGGAACAGGTCGATGCAATCTTCTCGTCGACTCGTCTGTGCGGCGCTAAAGCCGATGTGAAAACCTGGGGCGATCTGGGTGTGACCGGCGACCTGGCCAACAAGCCGGTTCAACTGTTCGGTCGTAACTCGGTATCCGGCACCTACGGCTACTTCAAGGAAGAAGCCCTGTGCAAAGGCGACTACAAGCCAAACGTCAACGAACAACCAGGCTCGGCTTCGGTCGTGCAGTCGATCAGCTCTTCGCTGAACGGTATCGGTTATTCGGGCATCGGCTACAAGACCGCCAGCGTGAAGACCGTGGCCCTGGCCAAGAAAGGCAGCACTGAGTTCATCGAAGACACCGAAGAAAACGCCCTGAACGGCAAGTACCCGCTGTCGCGCTTCCTCTACGTTTATGTCAACAAGGCGCCGAACAAGCCTCTGGCCCCGCTGGAAGCTGAGTTCGTGAAACTGGTCCTGTCCAAGCAAGGCCAGGAAGTTGTAGTCAAGGACGGTTACATCCCACTGCCAGCCAAGGTGGCCGCCAAGGCACTGGCTGACCTGGGTCTGCAAGAAGGCGCCAGCGTCGTCAAGAAGTAATACCTGAGCCCGGGCCGAAGTCCGGACTCCTGTGGAGCGGGCTTGCTCGCGAAGAGGTCAGTGCATTCAACAGGGTTGTTGACTGACTTCGCGAGTAAGCCGTCCCACAGTCCAAAATTCCTGTCCGCTGCCGGTTCCCTCCGGCGGCGGATTTGTTGCGTCACTGCATTGTCATCTTTCTGTCATACAGGATCGCTAGGGTGTGCGCATGAATGATCTGGCCAACTCCACAATGACTACGACTTCCCCTCCCAAGCGCATTGACTTCAATACGCCTGAGCTTCAACGCAAGCGCCGTATTCGTGCGCTCAAGGATCGCCTGACCCGTTGGTACGTCTTGATCGGCGGTCTGGCCGTCCTGGCCGCCATTACGTTGATTTTCTTCTTCCTGGCTTATGTGGTGCTACCGCTGTTCCAAGGCGCGGACTTGACCGCCAAGGACCCGATCAGCCCGGCCTGGATGCAAGACGCCGGCAAGCCGCTGATGATTGCCATCGAAGAGCAGAACCAGGTTGCCATGCGGGTTTCCGACAAGGGGCAGGCGCTGTTTTTCGACATCACCAGTGGTGCCGAACTGCGCCGAGTCGACCTGCCGATTCCAGCCGGCGCCAGTGTGACCGCCATTGGCGAAGATCAGCCCGGCAGCCCGCTGGTGGCGATCGGTCTGTCCAATGGCCAGGCCCTGATATTCCGTCATACCTATAAAGTCAGCTACCCGGATGGCAAGAAAACCATCTCGCCTGCCGTCGAATATCCTTATGGCGAAGCGCCGATCGCGTTGAACGAGCAAGGCGCCGCCTTGGAGCATGTCAGCCTCAACGCCACCGATTCAACCCTGCTGCTGGCCGGTTCCAGCGGTGCGCAGTTGCAAGTACTGTCGCTCACCAGCGAAGAAAACATGATGACCGGTGAAGTCACCAGCGAGCAGACGCGCATCGAGCTGCCGCAGATGACCGAGCCGGTGAAAAACATCTTCGTCGACCCGCGCCAGCAATGGCTGTACGTGGTCAACGGACGTGCCCAGGCCGACGTGTTCAGCCTGCGGGACAAGAGCCTCAACGGTCGTTACAAATTGCTGGAAAACGCCGAAGCCCAAGTCACCGCCGCCACCCAGTTGGTGGGCGGGATCTCGCTGATCATCGGCGACTCCAAGGGCGGTCTGGCCCAGTGGTTCATGGCCCGCGATCCGGACGGCGAGCTGCGCTTCAAACAGATTCGTACTTTCCAGATGGGCACCACGCCAATCGTTGAGATCACTGCCGAAGAACGTCGCAAAGGTTTCGTTGCCCTCGATGCCGCCGGCAAGCTCGGCGTGTTCCACAGCACTGCGCACCGCACCTTGTTGGTGGATCAAGTGGTCGATGGCCAGGGCCTGTTCGGCATGTCGCCCCGGGCCAACCGCCTGATCGTGGAGCAGGGCGGCAAGCTGCAACCGCTGACGCTGGACAACCCGCACCCGGAAGTCTCGTGGAGCGCGTTGTGGAGCAAGGTCTGGTACGAAAACTACGACGAGCCTAAATACGTCTGGCAATCGACCGCCGCCAACACCGACTTCGAACCCAAGCTGAGCCTTTCGCCGCTGACCTTCGGTACCTTGAAAGCGGCGTTCTACGCAATGCTGCTGGCTGCACCGCTGGCGGTTGCCGCAGCGATCTACACCGCCTACTTCATGGCCCCGGGCATGCGCCGCAAGGTCAAGCCAGTGATCGAGCTGATGGAGGCGATGCCGACGGTGATCCTCGGTTTCTTCGCCGGCCTGTTCCTGGCGCCCTATGTCGAAGGGCACTTGCCGGGCATCTTCAGCCTGTTGATGTTGCTGCCGATTGGCATCCTGGTAGCCGGTTTCGTCTTCAGCCGCCTGCCTGAATCCATCCGCCTCAAGGTGCCGGAAGGTTGGGAAAGCGCGATGCTGATCCCGGTGATCCTGTTCGTCGGCTGGCTCTCGCTGTACATGAGCCCGTACATGGAAGCCTGGTTCTTCGGCGGTGACATGCGCATGTGGATCTCCCATGACCTGGGCATCACCTATGACCAGCGCAACGCCCTGGTGGTCGGCCTGGCGATGGGCTTCGCGGTCATCCCGAACATCTACTCCATTGCCGAAGACGCCGTGTTCAGCGTGCCACGCGGCCTGACCCTGGGTTCTCTGGCCCTCGGTGCCACGCCATGGCAGACCATGACCCGCGTGGTGATCCTTACCGCCAGTCCGGGCATCTTCTCGGCGCTGATGATCGGCATGGGCCGTGCGGTGGGCGAGACTATGATCGTGCTGATGGCCACCGGTAACACGCCGGTCATGGAAATGAACCTGTTCGAAGGCCTGCGCACCCTGGCGGCCAACGTGGCGGTGGAAATGCCCGAATCGGAAGTCGGCGGCAGCCATTACCGCGTGCTGTTCCTGTCGGCGCTGGTGCTGCTGTTGTTCACCTTCGTCATGAACACCCTCGCCGAGCTGATCCGTCAGCGTCTGCGCAAGAAATATTCGGCGCTTTAAGAAAGGTAGAAGTCTGTGAAACAGAACTCCCTGAAAGGATGGTTCAAGAGCGGCGCCCCCGGCGTCTGGATCAGCGGTGGCGCAGTGTCCATCGCGGTCATCATGACCATTGGCCTGCTGGCAGTGATTGCCGTGCGCGGCCTGGGCCACTTCTGGCCGGCGGACCTGATCCACGCCAGCTACAACGTGCCAGGCATGCCTGCGCACCTGGTGGTCGGCGAAGTGGTGCAGAAAGAAGAAGTGCCTCGCGAGCGCCTGAAAAGTGCCGGCCTGCCGGTGCCGGATGAAGGTCCGGAGTTCATGACCCGCGAGCTGGTCAAGGTTGGCAACCGGGACTTGAACGGGACTGACTTCACCTGGATCGTCGGCGACTGGCTGACCAATCAGACCACGCCGCCGGAACTGATGGCCATCGAGCGTCGTGAGTGGGGCAACTTCTACGGCTACCTGGTCAACGTCAAGGAAGACGGCAAGGTCATCGCCGAGGGCGAGGCCGCCTGGCCGCAACTGCAGGCTCGCGTACAGCGCGTCAACCAGTTGGCCGCCGAGCTCAAGACTCTGGAAAAAGTCGACATCGGCGCCATCAACGCCGGCTTGGAGCGCATTCGCCTGCACGGTCGCAAGCTGGAGCTGGACGGCAAGCTCGATGCCGCCGCCCAAGCCGACCTGGAAAGCGAACGCGCCGAACTCAATGCCCGTTACAAAGACATCGAAGCGCGCCTGTCTGACTTGCACGCGCAGTTCAACCGCGACAGCCTGACCGCTCGCGATGCCAACGGCAAGGAAGTGGAAATCGGCATCGGCAAAGTGGTGCACGCCTTCCAGCCGAACAGCATGGGCACCTTTACCAAGCTCGGTTTCTATTTCAGCAAGGTCTGGGAATTTCTCAGCGACGATCCCCGTGAAGCCAACACCGAAGGCGGGATCTTCCCGGCAATTTTCGGTACGGTGATGATGACCCTGATCATGGCGATGATCGTGACGCCATTCGGCGTGCTGGCGGCGGTGTACCTGCGTGAGTACGCCCGCCAAGGGCCGATGACCCGCCTGATCCGCATTGCGGTGAACAACCTGGCAGGCGTACCGGCCATTGTTTACGGCGTGTTCGGCCTGGGCTTCTTCGTCTATGTGCTGGGTGGTTCGGTGGATCGCCTGTTCTTCCCCGAAGCCCTGCCGGCGCCGACCTTCGGTACCCCGGGCCTGCTCTGGGCCTCCCTGACCTTGGCGCTGCTGGCGGTGCCGGTGGTGATCGTGGCCACCGAAGAAGGCCTGGCGCGGATCCCGCGGACCGTGCGTGAAGGCTCCCTGGCCTTGGGCGCGACCAAGGCCGAGACGTTGTGGAAAATCGTGCTGCCCATGGCGAGCCCGGCGATGATGACCGGCATGATCCTCGCCGTGGCCCGCGCTGCGGGTGAAGTGGCGCCGCTGATGCTGGTGGGCGTGGTGAAACTGGCCCCGTCGCTGCCGCTGGACGGCAACTACCCGTACCTGCACCTGGACCAGAAGATCATGCACTTGGGCTTCCACATCTATGACGTGGGCTTCCAGAGCCCGAACGTCGAAGCGGCGCGACCGCTGGTGTATGCCACGGCGCTGCTGCTGGTGCTGGTGATCGCTACGCTGAACCTGTCGGCGGTGTGGATTCGCAACCACCTGCGCGAGAAGTACAAGGCACTGGATAGCTGATGGTCCGGATCCTGTGGGAGCGAGCTTGCTCGCGAAGCTTTTTGGCGGCCTTGATGCCCCCTTCGCGAGCACGCTCGCTCCCACACTGATCGATGTTCACTGGAATTTTATGGAGCAGCCACAAAGGCGTTCCGAACCGAATTTGTTAGCACAGGGAGCCTCCCATGCAACACGAAGTACAAGCACGCGGCATCAATATGTCGGCCCTGGGCCGCGACAAGCAGAGCCTGGATCTGGCCCAGGAAACTGTCGCCATCGAAGTGCCTGGCCTGAGCCTGTTCTATGGCCAGAAGCAGGCGCTGTATGACGTCAGCCTGAACATCCCGAAGCAGCGCGTTACCGCATTCATCGGCCCGTCGGGTTGCGGCAAGTCGACCTTGCTGCGCACGTTCAACCGCATGAACGACTTGGTGGACGGCTGCCGCGTCGAGGGTGAAATCAACCTCTACGGCAACAACATCTACCGCAAGGGCGAAGACGTGGCCGAGCTGCGTCGTCGCGTGGGCATGGTGTTCCAGAAGCCCAACCCGTTCCCGAAAACCATTTACGAGAACGTGGTCTACGGCCTGCGCATCCAGGGCATCAACAAGAAGCGCATCCTCGACGAAGCGGTGGAGTGGGCCCTCAAGGGCGCGGCGCTGTGGGACGAAGTCAAGGATCGCCTGCATGAATCGGCACTGGGCTTGTCCGGTGGTCAGCAGCAGCGTCTGGTGATCGCCCGCACCATCGCCGTGGAGCCGGAAGTATTGCTGCTCGACGAACCTTGCTCGGCTCTGGACCCGATCTCGACGCTGAAAGTCGAAGAGCTGATCTACGAGCTCAAGTCCAAGTTCACCATCGTCATCGTGACCCACAACATGCAACAGGCGGCGCGGGTTTCGGACTACACCGCGTTCATGTACATGGGCAAACTGGTGGAGTTCGGCGACACCGATACCCTGTTCACCAATCCGGCCAAGAAACAGACCGAGGACTACATCACCGGTCGCTACGGCTAGTCGAGGTCGCTGCAAGCCGCAAGACAGAGGCGGTGCGATCCGGATCAACATTTAACTGCTTGAAGCTTGCAGCTTGAAGCTTGCAACTTTCGCGGAGCGAACAAGATGATTTCGAAGGAAGGCCTTACTCACCACATTTCCGCCCAGTTCAACGCCGAGCTGGAGGAGGTGCGTAGTCACCTGCTGGCCATGGGCGGGCTGGTGGAAAAGCAGGTCAACGATGCGGTGACCGCGCTGATCGAGGCCGATTCTGGCCTGGCGCAGCAAGTGCGCGAGATCGACGACCAGATCAACCAGATGGAGCGCAACATCGACGAGGAATGCCTGCGCATCCTGGCCCGTCGTCAGCCGGCCGCCTCCGACCTGCGCCTGATCATCAGCATCTCCAAGTCGGTGATCGACCTGGAGCGGATCGGCGACGAAGCCACCAAAATCGCCCGCCGGGCCATCCAGTTGTGCGAAGAGGGTGAAGCGCCGCGCGGTTACGTCGAAGTTCGCCACATTGGCGACCAGGTGCGCAACATGGTGCGCGATGCGCTGGACGCCTTTGCTCGTTTCGACGCCGACCTGGCGTTGTCGGTGGCCCAGTACGACAAGATCATCGACCGCGAATACAAGACCGCCCTGCGCGAGCTTGCGACCTACATGATGGAAGACCCGCGGTCTATTTCCCGGGTACTGAGCATCATCTGGGTGCTGCGTTCCCTGGAGCGTATCGGCGATCATGCGCGCAACATCTCGGAACTTGTGATCTATCTGGTGCGCGGCACCGATGTGCGGCACCTGGGGCTCAAGCGCATGAAGGAAGAAGTTGAGGGCACCCTGTCCGAAACTGCTAATGTTCCGGGCGAAACTGACGATAAGTAAGATTGCCAAGAAAAGCGCCCGGCCTTCTGGTCGGGCTTTTTTTTGGATTTTTTTTAATCGACAGCAGCACCCCGCGAACGAAAAGTACCGGCGTGACTGAAGGTTTTTGGCAATATGCCATCAGCAAAAGCGGTATGCTTGCCGGGATTTTTTAGAGGTGTATCTGGATGAGTAAGGTCAGTGTGTTGGTCGTGGACGATGCTTCGTTCATTCGTGACCTGGTGAAGAAGTGCCTGCGCAACTACTTCCCGGGCATCCGCATCGAAGATGCCGTGAATGGCAAGAAAGCCCAGTCCATACTGGCCCGTGAAGCTTTCGACCTGGTGCTGTGCGATTGGGAAATGCCGGAAATGTCTGGCCTGGAACTGCTGACCTGGTGCCGCCAGCAAGACTCCCTCAAGGGCATGCCGTTCGTGATGGTCACCAGCCGCGGCGACAAGGAAAACGTTGTCCAGGCGATTCAGGCCGGCGTTTCCGGCTATGTCAGCAAACCGTTCACCAACGAACAGTTGCTGGGCAAGGTCAAGCAGGCGCTGCACAAGGTTGGCAAGCTCGACACCTTGATGAACAGTGCCCCGACCAAAATGAATTCGGCGTTCGGCAATGATTCCCTCAGCGCCTTGACCGGTGGTAAGGCGGCTCCGGTTGCCGCTGTCGCTTCGGCACCTGCGGCGAACCCCTTCGCCAAGCCGGCCGCTGCCGCAGCGCCTGCACCCGCCGCTGCGGCCCCGGCCCGTGGCTTGCTCAACAGCCCGCCCGTCAAGGCTCCGGCTGCCTCCGCACCAGCCGCCAACCGTGGCCAGGGCCAATTGCGCCTGTCCAGCGGCACCCAGCAATGCGTGATCAAGGCCCTGAGCCTCAAGGAAGCGCTGCTGGTGGTCAAGCGCACCGATACCTTGCCACAAGTGCTCGAAGGCGCAGTGCTGGACATGGAGCAGGGCGACAACGCCGAAACCGCCCGTCTCAATGGCTACCTGCACGCCATCGTCGCCCACGAGCAGACGCCCGACAGCGAATGGCTGCAATTGACGTTCCGCTTCGTCGACAAAGACCCGCAGAAACTCGACTACATCTCCCGCCTGATTGCCCGCGGTACGGCGCAGAAACACTTCGTACCGGGTGCCTGATACGGCGGCACCTGTGTCAGTCCGCTATCGCGAGCAAGCTCGCTCCCACAGGGGATCTGAGTCGAACCTGAATTCAGGGTCCACTCCGATCAAATGTGGGAGCTAGCTGGCTCGCGATGGGGCCAGCAGCCCCAGCAAAGCACCATCTGCCCACCCATTTTGAAACATCCGTCGACTACGCTGGTCCATCCCAGCTGCTAGGCTGCTGTGCAGGCCTTCACTTTTCGACAGAACCTTTGCCCATGCTCGCGCCCCTGCTGTTCGCCTGCGGTCTGGTCCTGGCCTCCACTTCGGCCATGGCCATGACGATCTACAAATCCACCGACGCCAATGGCGTGGTGTCCTACAGTGACCGTCCCAGTCGGGGCGCCCAGGTGTTCGTGTTCCGCGACCGCATGGTCGAGCGCCTGGAGCGGCAGGTCTTTCTCGATATCAAGAAGCAAAAGGGCGCGGACGCGGTGTTCGTGCGCAACGACCTGTACGCGCCGGTGGAGATCGAGTTGAGTTTTGCCGGGCTGCGTAATGTGAGCGGCGCGCCAAGCCGGCCGATTCGTCGGGTACTGCCGGCGCGCAGCAATCTGCGCCTGGCGCTGCTCACGGCCACGCAGCCCGGCAGGCCGCTGGTATACACCCCGAGGTTCGAATACTCCCTGGGCGACCCTGCAGGCTCGGCACAGGCCTATCGTTACCCGCTGCCATGGCAAGGAGGGCCGTTCCGCCTGAGCCAGGGTGCCAACGGCCAGTACAGCCACTACGGGCCGAAAAACCGCTACGCCATGGACATCGCCATGCCCGAAGGCACGCCGATCATCGCGGCGCGCGGCGGCGTGGTGATCAAGACCGAAAATGCGCAGACCGGCCGTGGGGATGACCCCTCGGGCAACTTCGTGCGGGTGCTGCACGATGACGGGACCATGGGCGTCTACCTGCACTTGCAGAAAGGCTCGGTGAGTGTGCGCGAAGGACAAAGGGTAGTGGTGGGCACGCCGCTGGCGTTGTCGGGCAATACCGGCAACAGTTCCGGCCCGCACCTGCATTTTGTGGTGCAGCGCAATACCGGGTTGGGGCTGGTGTCGATTCCCTACCAGTTCAATCAACCGGTGGGGGAGTTGCCCAACTTTGCGTTGGGCAAGCAGTAAAGTGTTGTTTGGGCTGACGCCATCGCGAGCAAGCTCGCCCCACATTGATTTGCGCCGAAGCACATAACGAGTGTGGTCGACGTACCACGCTTGTGGGAGCGAGCTTGCTCGCGATGGGAGCGACGCTGATCTGGAA
Source organism: Pseudomonas sp. Tri1 (assembly GCF_017968885.1). Taxonomy (NCBI): domain Bacteria; kingdom Pseudomonadati; phylum Pseudomonadota; class Gammaproteobacteria; order Pseudomonadales; family Pseudomonadaceae; genus Pseudomonas; species Pseudomonas sp. Tri1. Next base: position 6,579,864 of record NZ_CP072913.1, on the reverse strand, counting down.
TCAACGCCTCAATCGAGCATCAACACCTTCGCCAGAATAATCTTCGGCCCTTTCATCTTCTTGATGATGATCCGCAGGCCTTCGACTTCCAGCACTTCTTCCTCTTCCGGCACCCGCTTGAGGGTTTCATAGACCAGCCCGGCGAGGGTCTCGGCTTCGACATGGTCCAGGTCGATACCCAGCAGGCGCTCGACCTTGAACAGCGGCGTGTCGCCGCGTACCAGCAGCTTGCCCGGTTGGTAGGCCAGGATGCCGCGCTCGGCCTTGCGGTGTTCGTCCTGGATGTCGCCCACCAGCACTTCCAGCACGTCTTCCATGGTCAGGTAACCGATGATGTTGCCGTCGGCTTCCTCGACGAGGGCGAAGTGCGAACCGCCCTTGCGGAACTGCTCCAGCAACTGCGACAGCGGCATGTGCCGCGACACGCGCTCCAGCGGCCGGGTCAGTTCGGCCAGGTTGAACGACTCGGGAATGTGATCCAGGGCCGCCAGCTCCAGCAGCAGGTCCTTGATGTGCAACAGGCCGACGAACTCCTGGCGCTCGCTGTCATACACCGGATAACGGCTGAACTTGTGGCGACGGAACATCGCCAGGATCTCCTTGAGCGGCGCATTGAACTCCAGCGTCACCAGGTCTTCCCGGGAATTGGCCCAGTCCACCACTTCCAGCTCGCCCATCTCCACGGCCGAGGCCAGCACGCGCATGCCTTGGTCGCTGGGGTCCTGGCCACGGCTGGAGTGCAGGATCAGCTTCAGTTCTTCACGGCTGTAATGATGCTCGTGATGCGGGCCGGGCTCGCCCTGGCCGGCGATGCGCAGGATGGCGTTGGCGCTGGCGTTGAGCAGGTAGATCGCCGGGTACATGGCCCAGTAGAACAGATACAGCGGCACGGCGGTCCACAGCGACAGCAGCTCGGGTTTGCGGATTGCCCAGGATTTGGGCGCCAGCTCACCGACCACGATGTGCAGGTACGAAATGATGAAGAACGCGGTGAAGAACGACACGCCCTTGATCACTTCCGGCGATTGGACGCCGACTGCGCCCAACAGCGGTTCGAGGATGTGGGCGAACGCCGGTTCACCGACCCAGCCCAGGCCCAGGGAGGCGAGCGTGATACCCAGCTGGCAGGCCGACAGGTAAGCATCGAGCTGGCTGTGAACGGTGCGCAGGATGTGCCCGCGCCAGCCGTTTTTCTCAGCGATGGCCTCGACCCGGGTCGAGCGCAGCTTGACCATGGCGAATTCGGCCGCAACGAAAAAACCGTTGAGCAAAACCAGGATCAGAGCAAAAAGAATCATGCCGAATTCGGCGAAGAGTGTAACGAGGGACAAGCCAGGGGAAGGGTCCATGATGGAGTTTTGCGGGTTCCGTATATTCGTAAAGGTTAGAAATGAGTACCTGAAAAGGCAGGCACAAGTCAGCCAATGTAGCGGCTGACTCGGCGGTTGCCTAGGGGGGAGTGCCAGCCGGTATCAATCGGCGGGGCTGGCCAGGTGTGCGCGAACCACCTGCGCCGGGGCGAAATGGCAGGTAAACGTGCTGCCGTGGCCAGGCACGCTGCTGATTTCCATGCGTCCGCGGTGACGTAACAAAACGTGCTTCACGATCGCCAGGCCCAAACCGGTACCGCCGGTGTTGGAGTTGCGGCTGGAGTCGACGCGGTAGAAGCGTTCGGTCAGGCGCGGCAGGTGTTTGCTGTCGATGCCGATGCCTGAATCCTGCACGCTCAAATGCGCGCCTTGCTCATCGCCCCACCAGCGAACGCGGATCTGGCCTTTCTCCGGCGTGTACTTGACCGCGTTGAACACCAGGTTGGAAAACGCACTGCGCAGTTCCGCCTCGCTGCCTTTGAGCTGCACGGATGGGTCGGCTTCCAGCGTGATGGTCTGTTGCTTGGGGCCGGACAGTTCCTGGGCATCTTCGGTGATGGTTTGCAGCAGATCGTCGATGGGCACCGGTTGGTTGTCCGACGGGTAATCGGTGGCTTCCAGCTTCGCCAGTAGCAGCAAGTCGTTGAGCAAGGTCTGCATGCGCCCGCTTTGCTGGTGCATTTGCTGCAAGGCCCGGGTCCAGCGCGGGTTCACCTCCTCGACGTTGTCGAGCAGGGTTTCCAGGTAACCGCAGATCACCGTCAATGGCGTGCGCAGTTCGTGGGAAACGTTGGCGATGAAGTCCTTGCGCATCTGTTCCAGTTGATGGATGCGCGTCACGTCCCGCACCAGCATCAAGTGTTCATTGTTGCCATAGCGCGTGATGTACAGCTGGATGCGCAGCCGATCATTGGTCGGGGAGGGAATCTCCAGCGGCTCGGCGTAATTACCCTGTTCGAAATATTCCTTGAAGCGCGGATGGCGCACCAGGTTCGTCACCGGCTGGCCGCTGTCCTGTGGCGTCTTGAGGCCCAGCAGGGTCTCGGCGGCGCGGTTCCACCATTCCAGGTTGCCATCGCTGTCGAGCATGATCACGGCGTCTTTCAGCGCAGCCGTGGATTCCTGGACCCGGTCGATCACCGCTTGCAGGCGCCCGCGAACGCGCTGGTCGCGTCGTTGCAGGTGGTAGATGCTGTCGAACACCTCACCCCACAGGCCATAGCCGTCGGGCGGCGCTTCATCGGGTTGGTGCAGGCGTAGCCATTCGTGCAGGCGCAGCAATTGCTTGAGGGTCCAGGCCAGGTAAAGCCCCAGCCCTGCGGCCAGGCTCCAGCCGTAATAGCCGCTGATCAAGCCGATCACCAGACAGCCGGTCACCAGCAGCAACATGTGGCGAATCAGGGTGCCATGCCAGTTTTGATTCAATTGAACACGCGTCCTTGTCAGCTTGTCGGGCGGTAAGGGCTCGGGTCAGGCCTTGGTGGAGAAACGATAGCCGGTGCCGCGCACGGTTTGTACCAGATTCTCGTAGGCATCGCCGAGGGCCTTGCGCAGGCGGCGGATGTGCACATCCACGGTACGCTCCTCGACATAGACGTTGCCGCCCCAGACCTGATCCAGCAGTTGCCCGCGAGTGTAGGCGCGCTCCTGGTGGGTCATGAAAAATTGCAGCAGGCGGTATTCGGTCGGGCCCATCTCGGCGGGTTTGCCGTCGATGGTCACGCGGTGGCTGATGGGGTCCAGCAGCAGGCCACCGACTTCAATCGGCGCTTCGCCATCGGTTGGCCCGGCGCGGCGCAGCACGGCCTTCAGGCGCGCAACCAGCTCGCGGGGAGAAAACGGCTTGGTGATGTAGTCATCCGCGCCCACTTCCAGGCCCTGGATCTTGTTGTCCTCTTCGCCCTTGGCGGTGAGCATGATGATCGGAATATCCCCGGTCAGCTCATCGCGCTTGAGGCGTCGCGCCAGTTCGATGCCCGAGGTGCCAGGCAGCATCCAGTCCAGCAGAATCAGGTCGGGCTTGCGGTCGACAATGATGGCGTGGGCCTGTTGAGAGTTCTCTGCTTCCATGCAGTCATAGCCGGCCATCTCCAACGCGACGGCAATCATCTCGCGGATGGGCGCCTCGTCGTCGACGATCAGAATGCTCCTGCCAACCATGGGGTAATCCTCTTGTCATTTAACTGTCTTGCGCCGCATTAGATAACGGAATTATTGCAGTCGTGTGACAGTTATTTCATCGCCCGGCAGTGAAGGGGATCCTAGGCTACGCTTTTTAGTCCGAATCCTGACAACCACAAAAGAAGGTTTCCATGAATTACTTCACCCAATCCATCAAGGTTCTGGGAATTGCCGTTGCCTTGGCGCTACCGGCGTCGGCATTCGCTGCTGAGCCTGCAATGGTAAAAGACGGTATGTTCACCGATCACAAAGGCATGACGCTGTATACGTTTGGCAAAGACTCGGGCGGCAAGTCGATGTGCAACGACAAATGCGCAGCCAACTGGCCACCGTTCAAGGCTGAAAGCGGCGACAAGCCGATGGACGAATGGACGGTGATCAACCGTGACGACGGTACGATGCAGTGGGCTTACGATGGCAAGCCGCTATACACCTTTGTGAAGGACACAAAAGCCGGAGAAAAGAACGGTGACGGCTTGATGGACGGCGCCTGGAAGGTCGCCAAGCCTGATTAACAGGTTTTCACCACGTTAAGCGACAGATCCTTTGTGGCGAGAGGATAAATCCCCTCGCCACAAAGTAGCGGCTTGGAGACCGATGGGCCTCAGCGCAACGCGTAATCCAGCACAATCCCCACAAAAATCGCCAAACCGGCCCAATGGTTGTGCAAAAACGCCTGGAAGCAGCGCATCCGGTCGCGGCCACGGGTGTACCAGAACTCCCAGGCGAAGCACGCGGCAGCGGCCACCAGCCCCAGGTGGAACCAGCCGCCCAGGTGGAATTTCGACCCGGCCAATAGCAGGCAAGCCAGGGCCAGGCCTTGCAGCGTCAGGATGATCACCCGGTCGGCATCGCCAAACAGGATCGCCGTGGACTTCACCCCGATCCGCAAGTCATCGTCCCGGTCGGTCATCGCGTAATAAGTGTCGTAGCCTACCGTCCACAGCAGGTTGGCGATGTACAGCAGCCACGCGGCCGCCGGCAAATGGCCGGTCTCGGCGGTGAACGCCATCGGCATCCCCCAGGAAAACGCCGCCCCCAGCACCACTTGCGGGTAGTAGGTGTAGCGCTTCATGAACGGGTAACTGAACGCCAGCGCCAGCCCGCCGAGAGACAGCAGGATGGTCGGCGCGTTGGTGCACAGCACCAACAGGAAACTCACGCTCATCAGCACGGCGAAGAACACCAGTGCCTCTTTCGAACTGATCTTGCCGCTTACCAGCGGGCGCTGTTCGGTGCGTTTGACGTGGCCATCCACCTTGCGATCGGCCCAGTCGTTGATCACACAACCGCCAGCGCGAGTCAGCACCACGCCGAGGACGAAAATCACCACGTTGGCGACAGACGGCGAACCTTCACCGGCAATCCACAAGGCCCACAGGGTCGGCCACAGCAGCAGGTAAATGCCGATGGGCTTATCCATGCGAGTCAGTTGCACGAAGTCCCAGGCCCGCGGGTTCAGGCGGTTCAAGGATTTGAGCAGTTGCACGTACATCAGCAATTCTCCGAATAGGCGCGGGCGACGGACCACAGACGGGGTAGGAAAACTTCCGCCACCAGCACGCTCAACGCACCGCGATCGAAGCGCGAACGGCGACCCCACAGCTCACGGGCGCGTACGTCTGCCGGCAGCCATGCCTCGGGGTAATGGCAAACCTCGATAGCCCGGCGCTGGAACGCCCGGTCGCAAAACAGCAACTCCCCCAGGGAGCGGCTGCCCAATTCATCCATCTGCAAGCCATCGCCTTGCAACGCACTGCGCGCCGCCACACTGCGGGCGAATACCCAAGGCTGGCCGTGGCCGCGCAAATACACTTCGCGTACCCAGCCCTCGCTGCCCTCGGCCAGGTCCAGCGCGGTGCATTCGTCGGCGCGCAACGGCTGCCAGCCTTCGAACAACGGCGTCACGCTGAAGTGATCGTTCGACAGGCGCGTCAGGCGCCGAGTCAACGAACCTTCGTCGAACAGCCAGTCGAGCGCACAGGCATCGGGGCGGGGCGACAGCAGGGGCTGAGGCAGCCATTGGAGTGTAGGAAATATCGAATTTGTATGCGGCACAGAGGTCTTGATTGGCAGCAAATGAGGCCGCGAGCTTACCATGTCGGTCGTCGATTTTAACGGCCCTGGCCGCTGGCACGCGCGATCATGCTTGCATCTGCGACGACCGATCAGTACAAAACGCCCTGAGCCGGAAAAGCGCCTTGAGCGAGCCGAGCATACCGGCAAATGCCTGACCCCTGAGGAAGTACCTGAATGAAGAAGTGGCAATGTATCGTCTGCGGGCTGATCTACAACGAAGCCGATGGTTGGCCGGATGATGGCATCGCACCTGGCACCCGCTGGGAAGACGTACCGGCAGACTGGCTGTGCCCGGACTGCGGCGTCGGCAAAATGGATTTCGAAATGATCGAAATCAACTGATCGTTTCCTACCTGCATGGAGAGCACCCTATGGAGAGCAGCATGAGCGCACCTGTCGTCATCGTCGGGACCGGGCTGGCCGGTTACAACCTGGCCCGGGAGTTTCGCAAACTCGACAGCGAAACCCCGTTGCTGCTGATCAGCGCCGATGATGGCCGCTCATACTCCAAACCCATGCTCTCCACAGGCTTTGGCAAAAACAAGGACGCCGACGGCCTGAGCATGGCCGAGCCCGGGGCCATGGCCGAGCAACTGAAGGCCGAAGTGCGCACCCACACCCGCATCAGCGGCATCGACCCGGGCCACAAGCGCTTGTGGATCGGCGAAGAAACGGTGAACTACCGCGACCTGATCCTGGCCTGGGGCGCTGAAACCGTGCGCGTGCCGGTGCAGGGCGATGCCTCGGACCTGGTTTTCCCCATCAACGACCTGGAAGACTACGCACGCTTTCGCGCAGCGGCCGCCGGTAAGCGCCGGGTGTTGCTGCTCGGTGCCGGCCTGATTGGCTGCGAATTCGCCAACGACCTGATCCTGGGCGGCTACGAAGTGCAACTGGTAGCGCCATGCGAGCAAGTCATGCCGACGCTGTTGCACCCGGCGGCGGCCGCTGCCGTGCAGGCCGGGCTGGAAAGCCTCGGCGCGCGCTTCCACCTGGGGCCGGTGCTCAACCGCCTGCAACGGGTGGCCGACGGGTTGGAGGCGCACCTGTCCGACGGCCAAGTGATCGCTTGCGACCTGGTGGTCTCGGCCATCGGCCTGCGCCCGCGCATTGATCTGGCCGCTGCTGCCGGCCTGGTGGTCAATCGCGGTGTGGTAGTCGACCGCCAGCTGAAAACCTCCCATGCCAATATCTACGCCTTGGGCGATTGCGCCGAGGTCGACGGCTTGAACCTGCTCTACGTCATGCCCCTGATGAGCTGCGCCCGCGCCCTGGCGCAAACCCTGGCCGGCAACCCGACCACCGTGAGCTATGGCGCCATGCCGATCACCGTGAAAACCCCGGTGTGCCCACTGGTGGTCTCGCCACCGCCACGCGGCCGCGAAGGCGTGTGGAGCGTCGAAGGGCAGGGCGCCGACATCAAGGCGCTGTGTCGCGACGCCCAAGGCAACCTGCTGGGCTACGCCCTGACCGGTGCAGCGGTGATGGAAAAACTGGCGCTGAACAAAGAGCTTCCGGCCCTGCTGGCATAAATACTGGTCGTTCTGTCGCAAAAACCCTACTTTTGGTGCCTCAAAGGTCGCCCGGACACTGGCGCCGCTTGCGGCCCCGTGCCATCCTCACTCCCGTCTGCCGCAGAGTAGAGCCTGCGGCGCCTTAGGGGCTGTTCCGAAGAGAACAGCCCAGACATAACAACAAAAAAACCGTCAAAAGGGGCTTCATTCATGCGTAAACCAGACCTCGCCGCCGCCATCGCGGAAAAAGCAGACCTCACCAAAGAACAAGCCAACCGCGTCCTCAACGCCGTTCTCGAAGAAATCACCGGCGCCCTGCACCGCAAGGACAGCGTCACCCTGGTCGGCTTCGGCACCTTCCTGCAGCGCCACCGCGGCGCCCGCACCGGCAAAAACCCACAAACCGGTGAGCCTGTGAAAATCAAGGCCAGCAACACCGTTGCCTTCAAACCGGGCAAGTCGTTGAAGGACAGCGTTAATCCGTAATTGCTGCGAGTCCCTCGGTTGGGGGGAGAAGCGGTAACAAGAAAGGGCACGCCGATGGAGTCGGGTGCCCTTTTTTATGGGTTTTTTTCAGCATCAGGGCTGGGCTCAGTGCCCAAGCCTCGCAGTTTGTGGCGAGAGAGCTTGCTCCCGCCTGGCGGCGCAACCGTCGTAAACAGCTGATGTGACTCTACTGTACAGAGTGCGTTTACCGTTTTGGGGCTTCGCCACCCATGAGAGTTCGCCATCCGTGGGGCCAGTTAGCACCTAGGTTAGATGATCGAATCTAAGTATGGCGGGTAAGGGGGCAGAAAACGGCCAAAAGCCGTCACTGAGTGTCTACGAAAGCCGGGGCGATTCACTCGGCTTTGTAACGAATATTTTGGCGGCGAAAATCGCGGTACTCGCTCAGGAGATTGGCGATAGGCAAGTAACTCCACGCGATGGGAAGAACGGCGTTTTGGATGCGCAGTTATCTGCACTGGATACGGCAACTGTTGACGGCGTGCCGCTTAATAGCAGAAAACGTAGTATGGGCTAAACCCACAGGGCGAGCGCCGTTCCCGCCAATGTCAATCTTTTAGGGGCCTGCCCGCTCCTCCGCCAAGGACTGCCCACCGTAATGACTAAGACCAGAGATAATCACTTCGTAGCACAATGGCATCAGAAGGGCTTTATCGACGCTGGAGAGAAACTTTGCTACTTAACCCGCAGGGATATTGTTCGAAACGGGCAGAACGAAACGATATATTCGAAGAAGTGGCGCACCCCAGCTCAACAATTTTATAGGAAAGATCTTTACTCTACATTTTTTGGTGGCGAGGTTAACGACGACATAGAGCAAAAGTTGTTTGGCCCAATTGACGACAGCGGCTCCAAGGCCATTCGGGCATTTTCAACAAACGATCAGTCTCAGTGGCATTATAACTTTGAAAGTTTTTTTACGTATCTGGATGCTCAAAAACTGCGAACGCCGAAAGGTCTGGATTGGATTCAAAGCAAATACCCTGAACTAAGCCAACTCTCTCTCATGACAGAGATGCAATCGCTACGATCCATACATTGCACCCTGTGGGCGGAAGGGGTCCGCGAGTTGGTGTCCGCGGAAAACTCTGACGTTAAATTTATTGTTTCAGATCATCCGGTCACCATTTATAACTACGCTTGCCCGCCCGATTCACTAATGTGCGAGTACCCTAGCGACCCAGATATAGCGCTGAAAGGATCTCAGACAATATTCCCCCTAAATAAGAATCGCTGTTTAATTCTCACAAACTTAGAATTTGCTAAGAACCCTAATGCGGTCGACCCACTCGAGCCACGCACAAACGCTAATCGTATTCGTCAAAGCCTCGTAAATACAATTGAGTTCATCAACTCCCGAAATCTAACCTCAGAGGAAGTTACAAAAATAAATTATATTATCAAGAGTAGAGCCGAGTCTGTGGCTGCAGGGAAAGAAGAGTGGCTTTATCCAGAACTAGAAATAACTGCTGACTGGGCGGAGTTAAAAAGTTTATTACTGCCGCCAAACGATATGATTCACAGGTTTGGTGGAGAAATGTACGCCTCTTTTACTGATGGCTCCGTTCACTACCAAGATGCATTCGGGCGGACCGAGCCCCACAATGAGTTTCTAAACAAGAATATTGTCGAGGAGTCTATTAGCCGGAACGGAAATTGTGGCTGTGGTAGCGGCCGAAAGTATAAAAACTGTTGCCGGAACACTCCGATCGAGCTTCGAACGACGTGGAGTGTCGCCAGCGTTCGAGAGCGAAACCTAGCATTCTGCAACTGCATACGAGACGTTCTAGGACTCAGCAATGGTAAGTGTTGGCAAGACGTGCGTCGAGAGCTGACCAACGAACAAATTTCAGAAATTTATAAATTTTACGGGATTCTTTGGCCTCGCAGCACCGACATTTATGCGATGCTGCCGAAGCCGGACGGTAAATTTCGGGCGCTTTATAGCGGAATATTGGACGTTCGCGTCATTAGCGAGAACGCATTACCAGCGGCATCTTTTTTTGACGAGTTCCTTATACAAACGCCTGTTACCAATCCTAATAATATTCGCCCAGAATTCAGTCCAATCCAATCGCCCGCTAAGTACAAGTATCAAGCATTAAAAGAATTTCTTTTCATGCTTGATATAGAACCACTCATTGCGCATGGATTAGTAAACCTTATTCCCGACCCCTCTGATTTCGACAGTGCTCTAATGAGCGCAATGTTAGAAATGGCGCGAGGCCGGTCTAAAAACCGCACCAAAGACGCTATGAGCGTAGAAGACTTAAAGGTAGGCTATAAACTGCAACTGAACGATCTACTTAATTCGACCGCCATGATGCCGAGCGAGGCGAGAGTTCAGTTTTTGGTTCATGATTTCGGGCTGACGCCCGAGGATGCGGAAACAGCTGTGTCTGAACTAGAGCTACTAGCAGAATCTTCTCCGCTAATGTTGTTACAAAAGCTGGACTATCCTGAGGGAGGACAGTTCATGCAATTTCGAATGGGGCCGAACTACGAAATGGCATTATTCTTAGCTCAAGTAACCGGCTCGATTTTGGTAACGGATAGTAGTTCAAGATGGCGTGAATTAATTACGGCGCAACACCGCGACCAAGGAATTGTTAATTACCCATGGAACAGCGTGCTAGGCCAGTTTTGTTCACTTCCAGTTGATTATGAATTTTTACTAAATCTTCGTAAAAGCAGTGGCTTATTCTCGGACTGTAGAGATTTTTTGAAAAGCGCGAATCATTTAGTCGTGAATGATGATCGCGACAGCTCAAAAATATCAAGACTGACTAATCAAGCTGCTACGCTGCAGCAGAGAATTCTTCAAGCTCATGAACATGACAGGATTGTAAGTTTAGAAATACTTTCCCCTAGCGGTGGACTGTATGACGCAAGCGTGCAGCGATTGTTAGTTAGATCAAGCTGTATGCGGTACGAAAATAAAGTTAGATCGGTGTATGGCATTGCGCTTTCAAATACAAATACTGAATCGCCCCTAGTTTAATAGTCACTTTCTGATGGCCGCTTCTGGCCGTTTGCTGCCTGTCGCGAATAATTGATTTCTCCAAAAAAGGGCGTTCACTCTGGGGCGATGACTGCAACCTTGGTTATGACGATAGGAAATATCGGGAATTTGGAGAGCGCTTATCGGCGTCTCATCGCGGGTGTTGCATCAAAGCCAAGGTGCCCTCCTACGTTGATTAGAAAGTACGCGGTCGAGATTCAGATCAGATCCTGATGGAACGCCCCGGTGATGTGACGAGGCTTGCTCGTTAGGGGAGGCAATAGGGATAGGAAATAAATCAAACCCGACGCAAAGCGTCGGGTTTGATTTTGGGTGGGTAGCTTCTACCGCGCATCGACGTTATCTAACACCCGGTTTGCCAGTAATGAACTCAGTTCGATCAGTTGCTGGATACCTAGGGCGACGTGGCGGCGTGAGCCTTCCAGTTCGAAGGCCAGGTCGTTGACCATCGCATCGGCTGAAGCCAGGGTTTCAGTGAGGTTGGCCAAGAGGCTTTCGTTGTCGATGTCTTTTACGATGGTGAATATCTGGCCTGGTTGGGGCGTGTCTTCAGGCTTCTTTGGTGAGAGGTAGAAATCGAGAGCGCGATTGGCGGCTTCGTCGAGCTTTTTGGTTTTGGATTTGGCGCGTGGGGGAGCTTGGTCTGTTTCTGGAGGATTTGGAGTTACTTTGAACATCGTTGCGTTACCTCTGATTAGTAGGCCGCAACCATCTCGCTACTAAACGAAAGGAGGCGGCTGTGCGCAAGTTAGTAGACCGGTAGAGGCAACGGAACCCGGCGCGCCCGAAGGCGCCATGCGCACAGCCACCATCGAGTGCAGGCAATGCCTGACTGATGATACTCATGCAACCGTTGCTATTACCGGGCTACTAAACCCGACCACTGATGGGCAGTGGCAGGAAAACGATAGAACCCGGGGGCAGGGCGCACAAGCGGGCGGATTCTGGCGTAGTTGTAGGCAATGGCGCAAGGATGTGTGGGTTGGGGGAAGGGTGGCGGTGGGGGAATAAACAGAGTCTTGTGTTGCGCTGGGATTCGGGGCTAGAGGGCTTGCTTTTGCTGGGCGGGAACGGGGTTGTAAGCGTCTGATTTGGTTTTGTCTGTAGGAATGATTGGGGCTGCTCCGCAGCCCAACGGGATAAATCCCCTCGCCACAGGGGAAGGCCGGCTATCGAGATCGACGTATAACCAGCCCAAGCATAGTGAGCAACGTTTGAGTTTTAGTCCCGCATTCCTGATGGGAATGCAGCACATAAAATTAATGAATTTTTCTTATCGCAAGGGGTGGCGTAGCTTGATTTGAGGACATGGAGAACCGCCTTGAAATCATCCCCGCTCACCTCAGCTGAAAAATTCGACACATCACGGGCCAATGAATACGCACGCCAAAGCCGCATCGCCCTGGCCGGCTATGACGCCTGCCAGGATCTGGCGGCGTGCATGCTGGCGGCGAGCCTCGGCCCTGCACGCTCGGCGAAAATACTGGTGGTGGGCGCCGGCGGTACGGCGCAGGAGATTATTGCGATGGCGTCGCTGGAGCCAGGTTGGCGCTTCACCGCTGTTGATCCCTCCGAGCCGATGCTGGAGGCGGCGAAGCAGCAGTTGGAGGCGCACCATTTGCTCGAACGCACCCGCCTGCACCTTGGGCGTGTCGAGGATTTGGCAGCCGATGAGTCATACGACGCCGCGACGTTGATCGGTGTGTTCCATCATCTCGATGGCGATGATGCCAAGCGCCAGATCTTTCAAGCCATCCGGGCTCATCTCAAGCCGGGTGCGCCGCTGATCGTCGCGGGGAATCAATACGCTTACGCCAGCCAGCCGTTGTTGCTGGCGGCCTGGGGCCAACGCTGGCGGCAGCATGGTGCGAGCCCGGATGAAGTGAAGGTCAAACTGGGGAAAATTCTCCAAGGCGCCGACCCTCCGCATTCCGAGGCGGCGGTTCAGCAACTGTTGCATGAGGCCGGGTTCGGCGACGCCACCCGCTTTTTCAGCAGCCTGTTCTGGAGTGCTTGGTTGACGTGCAAAACGGGCTGAGGCGATAGGTTTGTGAGCTAAAACAAACCCGACGCAAGGCACCGGGTTTCTTGTGGCGTTCGCTGATTATTCCTCGTTCAAATCTTCCCCATCGATCAGCCCTTGAACGAAGCGGAGGACATTCGAGCAAATAGGTTTCTCGGATTCGGCCTGATTCTCTTCTGGACTAAGGTCACTATCAAAAGTGTCAGTCGTGAAATAACTGATGGCTCCCGAATCAAGGTTCAAGCAAAAGAAATTGCCGCCCAGGTCGTCCGCGAAAGGAAGGAGATGTGCAGGAAGAACTTGTTTCTTCAGCATCAGTTGATAGGTGGACAGCAGCGTGGGCTCACCGTACGCAATGGGCCTGAAAGAGGCGACTTCGATGGGGTCGAAAAAATCTTCGCTGACCCAATAAGCCCGTTCCGGCATGCCGCCGTTGTACTTGAGGTAATGGTTCCGAAAGGGAGCCGGTAGCTTCTTGCCGATGACGGATTCCAGATGGTCCAGATCTGCTGGGGTAATGGCCTTTTCGTAATCTGAGAATTTGTTTTCAAGCATCGAAATCCCCAATCATGAGCATCGCCAGGCGGGGAGGGCGGCTGAGGAACGTGTGTTCAAGCAATGTGATGCCCTCCATTGCATCTGTGTCCTTGTGGGTTACGGCATGCTCATGAATGCCATTTCTGGCGTTTGATCCGCGTCGGTTTGTTCAGGCAACCGGCAGGACATCTTACCCAGGGCTGGTACTTTTCGTTCCATCCCCTCCCCCCATTTTCAACTTCCCAACCACTGCCAATCTGCCTTGTGGGAGCGGTGATGCCCTCAGCATCCCGGTCACCGCCGATCCTCTGTGGGAGCGAGCTTGCTCGCGATGGCGGCGCCACATTCAACATCGCCGCAAGCTGACCCACCGCTATCGCGAGCAAGCTCGCTCCCACAGGGTTGGGGTGTCAGGCTGGGATGTCGAACACCAGCGAACCCTTGATCGTCGCCCAATGCGCCGCTTCGGCATCACCCAGTTTCTCGGCTTTCACGTAGCTCAAGGCAAGCATCTTGCGAGTGCCGGGCAGCACCAGGGCCAGCTGGAACTGGAAGACCTTTTCATTGCCTTTGTTGAACTGGCTGCGCAGTTCGATGGCCTCGACTTCCTGGTTGGCGCCCACGCGTAGGGTGGCGCCCGGTTGGCAGCGCAGGTCCTGGACTTGTTTTTCCAGGCGCTTGAGTTGGTCGTCGAGGTTGCTTTGCAGGGTTTCGCCCTCGGCCAGCATGCTGCGGCTGATGATCAGGGACGTGCCCAGTTCGGGGAACTTGAGGATGTTGATGGTCGCGTCCAGCAACTCGCTTGGCGGCAACTGGAGCTGGAATTCATTGAGGCGGTAAGTCATGGCGCATAAATCTCGAAGTTAGCCCTTGGGGAACGCGGCGCTGATGTTGGCGTCGATGCTGCCCTTGACGCCTTGGCCGTCCGGCGTGGCACCAGGGCCGCCACCGTTGTTCAGGTGCAGCACGCCGCCGGTGTTGAACTCGGCATCGCCGCTGGCGTAGAAGCTGATTTGCACGCCGCTCAGGTTGATCTGGCCGCTGGCGTTGAGCTCCAGGATGCTTTCACCGCACACCAGGCGCAGGTTTTCGCCCACTTCAATCACGTAGCTCTGGCTGATGCTGTCAGTCTTGCGCTGGCCAACGGAGAGGATGTCCTCCTGCTTGACGATGCGCAGGCGATTGTTGCCGATGGTCACCGTTTCGTTATGGCCGATGGTCTTGTTGCGGTCGTGGCCCACCGAATGGCTTTCATCCACCTCGACCACGATGTCCTGGTTGCGCTCGGCGTGGATGTACAACTGCTCGGCGCCTTTTTTGTCTTCCATGCGGATTTCGTTGAAGTTCGCCGGCGTGCCGCCCTTGCTCGAACGGCTTTTCATGCCGCTTTGGGTGGCATTGGCGGGCAAGTCATAGGGCACGGTCTGCTCGGCGTTGTAGACGCGACCGGTAATGATTGGCCGGTCCGGGTCGCCTTCGAGAAAGCTGACGATCACTTCCTGACCAATGCGCGGGATCTGCATCGAGCCCCAATTCTTGCCGGCCCATGCCTGCGACACGCGGATCCAGCACGAGCTGTTTTCGTTGGACTGGTCGTGCCGGTCCCAATAGAAATGCACCTTCACCCGGCCGAATTGGTCGGTCCAGATTTCCTCGCCCTTGGGGCCCACCACCAATGCAGTTTGCGGGCCTTTGACGATAGGCCGGTGGGTGGTCGCCAGCGGGCGATAGCTTTGCTGGGCGTCGATGCAGGTCAGGCTGCTTTCGAACTGGGCCGTCGGCGCGCCGCCGCCGGTTTCACCGCTTTCCTGGGAGAGGTAGTAGCGGGCGCCAACGATCAGGTATTCGCGGTTCTGGTCCTGGCGGCTGAAGCCGGTGAGGCTGAACAGGTGCCCCGAACCCAAGCCCCGGGCGTTGCCGGCCAACTCGATCTGTTCGTGCTGGGTCTGCAAGGCTTCGATGCGGGTGCGGGCGTAGTGTTCGCCATCCTGGCTCTGCACGTAGGTGCCCGGGTAGTCGTACAGCGGATAGTCGCCGGCGGTATGTGGGCGCGGCATGGCCGAGCGTACGTCGATGCGTGCGCTGGGGCGCTGGAAGTCGTAGTCGTTGAGCTCCAGCGAGCCGGGCTGGACTTCCTGGGCCAGGTGCCAGTCATGGATGTGGTCACGTTCGCGCTGCTGCTCGTTCTTCGGGTAGTAGGGCACCGAGCCGTAGCCGGGGGCCGTGGTGTGGGCGCCATAGGCGTCGGCCAGCACCAGCACATGCCGACCCTGCTCATGGCGGAAGAAGTAGTAGATGCCTTCCTGCTCCATCAGGCGGCTGACGAAATCGAAGCTGGTCTCGCGATACTGCACGCAGTATTCCCACTCGCGATAGGAGTGGCTCAAGGCGTCTTCGAAATCGGAGAAGCCGAGGTCGCGGAACACCTGCTTGATGATCTGCGGGATGGTCAGGTTCTGGAAAATCCGGCAATCGGAGGTGCGGGTCAGCAGCCACAGCCACGGGCGCAGGGTGGCCTGGTAACTGGCGAACTGGCCCTGGTCGACGTTCTGGCTGAAACGGGCGACGATGCCATGGAAATAACGCTCGCCACCGCCATCGAGTTGCAGGCTCACGCACATGGGTTTGCCGAGCACCTGGTTGAGGTCGATGGCGTTGTCCAGCGAATGCAGCTGCAACTCGTAGTTGAACAGCCTTCCTAATTCTTCGCCGCCGCCCATGTCCTTGAGCAACAGAACCTCGGGGCCGAGGGGGCTGGTGATCTTGGCCAGGCGTGAGGCTTGGTTGAATAGCATCGGTTGTCCTTATTACTGCCGCAGTCCATTTGACGCTGCGCAAGATTGCCGGCTTTTGACGTTGAAGATCAAGCAATCGCGACCTTTGAGCGCTCGTGCACCGGCATGAAATCGCCAGAGTAGTGACGCTGATCGCATAATGTAGTTCGTTACTTGGGGCAGAGGAACCCGGTTCTTGATTGTTCCCAGGCATTACTTGAATATCTGCTCCTTCGCGCGTCACCTCACGTCCATGGAAAGCGATTACTGTGACCTCTTACCGCATTCAAGAAGCCGATCTCGAGATCCCCGATACCTGGCAGGATCAGAGCATCAATATTTTCAAGCTGCCAGCAGTTGGTCCCGCTAAAGAAGCCAGTTTCGTGATCAGTCGCGATGCGACCCAGGGCGACGCTCCCTTTGCCGAGTACGTGGACCGCCAACTCAAAAGCGCGGAGCAGCAACTGCCGGGCTTCAAGCTGGTTCAGCGCTGGGACACCGTACTGCAAGGGCACACCACCACGTTGCTGGATTACACCTGGCAACGCGAGGGGCGTGAACTGATGCTGCGCCAGGTGTTCATCGAGCGTAAGCCCGCTGTGCTGATCACCACCTTGACCACCACACCGAATGATTTCGCCTACCACGAGCCGGCCTGGAAGCTGGCGATGCATTCGTTCAAGCCACAGCCGCCAATCGTCTGAGCATCGATAAGTCCCACTGAGCAGTCATACACATCAGTAAGGTAGATGCGCGCGATGGATGCACAGGCCGCAGCACGTCTGGGTGACGAAATAGCCCACGGGTTCGGGTTGGCCGCGATGGTCGCCGGTGCCGTGGCCGGTGCCTTGATCGGTGCTGCGGTGGTTGCCGCGACCGTCGCCACGGGGGGCGTGGCGCTGGCCATCATGGCGGGCTCGATTGCGGCCGGCGGCTTGTCGATGTTCCAGATCGTCAAGGGCCTTTCCACCATTTTCAATCTGCCCGAGCCCACCACGGGTGCGTTGATAATGGGCAGCTTCAATGTCTACATCAACGACCGCAATGCCATGAGGGCGGGCGAAGACGTTTCGTCTTCCTGCACCGGGCTGCCGATGAACCATCCGATCTGGCCCTTTCCGGTGCTGATCGCCGAAGGCAGCGCCACGGTCTTCATCAACGGCAAACCGGCGGCGCGCCTGCACAGCAAAATGGTGTGCGGCGCTCACATCAAGAGCGGCAGCCCCAATACGTTTATCGGTGGGCCGACGGTTTCGGTGGCGTTTGTGCTCGACCTTGAAGGCTGGTTGCATACCGGCCTGGAAGCACTGGGAATCGTGGCTGCGGCTGCTGCGCTGGTATTGGCCGCCATGGCCGGCGCCGCCGCCCTTGCTGCAGCCGTCGCCATTGGCGGTGCCGCGATGGCAGGCATGGCCCTGCTGGGGGACCTGGGCGACCGCCTGGGGCCGGGTTACCGGGATTTATTGCAGGGTGTGGCGGGCATGGCCTTGCTGGGCATGGGGCCGAAGTTGGCGAAACTGGGCAAGCCAGCCAGCACCCCCAAGGCTCCCAAGACCTTCGAAGAGGTCTACGCAAAAGCCCCGGCCGCCAAAGCGGAAATCGATACCGTCGCCGATGAAATCGCCGCCCAGTATGGGGGCAAGGTTGCCAAGGCGCCGATCAAGTCCGAGGCGCGTGCCCGAGAGAAAATCGACAACGACTACGGTGGGGATGCGACCCGGATCAAGGACCTGGCCAGGAATACGATCATCGTCGAATCCGACCAGATCAGTTCTGTTGCAGCAGAGCTCGGCAAGCGCGGCGCGAACGTGAAAGTGATTGACGGTGCCGCTAACGAAATGGGCTATAGCGGCGTCAATTCCACGATGCAGACCCGTGCAGGAATACCGGGAGAAATACAGGTCAACTCACCGGAAATGATTTACGCCAAGGAGCCAGAGTCGCTGGCTCGGGTGTTGCTGGGGGACGACACCTATAATGCCGTCGCCGCAAAAACCCAGGTCCCTGGCGGGCTGGGCCACAAGTATTACGAAGACTTCCGGGTCTTGGACAAGGCCAGTCCGCAGGCGCAAGCTATCGCGGACAAGAGCAAGGCCTATTACGACGCAGTCAGGGGGAACGGTGGGAATTGAATTGAGTGCCTTCGCCAGTCGGGATGTGTTCCTGGACTACGACTACGAAGAGGTCACCTTCCGTTGGGACCATCGCACCGGGACCGTATTCAGGAAATTTTACGGTGCTGCCGAAAGCGAACAATCGGTTCCCGCGGACAATAGGCTGTACAACGACGCCGTCTTGTATGGTCGCGAGATTTCCAAAGAACAATACGAGAAGGGCTTTGATCGCCAATGAGCATTCTGGACGCTGCAATCGCCCTGGCTTCAAGGGTCCACGCGGGCCAGGTGGATAAGGCCGGCAAGCCCTACATCCTCCACCCGTTGCGCCTGATGATGAAGTTCGACGGGCTTGAAGAGCAACTGGTCAGCCTGTTGCATGATGTGGTCGAAGACGGCGATGTCACGCTGGATGAGCTGCGCGGGCTTGGTATTCCCGAGGTTGCGGTAACGGCTATCGACTGCCTGACCAAGCGCCAGGGCGAGTCCTATGAACAATTCATCGCCCGGATTCGTCCCAATCCACTGGCGACCAAAGTGAAAATAGCGGACATCCACGACAATCTTGACCTCACTCGGCTGCCCGTCGTGCGAGACAAGGACCTGGAGCGCGCCGCGAAATATCATCGGGCATTGCGTTACCTGCAAGAGCAATGAATCATGTCGCCGCCGTCTGATCGTTGAAGGACAACGCGGCAAGACCGGCGCTGCGTTCGCTCTGACCGCATCGATAACGCCCCTGTGCAGTCATACACACCAGTAAGTTGGATTTTTCGCAATGGATGCACAGGCAGCAGCACGTCTGGGTGACGAAATAGCCCATGGGTTCGGGTTGGCCGCGATGGTCGCCGGTGCCGTGGCCGGCGCCTTGATCGGCGCAGCGGTCGTTGCCGCCACCGTTGCCACGGGCGGCGTGGCGCTGGCCATCATGGCGGGCTCGATTGCGGCGGGCGGCTTGTCGATGTTCCAGATCGTCAAGGGCCTTTCCACCATTTTCAATCTGCCCGAGCCCACCACGGGGGCGTTGATAATGGGCAGCTTCAACGTCTACATCAACAACCTCAATGCCATGAGGGCGGGCGAAGACACTGCGTCTTCCTGCACCGGGCTGCCGATGAACCATCCGATCTGGCCCTTTCCGGTGCTGATCGCCGAAGGCAGCGCCACGGTCTTCATCAACGGCAAACCGGCGGCGCGCCTGCACAGCAAAATGGTGTGCGGCGCTCACATCAAGAGTGGCAGCCCCAATACGTTTATCGGTGGGCCAACGGTGTCGGTGGCGTTTGTCCTGGATCTCGAAGGCTGGATGCACACTGGGTTGGAGGCGTTGGGATTATTGGCCATGGGAGGCGCAGCGATTCTTGCGGCCATGGCCGGCGTGGCCGCTTTAGTCGGTTTTGTGGTGATCGGCGGCGCGATGATGGCTGGCATGGCGTTGCTGGGGGATTTGGGGGATCGCTTGGGCCCGGGCTACCGGGACCTGCTCCAGGGCGTGGCGGGGATGGCGCTTTTGGGCCTGGGCCCGAAAATGGCGAAAATCGGTACGGCGCCCAAGCCCCGTTCGGTGGTCTTCAAACCGGGCCATACGTCGGACGATATCGCTTCGATGCCCAAGTTCAGCCGCCCGAAGGATCCTGCCGATTACCTTGAGGCGTCCTATATCGACAAGCATCTCAAAGTCTTCCAGGATGAAGGCGGCGCGTTTCTATTTACGCCTGATGATATCGCCAACCCCATGTACCAGACCTTTAGTCCTAATAAATACGTCATGGCAAAGTCAGATTTGCATGGTGTGGTGGCTGAATTCAACAAGACCGGCGACGTTTCACTGTTGGAGTCAGCCCTGGGCTATGACCCGGGCAGCCTGGCCGGCAAGGAGATCTACATGATGGACTTGAGTAACCCCAAGGTGGTCATGCCAACCGGCAACGAATATGGGGCGAACCCGCTATGGCGTCCTGGCGGCTTGACCCACCCCGGTGGTATGCGCGAAGCGGTCATGGACAATGTGGGCATCCCACACAATAACGACATCAATTTCCTGCTCGCAAACCCGGATGTAGTGAGAGTCCAATGAGTGCCAACCTAGACAACGTATTGCTGCTGGCCCTGGCCAATGATGAGCTGGATAAATTCCTAGTCGGCGAGCCGTTCTACTTCCAAGAAGCCAAGAACGATAACGAAGAGCCGCAGAACATCGTCGCGGCTTTCGATTTGTTGGTGTTGCGTTATTGGCAACAGACGCGTGACCCTCAGTTTCCTGGGCGCTTTGTGGCGGCTTTGCTCAAGATTCTCGCAACCTACCCTGATCGTAATCGGGCAATTTATGTCGCAGCGGTGTGGGTCTGGTACTACCGGTTTTGCCTGAGCAAAAAGCACGCACAACCCGAGGGGCTTTATGCCGACCTGTTCGAGATCGATATGGGGGCCGTGGCGCTGGCCCTTCAGCGGCAGCTTGAGCTCAACAAGGCTGAGCTTGTTCAGGATACGCGGTGGGCGGGCGGCACCTGGAACAGCCAGAACGGCTTGTGGGGGCCACTGATGCGCACCGCCCTGTTTGTCCGGGATAAGCTGGGCGGCCCTGACTTCGTGCCGGCCAATCTCTGAGTGATGAATGATAGGCTGAAGGCCTACGTGGAAAGAGCCGACGGTGAATCGATTCGTGTTCGAATCATGGATAACGCGCTGGATTCTTCCCTGCGTGCCATCGGGTTTTCGAATGCGACAGAACAAGATATCTACCTTTTGCGCGTCGCGGACAACAAGCAGAAGGCTGGGGTATTCGATGAGCTCCGTTCATTGGGCGTGGCCTTTTCGGCGGGCAAGGAATGTTGCCCCTCCGAAGTTTTCGAATATCTTCGTGACGAGCAACTGCTGAGGGGCAAGTATTTGCGAGTCGCGTGGACGCAGCCCGGTCAATACCGGCTTACAAACGAGTGAAATTTCAAGATGCCTTGGTCCACCGCGACCAAAGGTTCTGCGTGGGGACCGAACAGGACTCGGGTCGATGCTACGTCTCCATACCGGTTAGCAACGGCATGGTCGATTATGAGGAATACTATGCAATCGACCGTGCAACCTTTGAGCTGTTCAGGCGTGACCCGGATGCCGCGCTGCCGTTTGTGGCCCGTTGCAGAAGGCGCGAGCTGGACGAGCTGTTGATTGTCCCGCCGGGAGCGAATCGCGGTACGGCCATCTGATTGTCGAAAGGTCTGGTAACGATGAACCCGTGGCGAGGGAGCAAGCTCCTTCGCCACGGATGTTCCGGCCGTGAGCCTCAGCGTTTGGCCTTAGCCGGGAACAACGCCTTTACCGCCGCATCGATCACACCCTTGATGCCCTTGCCCTTGGCATCCACTTCGCTGGCGCCTCCGGAGTTGAGGTCCAAACGGCCGCCGGTGTCGATGTTGCCATTGCCGCTGGCGTAGATGTTGAACGCGGTGCCCGAGATGTTGATCTCGCCACTGGCATTGAACTCCAGCACGCTTTTGCCACAGACCAGTCGAATCTGCGAACCCGCCTCCACGAGGTATTGGGTGCTGATGCTGTCGCTCTTGGCTCCGCCGACGAGCAACGCATCGTTGCGCTGCACGGCGCGCAGGCGGTCTTCGCCAATCCGTACGATTTCGTTGCGGTCGATGTTCTTGCGTCGGTCGCGGCCCACCCAGTGGCTTTCATCCACTTCCACGGCGATGTCCTGGTTGCGCTCGGCGTGGATGTACAGCTGCTCGGCGCCTTTTTTATCTTCCATGCGGATTTCATTGAAATTCGCTGGCGTACCGCCCTTGCTGGAGCGGCTTTTGGTGCCGCTTTGAGTGGCATTGGCAGGTAATGCATACGGTACGGTCTGTTCCGCGTTATAGACACGACCGGTGACGATAGGCCTATCGGGATCCCCCTCAAGGAAGCTGACGATCACCTCCTGGCCAATGCGCGGGATCTGCACCGAACCCCAATTCTTGCCGGCCCAAGCCTGCGACACCCGAATCCAACACGAGCTGTTTTCGTTGGATTGATCGTGCCGGTCCCAGTAGAAATGCACCTTCACCCGGCCGAACTGATCAGTCCAGATTTCCTCGCCCTTGGGGCCGACCACCAATGCAGTTTGCGGGCCTTTGACGATAGGCCGGTGGGTGGTCGCCAGCGGGCGATAGCTTTGCTGGGCGTCGATGCAGGTCAGGCTGCTTTCGAACTGGGCCGACGGCGCGCCACCGCTGGTTTCGCCGCTTTCCTGGGAAATGTAATAGCGGGCGCCGACGATCAGGTATTCGCGGTTCTGGTCCTGGCGGCTGAAACCGGTGAGGCTGAACAAATGCCCCGAGCCCAGGCCCCGGGCGTTGCCGGCCAGTTCCACTTGTTCGTGCAGGGTCTGCAAGGCCTCGATGCGAGTGCGAGCGTAGTGTTCACCGTCCTGGCTCTGCACGTAGGTGCCGGGGTAGTCATACAGCGGGTAGTCGCCGGCGGTGTGCGGACGGGGCATGGCCGAGCGTACGTCGATGCGTGCGCTGGGGCGCTGGAAATCATAGTCGTTGAGCTCCAGCGAACCGGGCTGGACTTCCTGGGCTAGGTGCCAGTCGTGAATGTGGTCACGTTCGCGCTGTTGTTCATTCTTGGGGTAGTAGGGCACTGACCCGTAGCCCGGAGCGCGGGTGTGGGCACCATAGGCGTCGGCCAGCACCAGCACATGACGGCCCTGCTCATGGCGGAAGAAGTAATAGATGCCTTCCTGTTCCATCAAGCGGCTGACGAAATCGAAACTGGTCTCGCGATACTGCACGCAGTATTCCCACTCGCGATAAGGCCGGCTCAGGGCGTCTTCGAAATCGGAAAAACCCAGGTCGCGGAACACCTGCTTGATGATCTGCGGAATGGTCAGGTTCTGGAAAATCCGGCAATCGGAGGTGCGGGTCAGCAGCCACAACCACGGGCGCAGGGTGGCCTGATAGCTGGCGAACTGGCCCTGGTCGACGTTCTGGCTGCAGCGGGCAACGATGCCATGGAAATAGCGCTCGCCACCGCCGTCCAGTTGCAGGCTCACGCACATGGGCTTGCCGAGCAGTTGGTTGAGGTCGATGGCGTTGTCCAGCGAATGCAGCTGCAACTCGTAGTTGAACAGCCGCCCCAGCTCTTCACCGCCGCCCATGTCCTTGAGCAACAGGACCTCAGGTCCCAGGGGGCTGGTGATCTTGGCCAGGCGCGAGGCTTGGTTGAATAACATCGGTTATCTCATTGTGATAATGGCTGTGCCGCTGATTGCCTGAAGACACCGGAACAACTGTGGGAGCGAGCTTGCTCGCGATAGCTGTGTGTCAGTCAACATGGATGTTGAATGTGACTGCGCTATCGCAAGCAAGCTCGCTCCCACAGGGTTTTACAGTGTTCCTTAGCGTCAAGCCGCGTCGCTGAAGTCGTACTGCAATTCGTTATCCACCGCGCTGATCCGCACACCGGCCAGGGCCTTGCCTTCGAGCATGCGGGTCAGGAACTCGCGGCTCATGTCCGGCAGCAGGCTGTTGGTCAGGATGGTGTCGATCATGCGTCCGCCGCTTTCGGTTTCGGTGCAACGCGAGACGATCAGGTCGATCACCGCGTCGTCGTAGTCGAAGGCCACTTTGTGGGTGCTTTCCACGCGCTTCTTGATGCGGTTGAGTTGCAGGCGGGTGATGGCCTTGAGCATCTCGTCGCTGAGCGGGTAGTACGGAATCGTCACCAGGCGGCCGAGCAGGGCCGGCGGGAAAATCTCCAGCAGCGGCTGGCGCAGGGCTTTGGCGATGTCTTCCGGCTCGGGCACGTTCTGCGGGTCTTTGCAGACGTCGGCAATCAACTCGGTGCCGGCGTTGGTGGTCAGCAGGATCAAGGTGTTCTTGAAGTCGATCACCCGGCCTTCGCCGTCTTCCATCACGCCTTTGTCGAACACCTGGAAGAAGATCTCATGCACGTCCGGGTGGGCTTTTTCCACCTCGTCCAGCAGCACCACGCTGTACGGTTTGCGCCGCACGGCTTCGGTCAACACGCCGCCTTCGCCGTAGCCGATGTAGCCCGGTGGCGCGCCCTTGAGGGTGGACACGGTGTGGGCTTCCTGGAACTCGCTCATGTTGATGGTGATGACGTTCTGCTCGCCGCCGTACATGGCTTCGGCCAGGGCCAGGGCGGTTTCGGTCTTGCCCACGCCGGAGGTGCCGGCGAGCATGAACACGCCAATCGGCTTGCTTGGGTTGTCCAGGCCAGCGCGGGAGGTCTGGATGCGCTTGGCGATCATCTGCAGGGCGTGGTCCTGGCCGATGATGCGTTTTTTCAGGTGCTGGTCGAGGTTGAGCACGGTTTCCAGTTCGTTGCGGGCCATGCGGCCCACCGGGATACCGGTCCAGTCGGCGACCACCGAGGCCACGGCCTGGTAATCCACGGTCGGCAGGATCAGCGGGTTTTCACCTTGCAGGGCGGTCAGGCGCTGTTGCAGGTCCACCAGCTTCTCGCGCAGTTCGTGGCTGGTCTCGCTGCCATCCTCGCTGTCCACCACGCCGACGCGCTCGCGCAGGGTGGCGCGGGTGGCGAGCAGTTCGTCCACCAGGGTTTTCTCTTCGGCCCAGCGGCTTTCCAGCTCGGCCAGGCGTTCGCGCTCGGCGCTCAGCAGGTTCTCGCTGTGGGTCTGGCGAGTGCCGATGACCACGCCAATCGCGTGCTCACGGGCGATGATTTGCAGCTCGGTTTCCAGCGCTTCGATGCGCCGACGGCTGTCGTCCACTTCGGCCGGCACGGCGTGCAGGCTGATGGCGACGCGGGCGCACGCGGTGTCCAGCAGGCTCACGGATTTGTCCGGCAGTTGGCGCGCAGGAATGTAGCGATGGGACAACTTGACCGAGGCCTCCAGAGCTTCGTCGAGGATCTGCACCTGATGGTGTTTTTCCATGGTCGAGGCCACGCCGCGCATCATCAGCAGTGCCTTGTCTTCCGACGGTTCGGCCACTTGCACCACTTGGAAACGACGGGTCAGGGCCGGGTCTTTTTCGATGTGCTTCTTGTACTCGGCCCAGGTGGTGGCGGCCACGGTGCGCAAGGTGCCGCGAGCCAGGGCTGGTTTGAGCAGGTTGGCCGCGTCACCGGTACCGGCGGCGCCACCGGCACCGACCAGGGTGTGGGCTTCGTCGATGAACAGGATGATCGGTTTGGGCGAGGCCTGGACGTCTTCGATGACCTGGCGCAGGCGTTGTTCGAACTCGCCTTTCATGCTCGCGCCGGCCTGCAACAGGCCAACGTCGAGGCTGCGCAGTTCCACGTCCTTGAGGGCCGGTGGTACGTCACCGGCAACGATGCGCAGGGCAAAGCCTTCGACCACGGCGGTCTTGCCCACACCGGCTTCACCGGTGAGGATCGGGTTGTTCTGCCGGCGACGCATGAGGATGTCCACCAGTTGGCGGATCTCTTCGTCGCGGCCGACGATCGGGTCGAGCTTGCCGCTGCGGGCTTGTTCGGTGAGGTCGACGGTGAAGCGCTTGAGGGCTTCCTGCTTGCCCATGGCGCTAGGGGCCATGGCACCGCTGGCTTCGCCAGGCACGGCACCAGCATTGAAGCCGTCGCTGGCGGTCAGGGCGTTTTCCGGCGAGTCGCCGACGTATTCGTCAAAGCGCTCGCTCAGGGCTTCGACCTTGACCTTGTCGAACTCCGACGACAGGCCCAGCAGCGCATGGCGCAGGCTCGGGGTCTTGAGAATGCCCAGCACCAGGTAACCGGTGCGCACCTGGCTTTCGCCGAACATCAGGCTACCGTAGACCCAGCCGCGTTCCACGGCTTCTTCCACGTGGGACGACAAATCGGTGATGGAGGTCGAACCCCGAGGCAAACGGTCCAGCGCTTCGGTCAGGTCACGGGCCAGGCGTGCCGGCTCGATGTTGAACTGGCGGATGATGCGGTGCAGGTCCGAGTCCTGCAGTTGCAGTAACTGGTGAAACCAGTGGGCCAGTTCCACGTAAGGGTTACCGCGCAACTTGCAGAAGACGGTGGCGGCTTCGATGGCTTTGTAGGCCACGCTGTTGAGTTTGCCGAACAACGCGGCGCGACTGATTTCACCCATGCTCATGGCTCCTTGAGGTCTGTGAGGTGTTGGCCTGTTCGGCGTAATGCCGGGCCAGTATTAGATCGTTGGCATCTGTTTCGGGACGTCCCAGCCAGGTGTTGAAACCCAGGCGGAAACGACCGTTGAGTTGTAGTGCCGGGACTTCGGGCTGCTCCAGGACCAGGTTCAGGTCCCAGTCCAGTTCATGGCCCAGGTATTCGGCGACCCACGCCACCAGCTCGTTGAACGGTTGGCTGCCGGGCAGCATGCCCATGTAGTCAACGAGCTTGAGCGGGCCCAGGCGAATGCGGAATTTGTGCTGGCGATCCCACACGTAGCGACCCAGGCAGAAGTCCGTGCCCAACTGATGGGCGCTGACACCGACGCGGCTGCGCTCCGGCAGTTCCAGCCATTGGCCGACATACTCTTCGATTTCCACCGGCAGGCCGAAGTACTCGCTGAGAATCGCCTTCAAGCCGTCCGGGTAGCGGGTTTGCGCCGCCAGGTGGCCGCTGTAATGCAGCTTTGCCGTGTCGGGGATCAGCCCCTGATTGAGCAGGCTCGGCATGCCGCGGCCACTGAGGGCGGCCAGGCGCGCCGACCAGTAGTCATCGTCCGGGCGGTCGTGGCTGACCGTCGGCCGCGCTTCGGCCCAGGCCCGGTAGAACAGGCTGAGCAGGCGATGGTGGAAGACATCGAAAAAGCGTTTGCTGGTGCTGTCGGCGTTGTTGCGCTGGCGTTCGCGCACATACTCGGTGATGTGCAGCGGCATCGGGCCGTTGGGGCCGCCGAGGCCGAAGAAGAATTGCTCCAGGCGTGCCGGCGCGCCGTCGAGGCCCGGTTGCACCGAGGCCAGGGTGGCCGGGGCAAAGGTGCATTCGGCCTGTTGCCCCAGACGCAGCGGGTCATCGGCCAGGCGCAGGGAATGGCCCAGGCGCGGCAACTCGGGGGATTCGCACTCGATGCGCCGCAACGCCTGGAAGAAGTCGTATTCCCAGGGTTCCTGGTGCATCGCGTCCAGGGTACTCACAGGGTCGGACGACGTCCGGGCTTGGCTTTCCATCGCATGATCTCGCCGCGTTCGGTGGTACGGATCACCGTCTCGGTAAAACTGTTGATCGACACGTAGCGTGCCAGGAAGCGCTCGAACACGGCGCCGAGCAGGAACACTCCGGTGCCGCGAAACGCGTTTT
>NZ_CP072913.1:600000-785000 GCF_017968885.1 Pseudomonas sp. Tri1 | reverse complement strand
AACAGTTCGCCATTGATCAAATGCGGAATGAGGCTCATGGGGACTCCAGAATTTATCCACAGGCGCCCGTCATCGGACGCCCGTTATGAAAGCTATATAGAAGGACGCGTCAGTCGAGCTTGTTCAGCACTTCGCCCACTGCGTCAAACAGACGATCCAGGTCCTGCGGCTTGCTGTTGAACGTTGGCCCGAACTGCAGGGTGTCGCCGCCGAACCGCACATAGAACCCAGCTTTCCAGAGCGCCATTCCTGCCTCGAACGGGCGTACGATCGCGTCGCCATCGCGCGGCGCGATCTGGATCGCTCCGGCCAGGCCATAGTTGCGAATGTCGATGACGTTCTTCGAGCCCTTCAAACCGTGCAAGGCATTCTCGAAGTGCGGGGCGACCTCGGCCACGCTCTGCACCAGGTTTTCCTTTTGCAACAGGTCCAATGCCGCCAAGCCTGCCGCACAGGCCACCGGGTGCGCCGAGTAGGTGTAGCCATGGGGGAATTCCACCGCGTACTCGGGGGTCGGCTGATTCATGAAGGTCTGATAGATCTCCGAGCTGGCAATCACCGCGCCCATGGGGATCGCGCCATTGGTGACTTGCTTGGCAATGCACATCAGATCCGGGGTCACGCCAAAACTATCGGCGCCGAACATCGAACCGGTGCGACCGAAACCGGTGATCACTTCATCGAACACCAGCAGAATACTGTGCTGGTCGCAGATTTCCCGCAGGCGCTTGAGGTAGCCCTCAGGCGGCACCAGCACGCCCGCCGACCCGGCCATTGGCTCGACGAATACTGCAGCGATGTTGGAGGCATCGTGCAGTTCGATCAGCTTCAACAGCTCATCGGCCAAGGCGATGCCACCCTCCTTCGGCATGCCCCGGGAATACGCATTGCTCGCCAGCAAGGTATGAGGCAAATGGTCGACATCCATCATCGCCTGGCCGAACAGCTTGCGATTACCGTTGACGCCACCAAGGCTGGTCCCGGCAATGTTCACGCCGTGATAGCCACGGGCACGGCCGATCATCTTGGTCTTGGTCGCCTGGCCTTTGAGACGCCAGTAGGCGCGGACCATTTTCACCGCGGTATCGGCGCACTCGGAGCCCGAGTCGGTGAAGAACACATGATTGAGATTGCCCGGGGTCAGGCTGGTGATTTTTTCCGCCAGTTGGAACGACAACGGATGACCGTATTGGAAGCCCGGCGAGTAATCGAGGGTGCCCAACTGCTTGGCGACCGCCTCCTGGATTTCCTTACGGGTGTGCCCGGCGCCGCATGTCCACAGGCCCGACAGCGAGTCATAGACCTTGCGCCCCTTGTCATCCTGCAGCCAACTGCCTTCGGCGGCGACGATCAAACGCGGATCGCGCTGGAAATTGCGGTTGGCGGTGTAAGGCATCCAGTGGGCATCGAGCTTGAGCTGGCTGGCCAGAGAACCGGCAGCGTGTTCGGGCATGTTCATCGACAAAACCTCGCAGGGCATAAGCGACAGGGGATCGAAAGGTGTTCTTGCGACTAAGTTGCCACGGCGATAAAGTCGGTGAAATCCAACTTTTCTAACCTTCAGTCAGTGGATCACTAAACTATGAGCGTTCGTCGTCCCGATCCGCTGGCCCAGGTCAGCGACTTCGATATCCGCTTGCTGCGCATTTTCCGCAGCGTGGTGGAATGCGGCGGATTCTCCGCGGCCGAAACGGTGCTCGGCATCGGTCGGTCGGCCATCAGCCAGCAAATGAGCGACCTTGAACAACGCCTTGGCCTGCGTCTGTGCCAGCGTGGACGCGCAGGGTTTTCGTTGACCGAGGAAGGCCGCGAGGTTTATCAATCGGCGTTGCAATTGTTGAGTGCGCTGGAAAGCTTTCGCACCGAGGTCAACGGCCTGCACCAGCATTTGCGCGGCGAGTTGATCATCGGCCTGACCGACAATCTGGTCACCCTGCCCCACATGCGCATCACCCACGCCTTGGCTCAGCTGAAGGAACGTGGGCCCGACGTGCAGATCCAGATTCGCATGATCGCCCCCAACGAAGTCGAGCAAGGCGTGCTCGATGGGCGCTTGCATGTCGGCGTGGTGCCGCAGGCCAGTGCGCTGTCCGGCCTGGAGTATCAACCGTTGTACAGCGAACGGTCGTTGCTCTATTGCGCGGTCGGGCATCCGTTGTTTTATGTGGATGACCAGCAACTCGACGACGCGCGTCTCAATAGCCAGGACGCTATCGCGCCGACCTTCCGCCTACCGGCCGAAATACAGGCCCATTACCAGGCGCTCAATTGCACCGCCAGTGCATCGGACCGCGAAGGCATGGCGTTCCTGATTCTTACCGGGCGCTACATCGGTTACTTGCCGGATCATTACGCCAACCTCTGGATCCAGCAAGGCCGGTTGCGTGCGCTAAAACCCACCGTGCGTTTCTACGACCTGAGCCTGGCGTCGGTTACGCGCAAAGGGCGCCGTCCGCATCTGGTGCTGGAGAGTTTTCTCGAGAGCCTGGCGGCGACTCGCTAATACCCTTTGTGGGGTTGGTCTGACCATCAGCGAAAGGCTTTTAGTGTGATGGCACTTGTCGGATCGCCGCCGGTGCGCTATCAACGCAGTTGCTTGCCCCCAACAGCCCCAGCCCCGGAAACGTCCATGACCTTTGAAGTCCCTGCCCACGGTGGCAAGCCCACCAGTCGCATTCGTCAGAAGAACGAAGAGACCATCCTCAAGGCCGCCGAAGATGAATTCGCCCGTCACGGATTCAAAGGCACCAGCATGAACACCATCGCCCTGAAGGCCGGACTGCCCAAGGCGAACCTGCATTATTACTTCACCAATAAACTCGGGTTGTACGTCGCGGTGCTGAGCAACATCATCGAATTGTGGGACAGCACCTTCAATACCCTCACCGCCGAGGACGATCCAGCCGAAGCCTTGACCCGCTACATCCGCGCCAAGATGGAGTTCTCCCGGCGCCAGCCCCAGGCATCTCGCCTGTTTGCCATGGAGGTGATCAGCGGTGGCGAATGCCTGACCGAGTATTTCAACCAGGATTATCGCGCCTGGTTCAACGGTCGTGCCGCCGTGTTCCAAGCCTGGATCGACGCCGGCAAGATGGACCCGGTCGATCCGGTGAACCTCATCTTCCTGTTGTGGGGCAGCACCCAGCATTACGCCGACTTCGCCACCCAGATCTGCCGCGTGACCGGTCGCAGCAAGTTGACCAAACAAGACATGCTCGATGCCGGCGACAACCTGATCCGCATCATTCTCAAGGGCTGCGGCCTGAAACCTGCACTCTAAGGTACCCATGCCCTTCACCCTTGCCGGCTTTTGCGAATACCGCGAAGAGATTCGCAAAAGCCGCTTCATCACTTACGCCGCCCCCATCACCCGCCCCGCCGATGCCCAGGCCTTTATCGAACAGCACAGCGACTTGAACGCTTCACACAATTGCTGGGCCTGGAAACTTGGCGACCAATACCGCAGCAATGACGATGGCGAGCCAGGTGGTACCGCAGGGCGGCCGATCCTGGCGGCCATCGAAGCCCAGGATTGTGACCAGGTCGTGGTGTTGGTGATCCGCTGGTATGGCGGGATTCAGTTGGGCACGGGCGGACTGGCCCGTGCATACGGCGGCGGGGCGAACAAATGCCTGCAGAACGCCGAGAAAATCGCCCTGATCAGTCGCGTGACGCTGCATTGCAGCTGCGAGTTCGCGCAACTGCCCCTGGTGAAGCTGCGAGTGGCCGAATGCGGCGGGCTGCTGAATGAAGAACGCTTTACGGCCAATGGCGTGGAACTGCAGCTCGCCGTAGGTGAGGCGCAAATCCAGACACTGCAAAAACACCTCGCCGACCTGAGCCGTGGACGGATTCTGTTAACACGCTGCGATTGAATGCCTGCGACTTTTCAGGGCACCTCACAGTCGTTCAACTTGCCCACATCCACTGTGCACCCAGCTGTGGATAACCTGAGCACACCCCTCTGTAACCCTTCTGTCATGCGGGTTTGAGGAGGTTGCTCATTTTTTATTCAAAGTCTCGTCCAGCTAACAATTCTTTCAGTAAAACAGATGCTTGCATCGGTTTATCACCTTTAGAAGAAAGCCCCCCAGTGCTTATGCCCAAGCGTCTGGCTTGCGCACAATAACTGTGGAGCAACCTGTGGATAACCCGTTCATGGCTCCCCCG
Organism: Pseudomonas sp. Tri1; assembly: GCF_017968885.1. NCBI lineage: Bacteria > Pseudomonadati > Pseudomonadota > Gammaproteobacteria > Pseudomonadales > Pseudomonadaceae > Pseudomonas > Pseudomonas sp. Tri1. The sequence continues at coordinate 780,830 of NZ_CP072913.1, read as the reverse complement.
ACCCCAAGGAGGGCATGGCTTGCACGCGCTTGCTCATTTTTTAACCACCTGTTAGCGGGCAAAACCGGGCTCACTGCAATCCATATGCCCCAATACAGTGCCAAATGATGTCCATGAATCCCGAACGGTAACGCGCTGGAGGCCTGAGCCCCGGGGTCACGGCAATTTCCTGACCTGATGGCCAGGAAATTGCTTTATCCACAGGCATTCATGCCCATCGACCCGAGCCTGTCATGTCCGACCCTGACTCCATACCACGCCTGCAATTGCGCAAGATCAGCAAACGCTACCCAGGTTGCCTGGCCAACGATGCCATCGACCTGAGCATTCAGCCCGGCGAAATCCATGCCCTGCTTGGCGAAAATGGCGCGGGTAAAAGCACCCTGATGAAGATTATCTACGGCGTTACCCATGCCGATTCAGGTGAAGTGATCTGGCAGGGCCAGCGGGTCACCCTGAGCAACCCGGCCCAGGCCCGCAGCCTGGGGATCGGTATGGTGTTCCAGCATTTTTCACTGTTCGAAACCCTCACCGTGGCTCAAAACATCGCCCTGGCCATGGGTGCATCAGCCGGTACACCGGCGCAACTGGAACCCAGGATCCGCGAAGTCTCCCGGCGCTATGGCATGGCGCTGGAGCCGCAACGACTGGTCCACAGCCTGTCGATTGGCGAGCGACAAAGGGTGGAGATCATTCGCTGTTTGATGCAGGACATTCGCTTGCTGATTCTTGATGAACCGACCTCGGTGCTCACCCCCCAGGAAGCCGAAGAACTGTTCGTGACCCTGCGCCGACTGGCGAGCGAGGGCTGCAGTATTTTGTTTATCAGCCACAAGCTGGGTGAGGTGCGGGCGTTGTGCCACAGCGCCACGGTGCTGCGCAGCGGACGGGTGGCGGGGCATTGCGCACCGGCGCAATGCTCGGACCGGGAACTGGCGCAGTTGATGGTTGGCGAGGCGGCCGGGCTGATCGCGGACTACCCCAAGGTCAACGCAGACAACGCCTTTCTACAGATCAACAAGCTGTCCTGGCACAACCCGGACCCGTTCGGCTGTTCCTTGCGCGACATCGACCTGGAGGTGCGCAGCGGCGAAATCGTTGGTATTGCTGGGGTGGCAGGTAACGGTCAGGACGAGTGGCTGGCGTTGCTCAGCGGAGAAACGCCGCTTCCTCGCCAGCAAGGCGAAACAATCCGATTCGACGGGCAACCCGTGGCGCATTTGCGCCCCGATGCCCGTCGCCGCCTCGGCCTGGCGTTTGTCCCGGCCGAACGCCTGGGCCACGGCGCAGTGCCGCAACTGAGCCTGGCGGATAACGCCTTGCTCAGTGCATTTCAGCAGGGGCTGGTCAGCCATGGCCTGATTAGACGAAACAGGGTCGAACGCCTGGCCGAGGAAATCATCCGCCGCTTTGGCGTGAAGACTCCCGACACCAAAACTCCAGCACGCAGCCTTTCGGGGGGCAACTTGCAGAAATTCATTCTCGGCCGAGAAATTCTTCAACAACCCAAACTGCTGGTGGCCGCTCACCCGACCTGGGGTGTGGACGTCGGCGCGGCGGCGACCATTCATCGCGCGCTGATTGCCCTGCGCGATGCCGGCGCGGCGATTCTGGTGATCTCCGAAGACCTCGACGAGCTATTCCAGATCAGCGACCGCCTTGGCGCCTTGTGCGGCGGGCGTCTGTCGACCTTGCGCCCTACGGTCGAGACTCGGCTCAGCGACGTCGGCGGTTGGATGGCCGGTCAGTTCGACGCCCCCCAATCCCCTGCCCCCGCGCCGGTTTAACGGAGTTTTACATGCTGCTTTCTCTCGAACCTCGCGGCCAGCAATCACGCCTGATGCTCTGGTGTTCACCGTTGCTGGCCGCCGTGTTGACCCTGGGCAGTGGCTCGCTGCTGTTCATCGCCCTGGGGCATGACCCATTGCAAACCTTGTACACCTTGTTGGTCGCGCCGATCAGTGACCTGTACGGCGTGTCCGAGTGGCTGGTCAAGACCTTGCCGATCCTGCTGTGTGCTCTCGGCTTGGCAGTGGCGTATCAGGCGCGCATCTGGAACATCGGCGCCGAAGGCCAACTGCTGCTGGGCGCCCTGGCCGGCAGTGCCTTGGCAGTGAACATCATCGGCATGCAAAGTCGCTGGGCACTGGTATTGATCCTGCTGACCGGCACCCTGGCCGGCGCGGCTTGGGCCGGGCTGACGGCGTGGCTGCGCACGCGCTTCAATGCCAATGAAATCCTGACCAGCATCATGCTCAATTACATCGCGCTGAACCTGCTGCTGTTTTGCGTTCACGGGCCGTTGAAAGACCCGGCGGGGTTCAACTTTCCGGAGTCGGCGATGTTCGGCGACGCCAGTCGCCTGCCGTTGCTGCTGGAGGATGGCCGGGTCCATGCCGGGTTGTATTTCGCCCTGCTGGCGCTGGTGGCTGTGTGGGTCTTGCTGCAGAAAAGTTTTGTCGGCTTTCAGATCAAGGTGCTAGGCCTGGACGCACGCGCCGCCGGTTTCGCCGGTTTTCGCCAGAAGCCGCTGGTGTGGCTGGCGCTGTTGATCAGCGGTGCACTGGCCGGACTGGCCGGCGTCTGCGAAGTAACCGGGCCGATCGGTCAACTGGTGCCGCAAGTGTCGCCGGGCTACGGCTATGCGGCGATTACCGTGGCCTTTCTGGGGCGACTCAATCCCATCGGTATTCTGTTCTCCAGCCTGCTGATGGCGTTGCTGTACATCGGTGGCGAGAGCGCGCAAATGTCGCTCAACCTGCCCCAGGCGATCACCCAACTGTTCCAGGGGATGATGCTGTTTTTCCTGTTGGCCTGCGACGTGCTGATCCTGTACCGACCACGCCTGAATCTGCGCTGGGCCCGGCGCACCCAGACCACCGCCGTACAGGCAGGAGCGCTGTGATGGATATCGACCTGTTGAGCAATATCTTCTACGCCATGGTCCGCTGCGGCACGCCGTTGTTGCTGGTGGCCTTGGGAGAATTGGTCTGCGAAAAAAGCGGCGTCCTCAACCTGGGCCAGGAAGGCATGATGCTGTTCGGCGCGGTGATCGGTTTTATCGTCGCGTTCAACAGCGGCAACCTGTGGCTCGGCGTACTGCTGGCGATGGCCGCCGGGATGCTGTTGTCGGCGCTGTTCGCCTTGGTGGCGCTGGTGTTCAACGCCAATCAAGTGGCCACCGGGTTGGCCCTGACGATTTTCGGTGTGGGCCTGTCGAGCTTTGTCGGCGCGGCCTGGGTCGGCAAGCCGCTGGCGGGCTTCGAGCCTTTGGCTATTCCCTACCTGAGTGACATCCCGTTGATCGGGCGGATGCTGTTTGCCCAGGATCTACTGGTTTACCTGTCCTTCGCGCTGTTTGCCCTGGTGGCCTGGGTTATCGTGAAAAGTCGCACGGGGTTAATCATCCAGGCCGTCGGCGAGAATCCCGATGCTGCCAGCGCCATGGGCCTGCCGGTGTTGCGGGTGCGAACCCTGGCGGTGCTGTTCGGCGGCGCCATGGCCGGGTTGGCCGGCGCCTACCTGTCGTTGGCCTATACGCCGATGTGGGCCGAGAACATGAGCGCCGGGCGCGGTTGGATCGCCCTGGCGCTGGTGGTGTTCGCCAGTTGGCGAGTGTGGCGCCTTCTGCTGGGCGCCTACCTGTTCGGTCTCGCCAGCATCCTGCACCTGGTGGCCCAGGGGTTGGGGCTGGCGATTCCATCGAGCTTGCTGGCGATGCTGCCGTATGTCGCGACCATCGTGGTGCTGGTGTTGCTGTCCCGGGATGCCGTGCGTACCCGGCTGTATGCGCCGGTGTCGCTAGGGCAGCCTTGGCAGGCAGGGCACTGAGGCAGACCGCGGCGCGCCTATCGCGAGCAGGCTCGCTCCCACATTTGATCGAGGTGAACCGTCAATTCAGGCTCGCCCCATCTCTCCTTGTGGGAGCGAGCCTGCTCGCGATGAGGCCCGAACAGGCAATACCTGAACCAAGCCCCACGCCAACTCGAGAAACAGGAAAACCCACAACACCGCATTGGCCCCATGAAGCAATGCATACAGCATCCAGGTCGAAAACAAAAACCGCCCCACCGCGTCATAACGCCCATACAGCGGCTGCGGATCCCGAATCCGCAGCACCGACCACACGCAGACAATCGAGCCCAGCAGATTCACCATCAGCAGATGCGCCGGCGCAAACGGCGGCAGTTCTCCAGGCAGGTCAAATAGCTGAGCCATGCTCGTCAACACACTATGCAACGCCGCAAAGCTCCACGGCGTGGCCAGCACGGCCGACACGATAAGGTCGTACCAGGCGCTGCCGCGCACCACCCGGCGATATTGCATCAAAGTCCACATACACTTTGCTCCAGATAATTGGGAAGCAAAGAGGCTAAAGCCTGGGGTATGCTCCAAGGTCAAGCCCTCTGGAGACCCTCCATGCGCATCGGTGAACTCGCTCAAGCCTGCGCCGTCAGTCGTGACACGCTGCGCTTCTACGAACAGCGCGGCCTGATCGCGGCGCAGCGCAGCGCCAATGGCTATCGCCACTACCCCGCCGATATGGTGCAACTGGTGCTCTACATCAAGACGGCCCAGCGCCTGGGCTTTACCCTGAGCGAAATCGGCAACAGCGTCGCCGCCCTGTGGCAGGCGCAGGACCCTGACTGCGCCGTAGCGCAATTGCTGCAAGACAAGCTGAACCTGATCGAAACCCGCATAACCGAACTCGACGCGTTGCGTCACGAGCTGAAACAACGGCTCGGGCAACGTTGTCCATTAAATCCGTGACCTTTCACTCAAGGATGCCTTCATGAATTCGGCAAAAAACGCATTGATCATCGGCGCCTCCCGGGGCTTAGGCCTCGGTCTGGTGAAGACCCTGCTCAGCGATGGCTGGAACGTGACCGCTACCGTGCGCAACCCGCAGAACGCAGAGGCGTTGAAGGCTCTGGGCCCGGTGCGGATCGAAAAGCTCGACATGGACGACCAGCAAGCCGTCATCGCCCTGAGCCAACAGCTCAAGGGTGAAACCTTCGACCTGCTGTTCGTCAATGCCGGCGTCAAAGGCCCGGACAACCAGAGCCCCGGCGGCGCGACGCTGGCCGAAGTTGGCCAGTTGTTCTTCACCAACGCCGTGGCGCCGATCAACCTGGCCCAGCGTTTCGTCGGCCAGATCCGCGACGGCAGCGGCGTGCTGGCATTCATGAGCTCGGTGCTGGGCAGCGTGACCATGCCCGACGCCCCGGAACTGGCGCTATACAAGGCCAGCAAGGCGGCGCTCAACTCCATGACCAACAGCTTTGTCAGCCAGTTGGGCGAGCAGGCATTGACCGTGCTATCGCTGCACCCAGGTTGGGTGAAAACCGACATGGGCGGTGAAGGGGCGGACATCGATGTCGAGACCAGTACCCGCGGGTTGATTGACCAGGTCAATGCCTTCGCCGGCAAGGGCGGGCATCATTTCGTCAACTACAGGGGCGAGACGATTCCCTGGTAAACACCCCGATACCCTGTGGGACACCGATGATCCTGTGGGAGCGAGCTTGCTCGCGATAGCGGCGGGTCAGTCGACATCAATGTTGAATGTAAGGCCGCAATCGCGAGCAAGCTCGCTCCCACATTTGGATCTCCGTTAGGCACTGGAAATGTGTCCGACATCCTGAGTAAACTCCGTACCTCGCCTGTCCCCACCGGCGACCCTGGATCAGCAGACAGGGCATCACTGAGCTGGCTAACCTGAACCCACTTTCAGAGGAGCCGGCCACCATGCCTGCGACCCGTACCTGGTTAAAAAATCCCCTCGCCATTTTCACTGCCAACGACCTCGATGCCCGTGGCGGCCTCGTCCTGCAGGACGGTGTGATCGTCGAGCTGCTGAGTGCCGGCCAGCAACCGGCCCAACCATGTGACAACATTTTCGATGCTCGCGAGCACGTGATCCTGCCGGGGCTGATCAACACCCATCATCACTTCTATCAAACCCTGACGCGCGCCTGGGCACCGGTGGTGAACCAGCCGCTGTTTCCGTGGTTGAAAACCCTCTACCCGGTATGGGCGCGACTGACCCCGGAAAAACTTGCCCTGGCGAGCAAAGTGGCACTCGCTGAGCTGCTGCTTTCCGGTTGCACCACGGCGGCCGATCATCACTACCTGTTTCCCGAAGGCCTGGAAAATGCCATCGACGTGCAGGTGCAAAGTGTTCGTGAGCTGGGAGTGCGCGCGATGCTGACCCGCGGTTCCATGAGCCTGGGCGAGGACGACGGGGGCTTGCCGCCGCAGCAGACCGTGCAGCAGGGCCAGGTGATTCTCGACGACAGCCAGCGTTTGATCACCCAGTACCACGAACGCGGCGACGGCGCGCAGATCCAGATTGCCCTGGCACCCTGCTCGCCATTTTCAGTCACGCCCGAGATCATGCGTGCCAGCGCCGAGCTGGCGGAAAAGCTCGACGTACGCCTGCACACACACCTGGCCGAAACCCTTGATGAAGAAAACTTCTGCCTGCAACGCTTCGGCCTGCGCACCGTGGACTACCTGGACAGCGTCGGCTGGCTCGGCCCGCGCACCTGGCTGGCCCACGGCATTCATTTCAACCCTGACGAAATCTCCCGTCTCGGCGCCGCCGGCACTGGCATCTGCCATTGCCCGAGTTCCAACATGCGCCTGGCCTCGGGCATTTGCCCGACCCTGGAACTGACCGCCGCCGGTGCTCCACTGGGCCTGGGGGTGGACGGCTCGGCCTCCAATGACGCCTCGAACATGATCCTTGAAACCCGCCAGGCGCTGTACATCCAGCGCCTGCGTTATGGCGCGCAAGCAATTACCCCGGAACGCGTGCTGGGCTGGGCGACCCGGGGGTCGGCGCAACTGCTCGGGCGCAGCGATATCGGCGAATTGGCGGTGGGCAAGCAAGCGGACCTGGCGCTGTTCAAGCTCGATGAGCTGCGGTTCTCCGGCAGCCATGATCCGATCTCGGCCCTGCTGCTGTGCGGCGCGGACCGGGCCGATCGGGTGATGGTCGGCGGGCAATGGCGGGTGATCGACGGGCAGGTCGAAGGCTTGGACCTGAAGGGGTTGATCGCTGATCACAGCCAGGCGGCACGGGAATTGATCGCCGGCATCTGACCGCCCCCAAATCCCCTGTGGGAGCGAGCGTGCTCGCGATGACGCCAAACCAGTCAACATTGACGTTAAATGTCAGACCGCTATCGCGAGCACGCTCGCTCCCACAGTGGGGATTGTGTTGGGCCTAGAGTCCCAGCAACGACAACATGATAAACGTCGAAAACAGCACAAAGTGAGTCATGCCTTCGATGGCGTTGGTTTCGCCATCGTTGAGATTGATCGCGCTGACGATCAAGGTGATGAAGATCATCACCGTCTGCACCGGGGTCATGGCCATCTGGAACGGTTGGCCGGTATAGAGCGCCATGGCTTCCATCACCGGCACTGTGAGGATCACGGTCGATAGCGAAGCGCCCAGCGCGATATTCACCACCGATTGCATGCGGTTTGCCAGGGCAGCGCGCAGGGCGGTGAGGATTTCCGGTGCCGCAGAGATAGCCGCCACCAGGATCGCCGTGACCACCGGCGGCGCCCCCGAGCCTTCCAGGCCCAGGTCGATGGCCTTGGACATGACTTCGGCCAGCGCACCGATCACCACCACGCCAAACACCAGCGCACTGATGGAGAATGTCAGGCTGATGGGTTTCGGCTCGTTTTCCACTGGGTCTTTCTTGCGGCGTTTCTCAGGGTAGCTGTAGCTGAAAAAATAACTGTGAGGCCCGACCTGCATGCGTAGGAACAGGGTGTACAACACGATCATCGCGCCGATGGTAAATGCCGAATACATTTTCCAGCTCTCGCGGGGAATGAACTCTGGCACCACCATCGATACGCCCATGGCGGTGAGGATCATCACGCTGTAGGTACGCGCCGAATCGTCGTTGTAAGCCTGTTCGCCATGCTTGATCCCGCCCATCAGCGCCGCGAGCCCGAGAATGCCGTTGATGTCGAGCATCACCGCCGAGTAGATCGTGTCCCGCACCAGGGTCGGCGACGCTTCGTTACTCATCATGATCGCCAGGATTACCACTTCGACCAGTACCGCCGACAAGGTCAGGATCATGGTGCCGTAAGGATCACCAACTTTTTCCGCGAGCAGTTCGGCGTGATGGGCCACGCGCATGGAGGCCGCGACGATGAAGCCGATCAGGACCAAACCACCAAGCAGCGCGACTATCTGCCCGCTGCCCAGTAGCCAGTGTTCCAGCGGGTAGGCGACCAATGCGGCGATCAGCGCCAGCAACAGCAGTTTTTCTTGCTTGAGCAGAGTGAGCATCGCGGGCCTATCACCGTGGGCGGGGTCATGAGCTACTGACTGTAGGGGGCGGCGAACGTTCGGGCGAAGTGACGCACCAGGGAGTGGCGAGTGGGTGGCAGGTGCACCTTTATCGATCTCAAGGACCTCATCGCGAGCAAGCTCGCTCCCACAGGTATTGCGTTGTCCTTGTGGGAGCGAGCTTGCTCGCGATGGCCGCCTCGAAAAGATCACAGATTTTGTTGTCCTATTGGTCAGCATTTTGCATTGAAGCCGTACAGCCAACCTCACAACAACACGGAGTTCGAGTTCATGCACAAACGCCCCTTGAAGAAGTTGCTTTGCGCCGTCATCGCAGCCGTCGGCCTGAGCGCCGGCTTGAGTGCCAGTGCCGCCGACCCGCTGAAGGTCGGCTTCGTCTACATCGGCCCGATCGGCGACCACGGCTGGACCTATCAGCATGAACAAGGGCGCAAGGAGCTGGCGGCGAAGTTCGGCGAGCAGATCACCACCAACTACGTGGAAAACGTGCCGGAAGGCGCCGACGCCGAACGGGTGATCCGCAACATGGCCAAGGACAACTATGACCTGATCTTCACCACATCCTTCGGCTACATGAACCCGACGCTCAAAGTCGCCAAGCAATTTCCAAAAGTGATCTTCGAACACGCCACTGGCTACAAACAGGACAAGAACCTGGGCACCTACCTGGCTCGCACTTACGAGGGCCGCTACGTCGGCGGCTTCCTCGCGGCCAAGATGACCAAGACCAAGAAGATCGGCTACGTCGCTTCCTTCCCGATCCCGGAAGTCATTCGCGACATCAACGCCATCCAACTGGCCTTGAACAAATACAACCCCGGCAGCGAGATCAAAGTGGTGTGGGTCAATTCCTGGTTCGACCCGGGCAAGGAAGCCGACGCCGCCAACGCGCTGATCGACCAGGGCGTGGATGTGGTGTTCCAGCACACTGACAGCCCGGCACCGATCCAGGCCGCCGAGCGGCGCGGCGTCTATGCGGTCGGCTACGCTTCGGACATGGCCCACTTCGGTCCCAAGGCGGTGCTGACGTCCATCGTCAACGACTGGGGCCCGCATTACATCCAGGCGACCCAGAGCGTGCTCGACCACAGCTGGAAGTCTCAGGATTACTGGGGCGGCCTGAAGGAAGGCACGGTAAAACTGCCGATCAGCGACCTGGTGCCCGCAGCGGTCAAGAGCGAGGCCGAGCAGATCATCGCCGACATCGAGAGCGGCACCTTCCACCCGTTCACCGGGCCGATCAAGGATCAGGCCGGCGTCGAGAAAATCCCCGCAGGCGTGAGCGCCACCAACGCGGAACTGGCTTCGATGAACTATTACGTCGAAGGCATGAAGGCTGAGATTCCGAAATAATCCCGGCCTCAACACATGATCCAATGTGGGAGCGAGCCTGCTCGCGATAGCGGACCGACATTCAACAGGCATGTTGACTGACAGATCGCTATCGCGAGCAGGCTCGCTCCCACAGGGATCTTCATTCTTAAGTCAGGAAAGCCGCATGAACAGCCTGCCCATCATCGACATCAGCCCTCTCTACGGCGATGAGCCCAGCGCCTGGCAAACCGTCGCCGAGCAGATCGACAACGCCTGCCGCCAGTGGGGCTTTTTCTACATCAAGGGCCACCCCATCAGCCCGGCGCGCATCGCCGAGGTACTGGACAACGCCCAACGCTTCTTCGCCCTGCCCGTCGACGAAAAACTCAAGATCGACATCACCCAGACCCGCCATCATCGTGGCTACGGCGCCGTCGCCACCGAACAACTGGACCCGACCAAGCCCAGCGACCTGAAGGAAACCTTCGACATGGGCTTGCACCTGCCGGCCGATCACCCTGATGTGCTGGCGGAAAAACCTCTGCGTGGTCCCAACCGCCACCCGGACCTGATGGGCTGGGAAAACTTGATGGAGGAGCACTACCGCGACATGCAGGCACTCGCTCAAACCCTGCTAAGGGCCATGACTTTGGCCCTTGGCATCGAGCGGGACTTCTTCGACACACGCTTCAACTCACCAGTGAGCGTACTGCGCCTGATCCACTACCCACCACGCCAGACTGCCAGTAGCGCCGAGCAGCAAGGTGCCGGTGCCCATACCGACTACGGGTGCATCACCCTGCTCTACCAGGACGCCGCCGGTGGCCTGCAGGTGCGCAACGTCAACGGCCAATGGATCGACGCGCCCCCCATCGACGGCACGTTCGTGGTCAACCTTGGCGACATGATGGCGCGCTGGAGCAACGACCGTTACCTGTCCACGCCGCATCGAGTGATCAGCCCGCTGGGGGTGGACCGTTATTCGATGCCGTTCTTTGCCGAGCCGCACCCCGACACGCTGATCCAGTGCTTGCCCGGTTGCCAGGACGAGGCCCATCCGCCGAAGTACCCGACCACCACCTGCGCGCAATTCCTGCTGTCACGCTTCGCCGACACCTATGCTTACCGACGGGAGCAGCAGGCAGGTTAGTGGATCAGCCGGTCAGGTTTTACCAGACATTGCTGCCAGCCCCTGTAGAATGCCCACCATCGATTCGCTGATGAGAAAAGAACATGTACGACTGGCTGAACGCCCTGCCCAAGGCTGAACTGCACCTGCACCTGGAAGGCTCGCTGGAGCCTGAGCTGCTGTTCGCCCTGGCTGAACGCAACAAGATCGCCCTGCCATGGAGCGACGTCGACACCTTGCGCAAGGCCTATGCCTTCAACAATCTGCAGGAGTTTCTCGACCTGTACTACCAGGGCGCCGATGTGCTGCGCACCTCCCAGGACTTCTACGACCTGACCTGGGCCTACCTGTTGCGCTGCAAGGCGCAGAACGTGATCCACACCGAACCGTTCTTCGACCCGCAGACCCACACCGACCGTGGCGTGCCGTTCGAAGTGGTGCTCAACGGCATCGCCGCCGCCCTCAAGGACGGTGAGCAGCAACTGGGTATCACCAGCGGTTTGATCCTGAGCTTCCTGCGTCACCTGAGCGAAGAGCAAGCCGAGAAAACCCTCGACCAGGCGCTGCCATTTCGCGATGCCTTCGTGGCCGTGGGCCTGGACAGCTCGGAGATGGGCCATCCACCGAGCAAGTTCCAGCGCGTATTCGACCGGGCGCGCAACGAAGGCTTCCTGACCGTCGCCCACGCCGGAGAAGAAGGCCCACCCGAGTACATCTGGGAAGCCTTGGACCTGCTGAAGATCCAGCGCATCGACCATGGCGTGCGGGCCATCGAAGATGAGCGACTGATGCAGCGGATCATCGACGAGCAGATTCCGTTGACCGTGTGCCCGTTGTCCAACACCAAGCTGTGCGTGTTCGACGATATGTCGCAGCACAACATCCTCGACATGCTCGAGCGCGGTGTGAAGGTGACGGTGAACTCCGACGACCCGGCGTACTTCGGCGGCTACGTCACGGAAAACTTCCATGCGTTGTATACCCACCTGGGCATGACCCAGGACCAGGCCAAGCGCTTGGCGCAGAACAGCCTGGATGCGCGGCTGGTAAAACCTTAAGCCTCACCGAAATTCCTGTGGGAGCGAGCTTGCTCGCGATGGCGACGTATCAGTCGACATCGATGTTGGATGTCGGACCGCTATCGCGAGCAAGCTCGCTCCCACAGGGGATAGCGAGCGTTCAATCGGCGACTGTCGCTTCACTCAACTCCTCCAACGTCCTCCCCCGCGTCTCCATACCGAACAACCACACCACCCCCGCCGCGACGGCGAAACACAGCGCGCCCAGGGCGAACACACCGCCCTGCCCGGTGATGGGAAAGACCAGCCCGGTCACCAGCGGGCCGAGCAGCGAACCGACGCGCCCGACCGCCGAAGCAAAGCCAGAGCCTGTGGCCCGGGCCGAGGTGGGATAGAGTTCTGGTGTGTAGGTGTAGAGCACCGCCCACATGCCGAACAGGAAGAACTGCATCAGCAGGCCGGTGCCGATCAGCAGGCCGACGTTGCCGCCAAACACCGCGCTCTGACCATAAAGAAACGCCATCGCCCCGCCGCCCAACAGCGTGATGACGCACACCGACTTGCGTCCCCAACGCTCCACCAGCCAGGCCGCCATCAGGAAGCCGGGAATCCCACCCAAAGAAATCAGCACGGTGTAATACACCGACTGAGTCACGGCGAACCCCGACTGCTGCAACAACGCACTGAGCCAGGATGTCAGGCCGTAGAAGCCGAGCAAGGCAAAGAACCAGACGCTCCAGATCATCATCGTGCGCTGGCGATACAACGGTGACCAGATCTGCGCCAGGGCCGAAAAGAAATTGCCCGGCGTGCTCGCAACCCTCGGCAGGCGGATCGGTTCCGGCAGGTCCCCTCGCCCCAGTGAGGCACGGACCTTGTCTTCGATTCGCGTGAGCACGGCATCGGCTTCATCACCCCGTCCGGCTTGCTCCAGCCAGCGCGGTGACTCGGGGATGAAGAAACGAATGACCAGGACAAACACCGCCGGTACCGCCAGCACCAGAAAGATGTCGCGCCAGCCGATCACCGGCAACAGGAAATATGACAGCACACCCGCCGCCACGAAGCCCAGCGGCCAGAAGCCGTCCATCAATGCGATGTAGCGCCCCCGACGCTTGGCCGGGATCAGTTCCGAGAGCATCGACTGGGCAATCGGAAATTCCATGCCCATGCCGACGCCCAACAAGATACGAAACAGCGTCAGTGTCTCGATGTCCTGGGCTGTGGAGCACAGGTAACTGGCGACACCCCACAATACGATGCTCCACTGGAACACCGGTTTACGCCCGAAGCGATCGGCCAGCATGCCCGACAGCGACGCCCCCAGCACCATGCCGAAAAAGCTCGAGCTGGCCAGCAAACCGGCCTGGGCGCTGCTCAGGCCGAACTCGGTTTTGATCGACCCCAGCAGGAACGTCATCATCGCCAGGTCCATGGAGTCGAAGAAAAACGCCAGGGCAATAATGATGAAAATAACCCGGTGATAGCCGCTGATGGGCAGCCGCTCCAGGCGTTCCGCCGCGCTGTAACCTTGAGTGTCCATGTGCATCCCCCAATCCGATAGTTCCCCGGACCGAGTGTGCGCGAACCTTGCCGACGGTTATTGCTGGATACGACCTGCCGACAGCCCTGAGCGACGTGTTACAGCGCCATCTCCAAAGTCTCCTGCCGGGCGAACCGGTGAATTTCCTGCTGGCCGACCACCGTCACCTGCAACGCCCGCGAATCATTGGGCAGGCTCAGCCAGCCGGACTGCATGAACAGCTGCAACAGCGCCGCCCCCAGCGCTCCTCCCAGGTGCGGGCGACGCTCGCTCCAGTCCGGGCAGGGGCAAGCGATGCGGGCGTTGCGGTGGGCCAACGCCTGGATGAACAGGCCGTGGCCGGCCAACTGATTGGCGCCTTTATGGGTGACGATCACCCGCTGGTCAAACTGTTCGATCCACCCGGCATCCAGCAGTCGCTGATACAGGTCAGCCGCCAGAGTACCGCCCAGATGATCATCGCAGAGCCTGGCCCGCATCAATGAGGCAGGTGCCGACGGTGCCTTGCTGGGCATGATGCCGCGCTTGAAGACGTCCGGAATCTGTCGCGGCGTGCTGACCAGAGTCGCGCTGGCCAACGCCTCGACAGCAGCACCGATCTCGGGCGCCGCCAGACGGAAAAAACGCTTGCGGCCCCGGGCTTCGACTTTCAACAGGCCTCCAGCGGACAGACGTCCCAGATGAGCATTGGCCGAGGACGGCGACAGCCCGGCCAGTAAAGCCAACTCTTCAGCCTGTCGGGCCGTGCCGTCCATCAAGGCCCACATCATTGCGCTGCGCTTGGGGTCGGCCAGCAGCGTGGCGATCTGGCTGATGCAAGGTGCATGTTCCATGTATTCACTCCCTGTTGAATCATTCGTCTACGGCTCTGGCGCTGCAAATCGCGCGACGCCGCACTCAATGCCGCGCCGACTCAGGCGGCCGCTAGTATAAGCGTGACGATCAAGCTTTCCTGTCCTCCGGAAACCTTTGGAGGCGATTGTTCGTGAGGGAAAAGTCTCTATTTGCACGCGACTAATAGTCATCCCCCGTCGAGAGTGGAAATTGTGCCGTCAACTGACCGCAACGGACCTTGAGCATTTCCCGCAGCAGCTTGATGGGTTTGCTCAATTGCGCCCGATGGGCACACAGCAGATTGAGCGGCGCGCGCTCGCATCGCAGCTGCGGTAAAAGGATCTTCAGGCGCCCGGCCAGCACATCGGTGGAGACATCCAGCCATGACTTGTAGGCGATCCCCGCCCCCGCCACCGCCCAGCGTCGCACCACATCGGCATCGTCGCTGAAGCGATCCCCGCTGACGGTGAGGCTCATTTCCCGTTTGCCGTCATGAAAGCACCAACGGTCATGCACCCGGGTGCCGAGCATGTACAGCAGGCAGTTGTGCTGGGCCAGTTGCTCCAACTGTTGGGGCTCACCATGGCGTGCCAGGTAATCCGGTGACGCACACAGCACCCGGTAATTGTCTGGTGCGACAGGCAGGGCCACCAGGCTCGAATCTTCCGGCTCGCCATAACGCAGTGCGATATCCACCGGTTGCTTGAACAGGTCGGCAATGCGATCGCCCAGCAGCAGCCGCACAGTCAGCCCGGGGTGCTCGTGCTGGAATGCGTCGAGCCAGGGCAGCAGCAGGTTGCGCCCCAGGTCCGAGGGCGCGGACAACTGCAACACCCCGCTGACCTGATCCTGGCCGCTGGTCAACAATCGTCGCCCCTCTTCGAGACTGCCCAGTGCGGCGCGGGCATATTCAAGGAAACCTTCCCCCTCGGCAGTCAGACGCAGGCTACGGGTTGAGCGGGCCAACAGCCGCGCGCCCAGGTGCAGCTCAATCCGCTTCAATGCGGCACTGGCCACCGCCGCCGACAGGTCCATGACCCTGGCCGCAGCCGAGAGACTGCCCAGATCTGCCGCCCGGACGAATAGCTGCAAGTCATCGAATCGAAGCATGACGACTCCATTATCAAAAAAATATTGAAAGACCCTGTTCTTTTAGCCGGTTTTATCTCGCTGATAAATAGCTAACCATGGCTTCATTGAACTCATCTCACGGAGCCGCTTCATGAAAGCCATCGCCTACTACCATTCGCTGCCCATCACCGACGTGCAATCGCTGCAAGACATCGAACTGCCGGAACCCGTCGCAGGCCCCAGGGACTTGCTGGTGGAGGTCAAGGCTATCTCGGTCAACCCGGTGGACACCAAGGTCCGCCAGAACGTCCAGCCCGAAGGCGGCGTTGCCAAAGTGTTGGGTTGGGACGTGGCTGGCGTGGTGAAGGCGGTGGGCAGTGAAGTCTCGCTGTTCAAGGCTGGCGACAAGGTGTTCTACGCCGGCTCCATCGCCCGGGCCGGTGGCAACAGCGAATTGCATGTGGTGGATGAGCGCATCGTCGGCCACATGCCCAAGACCCTCGGTTTCGCCGAAGCGGCGGCGCTGCCACTGACGGCCATTACGGCCTGGGAGTTGTTGTTCGAGCGGCTGCAGATCCAGGAAGGCCAGAGCGACCAGGGCCAGAGCCTGTTGATCGTCGGCGCTGCAGGAGGCGTGGGTTCGATCCTGACGCAACTGGCCAGCCAGCTCACCGGACTGAAAGTCATAGGCACCGCTTCCCGGGCACAGACCCACGATTGGGTGCGTGACTTGGGCGCCGACCTGGTGATCGACCACAGCCAGCCGTTGAGCGAAGTACTGAAGCAAGCCGGCCAGCCTCAGGTGACTCACGTCGCCAGCCTGACCCAGACCGAGCAGCACCTGGATCAATTGGTCGAAGCCTTGGCGCCCCAGGGCAAACTGGCATTGATCGATGATCCCAAGGCATTGGACGTGACCAAGCTCAAGCGCAAGAGCCTGTCGTTGCATTGGGAGTTCATGTACACCCGCTCGCTGTTCGAAACGGCCGACATGATCGAACAACATAAACTGCTCAACCGCGTGGCCGCACTGATCGACGCCGGCACGCTGAGAACCACCGTCGGCGAGCATTTCGGCACCATCAACGCCGAGAACCTGCGCCGGGCCCATGCGCTGCTGGAGAGCGGGAAGTCCAAGGGCAAGATTGTGCTTGAGGGCTTCTGACTATTTTGTGGCGGCCAGAACTCTTGGCTTGTTAACTCAATGTGGCGAGGGAGCTTGCTCCCGCTGGGCTGCGCAGCGGCTCCAATATGGTTGCTGCGTCCCCAAGCGCGAGCAAGCTCCCTCGCCACGGTGATTGCGTCACTGGTAGGCGATTCAACCGTCAGTCCGACAATTGACCCTTGTCACAATTACGATCGCATTCCGGTCTACACTCGAGGCCTTTGCAACGCAATCTTTTACGTGAGGAGGTCAGCAATGAAGATCCTGATAAAAGAAGTGGCAAAATCCCAATGGCAGGTGCGCCTCGACCAGCACGTCGTGACCTTCCGCACCGAGGCCGAAGCCCAGGCCTTCACCAATACCCTGCAAGCGCGACTTCACGCGCCCCATCATTTCCCCGAACAGCAGCAGCGCGCGGCCAGCTGAATCAGCCCTGGCGACTGGCCTGGGCCAGCGCCCGGGCATTTTGCAGGCGGCGGGTCAGCATCGCAGCACTCACCACCAACAGTCCGCAAAGGCTGATGACCAGCGCCATCGGTACGGCGCTGCCGTCGTGCAGCGCCGCCACCAATGCGGCAGCCCCGGCGGCCACGGAAAACTGCAGGCAACCCAGCATCGCCGAAGCGCTGCCAGCGCGGGCGCCCTGCCCGTTCATCGCGCAGGCTGACGCGTTGGGAAGGATGCAACCCAGGCTGGAGATGCAGATAAACAGCGGAATCAGCAATGGCCACAAATGCACCGGCTGCAAGGCGCTGACAGCCAGCAGCGTCAGTCCGGCGGCCAGGTAGATCCATACCGCGCGGCCCAGCAGGAACGCCGGACCTCGTCGGGACAACAACCGGGCATTGACCTGTGCCACCAGAATGAAGCCCGCCGCGTTGGTGCCGAACAGCCAACCGAAATGCTCGGCCGGTACACCATAGAGCTTGATGAAGACAAAAGGCGAACCGGCGATGTAGGCAAACATCCCAGCGATAGCGATGCCCCCCGTTAGCGCATGGCCGAAGTAGACGGCGTCGGTCAATAACCGGCCATATTGGCGCAACGCCCCCGACAACGGTTGCCTAGGCACATAGTCCGGCAAGCTTTCCGGCAGCCACAAGGCCACCGCCGTCGACGCCAATGCGCTGAACACGGTCAGGGCAATGAAGATTGACTGCCAGCCATGCAGGTTCACCAGCAACCCACCCAGCATCGGCGCGAGAATCGGCGCCAGCCCCATCACCAGCATCAACTGCGAAAACACCTTGGCCGAACCCACCGCGTCGCATTTATCGCTGACCACCGCCCGGGAAATCACCATCCCGGCGCACCCACCCAGGGCCTGGACGAAGCGGGCACCGATCAGCCATTCGAGACTCGGCGCGTAGGCGCAGGCCAGGGACGCCAAGGTGAACAAGCCGACACCGGTCAGTAGCGGAATGCGCCGCCCGAACCGATCCGCCACCGGCCCGTAGGCCAGTTGCCCAATGGATAAGCCGAGAAAATAAGCCGCCAGGGTTAATTGGATGTGCTTTTCGTCGGTACCGAAGGCCGTGGCCATCGCCGGAAAAGCGGGCAAATAGAAGTCGATCGCCAAGGGACCGAAAGCGCTCAGGGCGCCAAGAATCAGAATGGTACGGAGGTTCATCGGGCGTCCAGTTCAGGCGTCAGTCGGCAGCCCGACAGTCTAGCTGTGCCGGGCGCTTTTGAACATTCCGATAGGTCGCTAACGATTAAAATTCTTCAGGCGGGGCTTACCTCATACCCCTCCTCCTGAATGGCCTTGAGCACGGCATCGACCGGCAATGCGCTCTGGACCTGAACGGTCTTGGCGCTCAGGTCGACTTGCACGTCGGCCGCCGGATCCTTGGCCTGGACAGCCTGGGTGATCGCCTTGACGCAGTGACCACAGGACATTCCCTGAACATTGAAAGTTTGCATGAGATGACTCCTTTGGATGACGTTGCCAATAGCTTCAAGCTTGCCATCATGGCAAGGTCAAGTTCTGGCGAAAACTGCCGGGCTGGCAATCGGCACCGCGCTCAGCCAAGCTGCACATATCAAGGATTTCACACCGGAGGTTCAGCCATGCGCTGGTCAGCGTTCAGCCTGTTTTGCATGCTCGGTTTTTCAGCGGTAGCCCCCCAGGCATCGGCCACTGGCGAAGATTACGGCGTGCTGATCATTTCCCGCGAGCGCCTGGAAGTGGCGACTTCCTGCGAAATCGGCATTTACATTCAGGATCAGCTCTCGGCCCGGCTGTTCCAGGAGCAAAGCACCTCGTTCAACTTGCCACCGGGTCAATTCTCCTTGCGTCTGAAGTTGCTGCCGGGCCAGGTACCGGGTTGCAACCCGGGCATGCTCGCGCCCGGGTCGCAGGAGATCACGGTCAGGGCCGGCGATATCCTCAAGTTCCGCATCGCCCTGAACGGGCAAGGCATGTACCTCAAGTCAACCGGGCTCGGTTACTGAAACGCCAGCTCCGCATTAGAGATGTGTGCGAGCTTTTCGATTGGCGCTTGACCTTGCCAGCATGGCAAGGTTGATCCTGTAGTCATTCACTACAGGGAGCCTGACCGATGTCTGAATCCACCACGTTCGATCTACCCATTGCCGGCATGACCTGCGCCAGCTGCACCGGGCGGGTCGAGCGGGCCTTGAGTAAAGTTGCCGGCGCCAGCGCCGTCAGCGTCAACCTGGCGACCGAACAGGCGCGGGTCCAGGCGCCCGAGGGCAGCCTGCCAGCCTTGAGGCAGGCCGTCGAACAGGCCGGTTACAGCGTCCCTGCTCAAACCCTGGAGTTGAACATTGAGGGCATGACCTGCGCCTCCTGCGTCGGCCGAGTGGAACGGGCCTTAAGCAAAATCGCCGGCGTGAGCAACGTCAGCGTCAACCTCGCCAACGAGCGAGCCCACCTTGAATTGCTCGGCCAGGTTGATCCGCAGCGCCTGATCGATGCGGTCAAGCACGCCGGGTATGACGCCAGCGTCTGGCAGGCCGAGCAGCCCCGAGACGGGCAGGCCAACCGTTTGAACCGTGAGCGCCTGGCCCTGGTGCTGGCGATTCTGCTGGCCGTGCCGTTGGTCCTGCCGATGGTGCTGCAACCATTTGGCGTGTACTGGATGCTGCCGGCCTGGGTGCAGTTCGCCCTGGCGACGCCGGTGCAATTCATCTTCGGCGCGCGTTTTTATGTCGCCGCCTTCAAAGCCGTGCGCGCCGGGGCCGGGAATATGGACCTGTTGGTGGCCTTGGGCACCAGCGCCGGCTACGGCTTGAGCCTGTATGAGTGGATCATCGCCGGTCCTGGCAGCATGCCGCACCTGTATTTCGAGGCCTCGGCCGTGGTGATTGCCCTGGTCTTGCTGGGCAAATACCTGGAAAGCCGCGCCAAACGCCAGACCGCCAGCGCCATTCGCGCCCTCGAAGCATTGCGGCCAGAGCGGGCGATCCAGGTGATCGATGGCCAGGAACGGGACGTGGCGATCAGCGCCTTGCGCTTGAATGACCTGGTTTTGGTCAAGCCCGGCGAGCGCTTCCCGGTGGACGGTGAAGTGCTGGAAGGCCAGAGCCATGCTGACGAAGCGTTGATCAGCGGCGAGAGCCTGCCGGTGCCCAAACAACCTGGCGACAAGGTTACCGGTGGTGCCATCAATGGCGAAGGCCGGCTGCTGGTGCGCACCCAGGCCTTGGGCACGGAAACCGTCCTGGCGCGCATCATTCGCCTGGTGGAAGACGCCCAGGCGGCCAAGGCCCCGATTCAGAAACTGGTGGATAAAGTCAGCCAGGTCTTCGTGCCGGTGGTATTGGTGCTGGCCCTGGCGACGCTGATCGGCTGGTGGCTGTACGGTGCGCCGCTGGAAACCGCGCTGATCAACGCCGTCGCCGTGCTGGTGATTGCCTGCCCCTGCGCCCTGGGTCTGGCAACACCCACGGCGATCATGGCCGGCACGGGCGTGGCCGCGCGCCACGGCATTCTGATCAAGGACGCCGAGGCCCTGGAGCGCGCCCATGAAGTCGATACCGTGGTGTTCGACAAGACTGGCACCCTGACCTCCGGCACACCGCGCATCGCCCACTTGAGCGCTCTTGACGGTGATGAAGACACGCTGCTGAAAATGGCCGGGGCGCTGCAACGCGGCAGCGAACACCCTCTCGCCAAAGCGGTACTGGACGCTTGCACCGAACGCAGCCTGGACGTGCCGGATGTCAGCGACAGCCAGTCCCTGGCCGGGCGCGGCATTGCCGGCAGCCTCGACGGTCGCCGCTTGGCCCTGGGCAATCGGCGCCTGTTGGAAGAATTGGGCCTGAGCCCTGCATCGCTGGCCGAGTCGGCACAGGCGTGGGAGGCTGAAGGCCGGACCCTGTCCTGGCTGATCGAACAAACCGCAACGCCGCGGGTACTGGGCCTGTTCGCCTTCGGTGACACGCTCAAGCCCGGCGCCCTCGCGGCCGTACAGGCGTTGAATGAACGCCACATCGCCAGCCACTTGCTCACTGGCGACAACCATGGCAGCGCCAAGGTGGTGGCCCAGGCACTGGGGATCACCCAGGTCCATGCCGAAGTATTGCCGGCGGACAAGTCCGCTATCGTCCAACAATTGAAGAGCCATTCGGTGGTGGCGATGGTCGGCGACGGCATCAACGATGCGCCGGCCCTCGCTGCGGCCGACATCGGCATCGCCATGGGCGGCGGCACTGACGTGGCGATGCACGCCGCCGGTATCACCCTGATGCGCGGTGATCCTCGGCTGGTGCCGGCGGCCCTGGACATCAGCCGCAAGACCTACGCCAAGATCCGCCAGAACCTGTTCTGGGCGTTCGTCTATAACCTGATCGGCATTCCCCTGGCGGCATTCGGCTTACTCAACCCAGTGCTGGCTGGCGCGGCCATGGCGTTGTCGAGCGTCAGCGTGGTGAGCAATGCGTTACTGTTGAAATTCTGGACACCCAAGCACCTGGAGGACAAGCGATGAACATCGGCCAAGCGGCCCGCCAGAGCGGCCTGAGCGCGAAGATGATCCGCTATTACGAATCCATCGGCCTGCTCAAGGCAGCCCATCGCACCGACAGCGGCTACCGGATCTACGGCGCCGAGGACCTGCACACCCTGGCCTTTATCAAGCGCTCCCGGGACCTTGGGTTTTCCCTGGAAGAGGTC
This sequence comes from Pseudomonas sp. Tri1, assembly GCF_017968885.1. Taxonomy (NCBI): domain Bacteria; kingdom Pseudomonadati; phylum Pseudomonadota; class Gammaproteobacteria; order Pseudomonadales; family Pseudomonadaceae; genus Pseudomonas; species Pseudomonas sp. Tri1. The sequence continues at coordinate 759,271 of NZ_CP072913.1, read as the reverse complement.
GGCAAACTGCTGACCCTCTGGCAGGACCGCCAACGGGCCAGCGCCGACGTCAAGGCCCTGGCCAGGCAGCACATCGATGAACTGAACCAGAAGATCCGCGAACTGGCCGAACTGCGCGACACGCTCCAGGACCTGGTGGAACACTGCCATGGTGACCACCGCCCGGATTGTCCGATCCTCAAGGAACTGGCGTCGGGGTGTTGCCAGGAAACCGCGCCCGCCTGACAGCCCCTGGAACACTCAACCCCCTTGTGGGAGCGAGCTTGCTCACGATGACGGCAGTCCATTCAACATCGATGCAGGCTGATCCACCGCTATCGCGAGCAAGCTCGCTCCCACAATGGATCTGCGGTGAGGCTGAGTTTTTTGGCAGCCATAAAAAAACCCGGCCTTGGCCGGGTTTGTGGTCAACCGATCACTGCATCCAGGGCGGAGGCGGTTCTTCGGTTTTGCCGGGTGGGGCGTCGTCGGCGGCGCGCACGGCTTGGCGACGTTCCTCGTCCAGGCGGGCGGCCTCGATCTCGCGCATGATCCCACCGACATCCGCCAGTTCTTCCGGCTCGTCGAACTCGCCAGTCAACACGCTGGCCGGGTGCAAGGTACCGGCTTCGTACAACGCCCACATCTCCTTCGCGTACTTGGTACGCTTGAGCTCCGGCGCAAACCGGCCGAAGTAGGAGGCCATGTTGCCCACGTCCCGCTCCAGCATGCTGAAGGCGTGGTTATTACCCGCAGCATCCACGGCTTGCGGCAGATCGATGATCACCGGGCCGGTCGGCGTGAGCAGTACGTTGAACTCCGACAGGTCACCGTGCACCAGGCCGGTACACAGCATCAGCACGATCTGGGAAATCAGGAACGCGTGGTATTCACGGGCCTGGTCCGGCTCCAGCACCACATCGTTCAGACGCGGCGCCGCATCGCCGTACTCGTCGGCCACCAGTTCCATCAGCAGCACGCCTTCAAGGAAGTCGTACGGCTTGGGCACGCGCACACCGGCGCTTGCCAAGCGGAACAGCGCCGCCACTTCGGCATTCTGCCAGGCGTCTTCGGTTTCCTTGCGACCAAACTTGGAGCCTTTGGCCATGGCACGAGCCTGACGGCTATTGCGGACCTTGCGGCCTTCCTGATACTCGGCCGCCTGACGAAAACTTCGCTTGTTCGCCTCCTTGTAGACCTTGGCGCAACGTAGCTCGTTGCCGCAGCGCACCACATAAACAGCTGCTTCTTTACCACTCATGAGTGGGCGCAGCACCTCGTCGACCAGACCGTCCTCGATCAGGGGTTCAATGCGTTTTGGAGTCTTCATCAGCTTTTATTGTGGGTCCTTTATTACCAAACACGCGAATGACAGTCGTTATACGGCAATCCTTGCTCCACGGGGAGGGGTTGCCGACCTATGAACCAGCGATGCACACAATGTGCCGGATCGGATCGACCGAGCCGAATCATAGCCGAGACAGGGTGTGGCATTGGCAACTGAATGCGAAGGTATTTGCGACAAGAGCTGACAGTCATGTCGGCTGCACGGTTTCAGGACTTGAACAACTCCCCCGGGGTAAACCCGAACATCCCCTTGAACGCCGCGATAAAAGCGGACGTTGAATCGTACCCACAGGACAGCGCCGCGCTGGTCACGCTATCGCCCTTCTCCAGCGACCCCAGGGACGACAATAAGCGCATGCGCTGGCGCCAGGCGCGAAAGCTCAGGCCGGTCTCTCGCTGGAACAGGCGCATCAGGGTCTTTTCCGATGTGCCCAAGCGTTCGGCCCAGGCGTGCAGGGTGACGTTCTGCTCCGGCTGTTCGATCAGTTCGTTGCACAGCCCCAGCAGGCGAGTATGTCGAGGCAGCGGCAGGGAAAAACCCACTTCCGGCAGGGTTGCCAGTTGGTCGAGCAATACCTGCACCAAGCGTTCTTCCCGGCTATCGTCCTGCGGATAATCGGCCGGCAGCTGACAAAAAACCTTGATCAACTCCCGAGCCAGGGGGGTGACTTCCAATACCCTGCAACGCTCATCCGCCCATGGACAGGCTTGGCGATGGACATACAGGCTGCGCATTTCCGCCCGGGTCGAGGTGACGACATGATGTTCCAGGTCGGCAGGGATCCAGATGCCCCGTTGTGGCGGGGCGAAGAAGCTGCCTGCGGCGGTGTGCACGCCGAGAACGCCACTGATGGCGTAGGAAAACTGCACCCAATCATGACGGTGGGCCTGGGTCCAGGAACCGGCGCTCAAGCTTTCGACACGGGCATACAGCGGCCTAGGCAACTCCGTCAGGTCGGGGATGCGTCTTTCCAACTGCTGGTGTCCGTTAGTCGGCATTGATTGGCCTTATGTCGCAAGACGGTTGTAGAGGCCGACGTTAGGCTAAGTCGACTTTTCTTACAACTTGCGGTGCCCTATGCATATCTTCCGACACCTCAAACGCATGGTGACCGACTGGTTCCTCTGCGGCATGTTGATCGCCACGTTGCTGGCGTACTTCTTTCCAACCTTTGGTGCCAGCGGCGGCGCCATGCACGCTGAATGGGTAGTCAATATCGGCATCTTCGTGGTGTTCTTCCTGCACGGGGTCAACCTGTCCGGCGAGCAGATCCGCCACGGTCTGAAAAACACCCGTCTGCACCTGATGGTGCAGGGCTTTACCTTTGGTGTGTTTCCGTTGCTCTGGCTGCTCAGTAACTGGCTATTGGGCAGTCACGTACCGTCGCTGCTGATGCTGGGGTTCTTTTACCTGTGCGCCCTGCCCTCGACCATTTCCTCCTCGGTGGCCCTGACCGGCAGCGCCGGCGGCAATGTACCGGCAGCGATTCTCAACGCGAGCCTGTCCAGCGTGCTGGGGGTGGTCCTGACGCCGTTGCTGGTCAGTTTCGTGGTCGGCAGCGGTGCCGGCGGCATCGACTTGGGTTCGACCTTGCTCGACCTGTGCATGATGTTGTTGCTGCCGCTGGTGCTGGGGCAGTTCCTGCGGCGTTGGCTGGCCGGTTTTTTCGGTCGGTACAAACGCTATACCAGCGTCATCGACAAACTGGTGATCCTGCTGCTGGTCTATGCGGCATTCTGCAATTCGATGGTGTCGGGGATCTGGCAACAGCAGGGCCACGGCGTGTTGCTCAGCGCGGTGATCGGCAGCGCCGTGCTGCTGGCAATCATTTTGTGGATGACCACCCGCACCGCCCGGACCCTGCGGTTCAGCAACGCCGATGAAATCGCGGCGGTGTTCTGTGCCAGCAAGAAGTCCCTCGCCGCCGGGGTACCGATGGCGGCGTTGATTTTCGGCAACAACCCTGGCTTGGGCCTGATCCTGTTGCCGATCATGATTTATCACCCGATGCAGTTGATCGTCTGCTCGATCCTGGCCGAGCGCTACGCCAGCCGACAGCGGGAACTGGCGTCCCAACAGAACGGCGCGATCCTCAGCGCTCGATAATCGCCGTCACGCCCTGGCCGGCGGCGGCGCAAATGGAGATCAGCCCTCGTCCGCGCCCCGCCGCATCCAGCAACTTGGCCAGGTTGGCGACAATTCGCCCGCCCGTGGCGGCAAACGGGTGCCCGGCGGCCAGGGAACTGCCCTTCACGTTCAACCGGCTGCGGTCTATGGCCCCCAGCGGCGCGGCGAGGCCCAGGCGGGTCTTGCAATAATCGGGGTCTTCCCAAGCCTTCAACGTGCATAGCACTTGGGCGGCGAACGCTTCGTGGATCTCGTAGTAATCGAAGTCCTGCAACGTCAGGCCGTTGCGCGCCAGCAGTCGCGGCACTGCGTAGACCGGCGCCATCAGCAGCCCTTCGGCGCCGTGGACGAAATCCACCGCGGCCGTTTCGCCGTCGCGCAGGTACGCCAGGATCGGCAGGCCACGGGCCTGGGCCCACTCTTCGCTGCCCAGCAACACCAACGAGGCGCCATCGGTCAGTGGCGTGGAGTTGCCCGCTGTCATCGTGCCCTTGGCGCTTTTTTCGAAGGCCGGCTTGAGGGAAGCGAGCTTTTCCAGGGTCAGGTCCGGGCGCAGGTTGTTGTCCCGGGTCAGGCCGAGAAACGGCGTCATCAGATCGTTCTGCCAGCCTTCGGCGTAGGACGCAGCCAATTTCTGATGGCTTTCCAAGGCCAACTGATCTTGTTCCTCCCGGGGAATCTGCCAGGTTTGCGCCATCAATTCGCAGTGTTGCCCCATGTTCAGGCCGGTACGCGGTTCGTTGATACGCGGCAGGTCAGGAACCAGGTGCTGAGGGCGCAGTTGCAGGAAGGTCTTGATCTTGTCGGCAGTGGTCTTGGCGCGATTGGCTTGCAGCAGAATCCTGCGCAGCCCTTCATTGACCGCAATCGGTGCGTCCGAGGTGGTGTCGACCCCACCAGCAATGCCGCTGTCGATCTGGCCCAGGGCGATCTTGTTGGCGACCAGCAGCACCGTCTCCAACCCCGTGCCACAGGCCTGCTGTACGTCATAGGCCGGCGTCATCGGTGACAGCCGCGAACCGAGCACACATTCGCGGGTCATGTTCATATCCCGGGAGTGCTTGAGCACCGCACCGGCGGCGACCTCGCCGATGTGCAGGCCATGCAGGTTGTAGCGCTCGATCAGCCCCTCGAGGGCGGCAGTCAGCATCGCCTGGTTGCTGGCGGTGGCATAGGGCCCGTTGGAGCGGGCGAAGGGAATGCGGTTACCACCGATGATCGCGACGCGGCGTAGCTGTGTCATGAAGAACTCCCCGTGTAGGTCTGAATGTGCCCATCACCTTATGAAACTCAACCGAATCACCCATGGGAGTCGAGCTTGCTCGCGATAAACGATGACGCCATCGCCCTGGAAAAACCGAGGCGTCTGCATCGCGAGCAAGCTTGCTACCACAGGAATTCGGGGCTCTGGAAAGAGCGCTCCAGCTCAAGCTTAGGCTTTATCTCGCCGATAGAACGACTGATTGCCAATCATGGTCCACACTTTGAACCTCATCAGCCGGAGTGTGTTCCATGTCAGACCGTTATATCGACTTCGCCAATTCGGCCATTGGCCTGCGTCTGGTCGGAGCCCTGGGCCTGCCCTCACCGGTACGTCTGGAGCGCTGGCAGGCCGGGCGGCTGCGGCCGATCGAGGGGGCATTGCTGCTGGGCGGCGGGCCGTTGACCGAGCAGGTCGGCACATTCGCCAAGCGCCTGACCGACGCCATTTTCGTCTACGGCGGCGAGCCGACTCTGGCCACCGAATGGATCCCCGGCCACGGCCCGAAAATCAAGGCCGTGGTGTACGACGCCAGCCATTTGGTGCAGGTCGATCAGCTCAAGCAGCTGCGAGAGTTCTTTCAACCCCTGATGAAAAACCTCGACCGCAGCGCCCATGTCGTCATCCTTGGTCGTGCGCCGGAAAGCCTGGGCGATCCATTCGCCGCCAGTGCCCAGCGGGCGCTGGAGGGTTTCAGCCGTTCCCTGGCCAAAGAATTGCGCCACGGCGGGACGCTGCAACTGCTGTATGTCGGTGACGGCGCCGAAACGCAGTTGGAAGGCGCACTGCGGTTTTTCCTGTCGCCCAAAAGTGCCTTCGTTTCCGGGCAGGTCATTCGCCTCAACGCCTGCGACACCCAGGTCCAGGACTGGACCCGGCCGCTCACCGGGCTCAAGGCACTGGTCACCGGTGCCGCCCGGGGGATCGGCGCAGCCATCGCCGAAACCCTGGCCCGGGACGGCGCCGACGTGATCCTGCTGGACGTTCCCCAGGCCAAAGCCGACCTCGACGCCCTGGCGGCACGCTTGAGCGGGCGCAGCGTGACGCTGGACATCTGCGCCGAAGAGGCGGCCACACAGTTGATCGAGCACCTGCCCGACGGCGTCGACATCGTGGTGCACAACGCCGGCATCACTCGGGACAAGACCCTCGCCAACATGACCCCGGAGTTTTGGGACGCGGTGCTGGCGGTCAACCTCAACGCGCCTCAGGTCCTGACCAAGGCCCTGCTTGACAGCGGCACCCTGCGGGACAATGGCCGTGTCGTGTTGCTGGCGTCCATCAGTGGCATCGCCGGCAACCGCGGGCAAACCAACTATGCCGCGAGCAAGGCCGGGCTGATCGGCCTGGCCCAGGCCTGGGCACCGGCGTTACAGGCGCGCGGAATCAGTATCAACGCCGTGGCACCGGGCTTCATTGAAACGCGCATGACCGCCGAAATTCCCTTCGCCCTGCGCGAAGCCGGGCGACGCATGAGTTCCTTGGGCCAGGGCGGCCTGCCTCAGGACGTCGCCGAGGCCGTGGCCTGGCTGGCGCAACCGGGCACGGGCGCGGTGACCGGGCAGGCGTTGCGGGTCTGTGGGCAAAGCCTCCTGGGAGCATGACCATGACGATCCAATGGCAAGAGGTAAGTGCCGCGCCGAGCATGTCCGGGCTGTATGCGAAAGCCGCGACACGGCGCAAGGTCACCGGCAAGACGTTGCCCGAGGAAGGGTTGCGCCAAATGCTCCAGGTCGACCCACAACGCCTGGCGGCCTATCGCAAGGTCTGCGGTTTCGCCGAGAACGGCTTGCTGCCACCGACCTATCCCCACGTACTGGCGTTCGCCCTGCAAATGCAATTGCTCACCGCGCGGGACTTTCCGTTCCCGCTGCTGGGATTGATTCACTTGAGCAATCGCATCCGCGTGCTGCGGCCCATGGGCGGCGTCAGCCAGGTGCGGGCCAGCGTCAATGTCGAGAACCTGCAAGCCCACCCCAAGGGCGCGGTGTTCGACCTTGTGACCCGCATCGATGATCAATTGGGACCACTGTGGGAAGCCACGAGCCAGATGCTCTGCAAAGGCGTGCAGTTGGATGGTGCCCTGGTGGAAGACTCGCCGCAGGAAAGCCTGCCGTTGACTGAAGTGGCACGCTGGACGGCACCGGCGGACATTGGCCGGCAGTACGCCAAGGTGTCTGGCGACTATAACCCGATCCACCTGAGCGGTCTCAGCGCCCGCCTGTTCGGCTTCCCCACCGCCATCGCCCACGGCCTGTGGAACAAGGCCAGGACCCTGGCGGCCCTGGACGACCACCTGCCCGATGCCAACATCGAGATCGAGGTGACCTTCAAGAAACCCGTGCGCCTGCCCAGTGAGGTGACGCTGTTGGCGAGTGCGGCAGGGTCCAGTGGCGATTTACGCCTGGTCGGGGCTGGGGAGTTGGAGCATATGGTGGGCGGATGGCGGCCGGTTGGCTGAGATGGGCGATGCAGCGACAGTTTCTATCGGCTACATACGGGATGAATAGGTCGGCTGCAAAGCCGCTATCGCGAGCAGGCTCGCTCCCACAGGGATGGTGGTGGATGCAATTTCCGTGAACACCCCGAAGCCCATGTGGGAGCGAGCTTGCTCGCGATAGCGGTGGGTCAGCCTGCATGGATGTTGGATAGGCTGCCGTCATCGAGAGCAAGCTCTCACAATTTTTCTCGAGCTACCGCGGAGGGTAGTTGGCCAGGATCCGCGCCACGGTCTCACGCACCGCGGTGTCGCGGTCAGTCGGGTTGGGTGAGCTGCTGAGCATTCGTTCATCGCTGCCTCGCCACACCAGCTTGCCGTCCTTGCCATCGAGCAGGTCGATCTGCACGGTGGCGACTTTGTAGCTGATGTTGCGAGTTTCGTTGTACATCGGCCCGCCCCAATAGCCATTCCAGGGGCTGCCCCAACCGCCACCGTAGTTGGTGGTCACTTGTTGCTGGCGATCCTCGACGATCAGATAAGCCTGGACCAATACGTCGCCTCGTCCGCCAGCCGCAGCCGGGCGCAGGCCGCGTTGGTCAAGTTGGTCGGTAACGGCTTGGCGGATCCGCTGTTCCGTCAGGTCGCTCTTGATCCGCGGATCATCGGGGCGGTATTGCAGCGCCGGTTCCTTCCAGCTCCAACTGCGGTAAGCGGCAAAATCGCGACTGGGGTCAAAGTCGTGGTTCACCTGGTTGGTAGCGCAGGCGCTAAGCAGTACAGCAAACGCCAGTAGAGCAAGACGGCGAAACATGGTTTTTCTCCGTTGCGTAATCAACTTGGAGGATAAGACGACAGCGCCTTTTCCACCGCTTCGCGAATGGCATCGGTGCGTTCACTCTGATTGCCGCGCTGGCTGGTCTCGGCACTGGCACTCCACACCGGCTGACCGTTGCGGGCATCGAACAGATCCACTCGCACCACCACAACCTGCTCCTGATAAGTGCGCACCACCGGCACCGTGTTGTACATGCCGTAGCCGGGACCGTAACGGTTATAGCCGCCGTAGTAACCCGCGTCGTAATCATCGCGAACCTGGCGCACGCGAGTCTCCAGGCGCAGATCGGCGCTGACGAACAGATCGGCCGGCCGGTTATCGTGCAATGGGCGCAAGCCGCGCTGGTCCAGGGCATTGCTTACCGCTTCAGCCACCTGGGCCGAGTCTGCCCAAGCAGTGCCCGGCGGTAGACGCCCGTTGAGCCAGGCCCAACTGCGATAATGCCCGTAGTCACGCGGCGGTGCCGGGTAGGCACTGCGGTCCAATACCGTGGCAGCCTCGGGCGGCGCCGGTGGCAGCGGATTAGACGTGGCGACATACGGGTTGCTGCCCTGGCAAGCCACCAGCCCCAGGCACAGCATCAACAACCCTGAACGACCTTTCATTTAGCTCTCCGATTGTTCTTTCAGATCAGAGGGGACGGCAGATCCAGTGCAGGTAGCGTCCCAGCCCGGCAAAGGCCGGATGGCGACGGTGGGCCAGCTCCATTTCCAGCAACTGCGCCAACTCGACGCGGCCCTGGAACTCCACCGGCATGTAGTCATGGAAAACCCGCACGCCACTCTGGTTTTCGACCTGCCACAGGCCTTCAAGTTGCGCCGCCAACTCCCGCGGATCAAGCGGTTGTTGCGGCGTCAGGCTCTGTTTTTCACCGGCCATGTCGTTCTTGCGCAATTTGCGGAAATGCCCCTTTAGCAGGTTGCGATAGACCAGCGCGTCGCGGTTGTAGAACGCCAGGGACAGCCAGCCACCCGGGACGGTGAGTTGATGCAGCACCGGCAGGATCGCGTGGGGCTCGGCCAGCCACTCCAACACCGCGTGACACAGCACCAGGTCATAGGGCTCGGTGAGCTGGCCAAGCAGGTCCTGCCACGGCGCCTGGATGAACGTGGCGCTCTGGCCGGCATCGGCAAACCGCTGACGAGCGCCTTCGAGCATCGGCTCGGCCGGCTCGGCCAGGGTCACCTGATGGCCGCGCTCGGCCAGCCACAACGACATGTGGCCCAGGCCGGCGCCGATGTCCAGCACCCGCAACGGACGCTGCGGCAAGGTTTCAAGCAGATCGGCCTGCAGCACCGCCAGACGAATCGCGCCCTTGGCCCCACCATAGATCTTCTCAGCAAAGCGCGTGGCGAGCTGGTCGAAATGCCGGTCGCTCATTGTCCGAACCGCCGCTCGCTGTCAGCCAGTTTGCTGCGCACCACCGCGTCCATGTCCAACCCCAGTTCACTGCACAACAGCAACAGGTACAACACGATGTCACCGACCTCCTGCCCCGCGTGGGCCAGTTTGTCTGCCGGCAGCTGGCGCGACTGATCCTCGGTCAGCCATTGGAAAATTTCCACCAGCTCGGCCATTTCCACGCTGGCGGCCATGGCGAGGTTTTTCGGGCTGTGGAATGGCCGCCAATCGTTATGGTCGCGAATGGCGTGCAGGCGTTCGGTCAGTTCAACAAGGTTCATCGGGCTCTCCTGAATGCGCATAGCTTCGGGGGGATAACGGGCGAAGGCAAGCGTCTCGGTACGAAGCAACGATTTACCCCATAATCGAACGATCGCAGCCTGCGCAGCTCCTACAATCAGAAGCCAAAGGCTCGACTTCCCCCCCTCTCATCAGGAAGCACACATGCAGGTAGAAAGTTTTTTCGAATGGCTCGGCCAGGCACTCGGTTCGGTAATCCGTTTTATCGTCGACCTGCTCAGCGGCCTGTTCAACACGCTGGCCAATGCCGGCGGCAACTTCGTCGATGGCCTGTCGCGCACCCTGGGCATGGACGCCTCAATCATCAGCATCCTCGCGCTGATCCTCGGCCTGATGCTGCTGTACTCGGCGATCCGCGCGTTCATGCGGGCGTCGATCGTCATGGGCATCATCTGGCTGGTGCTGGGGTTGTGGGTATTGAGTTGGATTATTCACTAGGGCCGAGGGCGCAGTGTGAGGGCAAAGCTCCCACAGAGTTGAGATCGTTCCCACGCTCCGCGTGGGAATACAGCCCGGGACGCTCCGCGTCCTAAAGCCGAACGCAGAGCGTCCGTAGAGGCATTCCCACGCAGGAGCGTGGGAACGATCGGTACGAGAACCCGCTACAATCGCGCTCCATCAAGGAGCCCCCATGCCCAACCTGATCACCGACTGGCGCGACCGCCTCACCCATCGCCGGGTCTGGGCGCTGGCTGCGCCGATGATTCTCTCGAACATTTCCGTGCCGCTGGTGGCATTGGTGGACAGCACCGTCATCGGCCATTTGCCCCATGCCCATCAGTTGGGCGCGGTGGCGGTCGGGGCGAGTTTGTACACGGTGTTGGCCTGGGCCATGGGTTTCTTGCGCATGGGCTCCACCGGGTTCGCCGCCCAGGCTGCCGGGCGCGGAGATGGGGCGGCGTTGCGCCAGGTGTTGCTGCAAGGCCTGTTGCTGGCGATGGGGTTGGCGGTGGTGCTCGGGGCGGTCGGCGTGCCGCTGAGTGGGCTGGCTTTGCATTTCATGCAGCCGTCCGTCGAACTCAATCAGTTGACCCAGGATTTTTTCCACACCCGGCTCTTCGGCCTGCCGGCGGCGCTGGCCAGTTATGCGCTGGTGGGCTGGTTCCTCGGCGCCCAGAATGCCCGGGCGCCGTTGGCGATCCTGCTGGTGACCAACCTGGTGAACATCGCCCTGAACCTATGGTTCGTGATTGGCCTGGAATGGGGCGTGACCGGCTCGGCCCGGGCATCGGTAGTCGCCGAATGGACGGGGGCGTTGCTCGGTCTGGTCCTGGCCCGCAACACATTACGCGCCTGGCCGGGGCAGATCGCCTGGGCCGCGTTGGGGATGTGGCAGAGCTGGCGCCCGCTGCTGGCGGTGAACCGGGACATTTTCATTCGCAGCCTGGCGCTGCAAGCGGTGTTTTTCCTGATCACGGTGCAAGGTGCCCGCCTGGGCGATGCGACTGTGGCGGCCAATGCCCTGCTGCTCAACGGCCTGCTGCTGACAGCTCATGCCTTGGACGGCCTGGCTCATGCCGTCGAAGCGCTGTGTGGCCACGCCATCGGCGCCCATGACCGACTGGCCCTGCGCCGCTCGCTGGTGGTGGCCTGCGGATGGTCATTGATCGCAAGCGTCGGCTTTGCACTGCTGTTTCTGCTCGCCGGACACCTGTTCATCGATATGCAGACCAATATTCCCGACGTACGCGACACTGCCTATCGCTATTTGCCCTACCTGGCCGCCCTGCCGCTGATCGCAGTCTGGAGCTATCTGCTTGACGGCTTGTTCATCGGCGCCACCCGCGCCCGGGAAATGCGCAACGGCATGCTGCTGACCCTGTTGCTGGTGGTGCCGTTCGCCTGGGCGCTGCAAGGGCTGGGCAATCATGGGTTGTGGATTACGTTCCTGCTGTTCATGGCATTGCGCAGCCTGACCCTTGGGGCTATCGCCTGGCACTTGCAGCGGCGCGACAGCTGGCTCGGCGCCCAGGCCCAATAACGCGTCAAGCTTGGTCGTCCTGCCACAGCCGCCGCAGTTGCTCGAGCCGCTCGCGTTGCGAGCCGCCCGTCAGCTCCGACATTGGCCTGGCGTTAGGGTATTGCAGACGCAGCCACAGCCAATCGTCGAGCACCGGGCGCTCGGTGAACCCCAGCGCCAGGCCCTGCTGCAAGTCTCCCCAGAGCAAGCGGTAGTCCCGCCCGGTGGAGCGAGACCATTGCCAGGCATGACGCTCCAGCAGGCATCGCTGCAACTGACGCTGCTGGCGGTCGCTGAGGCCGTGTTCGTTTTCCAGCGCCGCCACCGGCAGCCCAGGGTTGGACAACTGCTGCCAACCCTGGCTGCCAATCGCCCGATCCGCCCAAGAACCACCGAACCAGCGCAACAGGTTGATCGGGCCCAGCCAGCAACTGAGTTCCTGAGGGTCACAGCCGTCGAAGAAATAGCTGGCGGTGTGCGGGTTGTAGTAGTTCAACAAGGCTTTGTGATGCAGGCCCAGGGTCACCGTGAGCATACGACGCAAATGCACCAGCAATGGCGCGGCTGCCGACGCGCTTACCAATAGCAGCCCCGGCCAGGCATGTGGATCCAGATGACACAGGCTGATCAGCGCTGGCGATTGCCGTACATCCACCAGCAGCGGGCCGTGTTCCCTCAGGCCGTGCAACTCGGTGCCTTCGAACAACGCAAAGCGTCGAGTTTCTGGGAACTGCTCCTGCAGAAACCGCGTGGCCCTGGGAGCGCCCGGCACGTCGAGCAGCAGCCATTGAGGCGAGGCTCCCGGGATGGCGGCGGCGCTCATGGCGCAACGTCCGAGCCACGTCGTGTGAGCATGCGGCAGGTACATACCGCCTGAGCGCAGGGGCTGAAGCTGCCGCCGCCGGGCAACAGGCACAACAAGACCAACGGCTCGGCATTCTGGATCGCGGACAACAGCGCTGGATCGACAACAGACTGCCAGAGCGTTTCGCTCGAAGATGGCTCATCCACTGTCTCTGCCGATGCAGGCTGGTCGAGGAACGCACTGATCAATGGGCGATCAGGGTCGCCTTCGATAAAACTCACCAGCACCTCGGTGCCGTCACGAATGGTGCCGGGCCCGCCAGCGGCCAATTCGGGTGCCAATGGCAGCCAGCAATGGCTGGGACTGGCGCCCTCCCCCTGATAGACCCAGTCGAACTGCACCGCCACCCGTCCTGTCATCTGCAGCGCCGGCTCATCCACCGCGACCACCCAGCCACGTTGCCGGCTCACCATGCGCGGCTTTGCAGGGACCCTGGATGCCACGAACGGGACGCCCCAGGGGATGGCCTTGAAGTGATTGCCATACACGCCGCTCTGGCCGCGATGCTCGACCTTCGTCAACAACCAGCGCTGGTTCCAGCCTTCAAAAGGATGGGCCGTCAACAACACTACCTGACCGCAATGCAAGTGCCTCAGATCACTGCGACCCTGGGCGACCTGCTCCCCCGACACATCGGTCTGCACACTGAAAGTGCGCACCGCAGCGGCCTGCTCATCGCCCCCGTATACCGCCTCGCCGAGAGGAGGAAAACTGCCCGCACTGTCCGCGAATACCAGGCAATGCCCGTCCCCGCCCTGCTCGAAATGGAAATGGATGCCCGCCTGGGCGCACACCCGCTGAAGAAACTGCAGGTCCGACTCGCGATACTGGGTACAGAAATCCTGCGGTGGATAATCGCCACTCAAATCCAGACACAGGCTGCGACCGCTGATGCCATGGGCCTTGAGCACCTGGCGGATGATCTGCGGTACCGAGCGGGCACTGAACACCCGTTGATTGAAACGTTGCGCCAGACAAGCCAGCTTCGGCCCGATACGCACCCGGCAGCCGGCCCCATGACAGAGCTGCACGAGCTCGTGGAGCTGCCCATGGATCCCCGCGCCCGAGGCCCCGAAACTTAACCAGACGTTGCGGTACAACAGCCCCGCCAGGTCCAGGCGGGTGTCGCTGACCAGCAGCTCCACCTCATAGACGAAGGGTTCACTGATGGCTTCGCTACCCGTGAAGGCCACGACGACAAAGGGTTCGGGCAGACCGGCTATCTCCAGACGAAATGATGGCTCGCTGGCTGGATCGGACATCGGCGTTTCTCTACAGGAGGGGCGGCCAGGGATTCTCGCTGAGAGCCATGGCCGAGTAGAGGGCCCAAGTACAAGTTAGGAAAGGGACTACACGAAATAAGGACACTGCCGGTTAAACGCAGCGGTATGCGGAAATAACGGTGGCACAAATGAAAACGCCCTCCGGGACTATCCGAAAAAACCCGCAGCACACGGAGTATTTTCTGACAGTCCCGGCGGGCGTTCAGTTGCCTATCAGGAAGACAGGTAGGACGAGCGAGTCAGCCCCAGGCGCAGCGCATCCAGGAACTGGGTGCGCTCGGCGGCGCTGATACGGGCGCTGGCGCACTTGTCGCGGTAGTGCGTCATCAATTCCTCCGGCGACAGGTGCACGTAGCGCAGCATGTCTTCGATGGTGTCGTGGGTTTCGATACCGGCGTGGTACACGCTGCCGTCGGCATTCTGGTAGATGTTCACCGAATCGGTGTCACCGAACAGGTTGTGCATGTCGCCGAGAATTTCCTGATAGGCGCCCACCAGGAAGATGCCCAGCAGATAATCTTCACCCGGGTTGAGGGAGTGGACCGGCAAGCTGGTCTCGATGCTTTGCTCGTCGACGTACTGCTTGATCTTGCCGTCGGAGTCGCAGGTCAGGTCTTGCAGCACGGCACGGCGCAGCGGCTCTTCGTCGAGACGATGCAGCGGCAGGATCGGCAGCACCTGGCCGATGGCCCAGGTGTCCGGCAGGCTCTGGAACACCGAGAAGTTGCAGATGTACTTGTCGGCGAGCTTGTCGTTGAGTTCATCCAATACCTGGCGATGGGAACGCTGACGGGCTTTCAACGAGTTGTGCAAGCGACGGCACACGGCGAAGTAGCACTGCTCGGCCAGGGCTTTTTCGGCCAGGGTCAGCTTGCCGTCGGCGTACTGGGCAGCCACGTCGCTCATGTAGTGGGTAGCGCGCCAGTAGGTTTCGGTGACCATTTCGATGTCGGTCGGGCCCAGCAGGTCCACCAGCCATTGCACGGTTTCCGGCAGTTCCTGCTTGTTGTCGATCACAGGCACGTCGTCGTGGTGTTTCTCGACGTCGGTCACCTGCACCACCAGCATTGCGTGGTGGGCGGTCAGGGAGCGACCGCTTTCGGAGAAGATGTGCGGATGCGGCAGGCTCTGGGCATCGCAGAACTCCTTGAGCATGCCGACCACGACACCGGCGTAATCGTCCATGTCGTAGTTGATCGAGCTGGCGTTGCGCGAATGCGTACCGTCGTAGTCCACGCCCAGGCCACCGCCGACGTCGATGTGATCCACCGGCAGGCCGAGGTTGCGCAGTTCACCGTAGTAACGGATCGCTTCCTTGAAACCGTGCTGGTAGTCCGCCAGGTTGGCGATTTGCGAACCCATGTGGAAGTGCAGCAGGCGAATGCCCTGGTCCAGGCCCGCGCTGCGGAAACGCTCGACCACCGAGAGCAGTTGCGCGGCAGACAAACCGAACTTGGACTTCTCGCCACCGGTGTCGGCCCACTTGCTCGACGCCAGGGATGACAGGCGTACTCGCAGGCCAACCTGTGGCTTGACCTTGAGCGCAGCGGCCTCTTCGATCACCAGGCCGACTTCGGACTCCTTCTCGATGACGATGAAAACGTTGTGCCCCAGCTTCTGGCCCATCAGTGCCAGGCGGATGAACTCACGGTCCTTGTAGCCGTTGCAGACGATGGTCCCGCCCTTCGGCGCCAGGGCCAATACGGCCAGCAACTCCGGCTTGGAACCGGCTTCCAGGCCGATGGAGACGTTCTGGGTGGCGATGATGTTCTCGATCACCGCTTCCTGCTGGTTGACCTTGATCGGATAGAGCGCGGTGTACTGGCTCTGGTACTCCAGGCGCGCGATGTTGCTGTCGAACGCGCCGGTGAGCTGGCGCACACGGTCTTGCAGGATGTCAGGGAAGCGCACCAGCAACGGCAGCGAAAGGCCGCTCTGGCGCAACTGATCGACTTGCTCGAACAGGTCGATGGGCGAGCTGTCGGGGCCATTCGGACGAACTTCGACGCGACCGGCGTCATTGATCGCGAAATACCCGGCCCCCCAATGGCGAATCCCGTAAACACTGCGGCTGTCCGCAACTGTCCATTGGCTGCCATCGTCTTTGCGTGTGCGTCGTACGGACATCGAAGTCCCCTATAAAGAAGTCAAAATGCACCATCCGGTCGGAGGCTGGCGCAGTCTAAAGAGTGAAAATGACGGATTGTCTGTCAGCAAGGTAGACCCTGCTCGCAGCGCTGAGTTTAGAAGCCCGTTCAGAACAGGCTCTGTGAAAACCATGTGGGCGATCTCGAACATCGGGTTCGGATCGGGCCGAGGGTGGTTTTCACAGAGGCTGCTAGCCGCCGGATTTTTTTGCCTTGAAACCGTGTTTGGTCAGTTCCGCCAGCAACAGCTCGACGTGATCGCCCTGGATCTCGATGATGCCGTCTTTCAACGCGCCACCGGTGCCACAGCGTTTCTTCAACGTGGTGGCCAGTTCCTTGAGCGCGTCTTCGGCCAACGGCACGCCGGTGATCGTCGTCACCGTCTTGCCACCGCGGCCTTTGCTTTCGCGGCGCACGCGAGCGATGCCATCACCTTCAGGGATGGCGGTCTGTTTGCAGATGCAGGCATCCACCGGTTGACGGCAATCAGGGCAATGACGACCGGCGTCGGTAGAAAATACCAGGCCGCCCAGGGCGGCGAAGGATGCGGCTTTTTTGGCCACCGGCAATCCTCTCGGGAGGACAAAGACTGGTCGAGGGGAGACAGTACCTCGACCGCGAAGCCCCACTCAGGCAGGGGCAGCGCTACTGGACCGCAGAGGCGATTCAGCTTGGAAAAGTCGCGCAGTGTAACGGCAAAAAGCCGACTTGCTAAGGGCCAATCGGCGCCAATTTATAGCTTCTTTGCGACGCCATCGCCATGGGCGCGCAAATAGCGCTCAAGCGCCGCCAGGGAGTCCGGGCAGTATGGCTTGTGCTGGATTTCATCGAGCACTTGATCGACGGGCAGGAAACGCGCCTCGAGCACTTCTTCAGGTTGCAGGATCAGCGGACCATCCCACACGGCCGAGAACGCCGAACACCACAGGCGGCTGCCGGTGTCTTCGAAGTAGAAATGGTCATGGGCGATAAGTTCGACACCACTCACGCCCAGTTCCTCCGCCAGCTCACGGGCGGCCGACTCGGCGTAGGTCTCGTCCGCCTGGACCATGCCACCCGCCGCCACGTCCCAGAAACCCGGGTAGATCGCCTTGCTCAAGGTCCGCCGATGAACGCACAGCTCACCGGCCGAGTTGAACAGCAGGATGTAGGTACCGCGTCCGATCAGGCCACGCTCACGCAGATCGGCACGTACCAGGCTGCCGAGCGGGTTGTCGTGTTCGTCGACCCAAGCGATCAGCTCGGCATCCGAGGCCGCCCGATGAGCGACCTCGCGGCTGCTTTCGTCCATCGAATCAGCCCTGGTTCAGCAATTGCCGCAAGTCGATCACCGCCGCGTTCGCGCGGGAGATGTAGTTGGCCATCACCAGCGAGTGATTCGCCAATACGCCGAAGCCGCTGCCGTTGAGGATCATCGGGCTCCAGACGGGCTCCTGGGAGGCCTCCAGTTCACGAATGATCTGCCGCACGCTGACCGTGGCGTTCTTTTTCGCCAGTACATCGGCGAAGTCCACCTCGATGGCGCGCAGCAAGTGCGACAGCGCCCAGGCCTGGCCACGCGCTTCGTAGAACACGTTATCGATTTGCATCCATGGGGTTTCGACCACCTCTTCATCCACCTGCGGCACCTGGCCCGGAACCGGAACTTCGGTTTTCAGCGAGGTGTTGAGCTTGACCCGGCCGACACTGGCCGACAGGCGCTGGGACAGCGAGCCCAGGCGGGTACCGACGTCCCCCAGCCAGTTGTTCAGGTTGTCGGCGCGAGCGTAGAACAAGGCGTTTTTCTGGGTTGGGTCGGACAGACGCGCCTGATAGCGGCTCAGGGAGTTGATGCCTTCCTGGTATTCCGACTCGCTGGAAGGCAGCACCCAGCTGCGGTTATCGAAGTTGAAACGCGGCTCGGCCTTAGCCAGGTCAGCATCCTCGGCGGACTGGGACTGGGAACGGGCAAAGTCCTTGCGCAAGGCGCGACTCAGGTCGCGGACCTGCACCAGTACGCCGTATTCCCAGCTCGGCATGTTGTCCATCCACAGGCCTGGCGGGAAGCGGTCATTGGAAATGTAGCCACCCGGCTTGGTCAGCAAGGTCCCGGCCACGGTCTTGAGGGTTTCGACGGTGGTATAGCCCACCACCATTTGCCGACCGTCCTTCTCGGCCGCCGCCTGGGCATTTTGCTGCACGGGGAACAGCGCCGGTTCCTGGCTCCAGTACCAGCCGACAGCAATGGTCACCAGCAGGTAAAGGCCGACCAGCGTGGCCAGTGCCCGACTGAAAAACAGCCCACCCAGGTAGCTGCGGGTGGCCGATTTCGGTTCGGCGGCACGTTCAGGCGCGCTGCCCGCGCGGTTTTTCCAGTCCAGCATGGCGATGTCCCTTCAATCACTTGAGTTCACGGTTCGACCACAACCCTACGCCATCGTGCCTGATTTGAAACGCGATAATGCGGCGCAAACCATACCGGCCACGACAGGGCAATCGATCTGCCACTATAAAGGAAGCGTCGTCATCGGCCTATGAGACTGACGGGTCATAAACTGAATTTCGCGCCCAGACATAATATTGACGTATGACACTCATGACTGGGGAAAGAGGTGCTAGCATAGAGCCACCAGTCGATCTCAGCATGCACCCTAACTAGTAGTCAGGATATGACCGAGCCAGAAGACCCCAGCCGTGAGCGCCTCAAGCACCACTTTGCCCAGCGGGTAATTCATCAGGCTCGCCAGATCCTGGAAATTTGGCAGCGCCTGCAACGCACAGAATGGTCAAGCACCGATCTGTCCGAACTCAGCGAAGCCAATCTGCGCCTGCTGCGCTTTGCCGAGCGCTTCGAACAGCCGGAGCATTCCCAGCTTGCCGAGGGCATCCACCAATCACTGCAAGCGGTGGACGCCAATCGCGGGCGCCTGAGCAGCCAGCTGATCACCGAAATCAATCGCCTGATGCAGCGCCTGTCCCGCACCGGCCTGCGTCATGGCGACCAGCTCGAACAAACCTTCCTGCCGCCGCTGCGCAAACCTATCTACGTGCTGCTGCAGGACCACGACCGCGCCGAGCGGCTGGCCAAGCAGTTGGAGTTCTTCGGCCTCAGCGCCCAGGCCCTGGACAGTGTCGCGGCGTTCCGCGCCTCAATGGTCGAGCGCCTGCCGGCAGCGATTGTCATGGATGTGGACTTCAGCGGCCCCGGCATCGGCCTGAAACTGGCGGCCGAAGCCCAGGAAGGCCTGGAACAGCCACTGCCGCTGTTGTTCTTCAGCCTGCTGGAGACCGACACCCCGACACGCCTGGCGGCCGTGCGCGCTGGTGGCCAGGAATTTCTCACGGGCACCCTCGAAGCCTCGAGCCTGCTGGAAAAGATCGAAGTGCTGACCTGCGTCGCCCAGTACGAACCCTACAAAGTGTTGATCATCGATGACTCCCGCGCCCAGGCCCTGCACACCGAACGCCTGCTCAACAGCGCCGGCATCGTCACCCGCACATTGATCGAGCCGATCCAGGCCATGGCCGAACTGGCGGATTTCCAGCCCGACCTGATCATCCTCGACATGTACATGCCCGCCTGCACAGGCACGGAACTGGCGAAGGTCATCCGCCACAACGACCGCTACGTCAGTGTGCCGATCATTTACCTGTCCGCCGAAGACGACCTGGACAAGCAGCTCGACGCCATGAGTGAAGGCGGCGATGACTTCCTGACCAAACCGATCAAGCCCCGACACCTGATCACCACAGTGCGCAACCGGGCGGCCCGGGCGCGCAACCTCAAGGCGCGAATGGTGCGTGACAGCCTTACCGGGCTGTATAACCACACCCACATCCTGCAATTGCTCGAAGATTGCAGCTTCCGCGCTCGCCGCGAAGGCAAACCCCTGAGCTTCGCCATGCTCGACATCGACCATTTCAAGCGGGTCAACGACAGCCATGGCCACCCCATGGGTGACAGGGTGATCAAGAGCCTGGCGCTGTTTCTCAAGCAGCGTCTGCGCAAGACCGACTTCATTGGCCGCTATGGCGGTGAAGAGTTCGCCATCGTCATGCCCGACACCGACATCGATGCCGCCTGCAAGGTGCTCGATGAAATCCGCCAGCGCTTTGCCGAAATCCATTACCCGGCCCAGCCCCATGACTTGTGGTGCACCTTCAGCGCCGGTGTGGTGGAAATGAGCGACGACTCCGACAGCCTGATGATGGCCAGCCAGGCAGACGAAGCGCTGTACCGTGCCAAGCACGCCGGACGCAACCGGGTGCAGAGCGCCCGGCAATCAAAGCAAAGTGCCACCTTTTCATCAGAATCGACCGATTCGGTCATAAACCTGTAACGCAAACGCAATAACTTCAGGCACTTACGATTCTGCCCCTGGTAGACCTTTGATGCGCCTGAAGCTGCTGACCAATCTCAACACCCTCCTTTTAGTCGCTGTGTGTCTTGGCCTGGGCGCCACGCTGTGGTGGTCGCAAATCGCCCTGGAGCGCCCCTATCTTCTGATGGAGCGCTACCTGGGCCTGTCGCGGCAGTTCCAAGGCGAAGTGGCGCGCAACATCGAGGAATACCTGGCCAGCGGCGATGCCTTGCGCCTGAGCGCTGCCACCCAGGCCTTGGAAACGCTGCAAAAAGGCCTGGATCAATTCCCCCCGGAATTGGCCAAGACCCTGCGCCCGAGCCTGTCGAACCTCGACGGCTTCAGCAAGACCGATCTGCTGGCCGCCGGCAAACTGGCGGGCGACCCACAGGCATTGCTGCTACAGGCCGAACGTGAGCTGAGCGCCAGCCTGGAGCAACTCGCCCAATATGCCAATGGCGCCCCAGCTTACTTGCCACCCCTGTTCGCCGCGTCGCAGCATCTGGGCCGGTTGTCCCTCACCCGGGACAAACTGGTCAGCAGCGGTCGCAGTGAACTGGCCGCCGATGTCGAGCGAGAGTTGGCCAGTATCCGTACCCAAGCCGAACGCCTGGATAACCTGCCGCTGCTTGGCGTAACAACCAACAACGAATCCGGTGGTGATGACTTCGCCGCATTGATGGGCTTGGAAACCCAGGAAAAAGCCGTCGCCGAAGATGCCGGCATCGCCCTCAAGCGCGAACTCAATAGCCTGCTTGGCCGCTACCCCGCAGAACTGGAGCGCACCCGCGAACTGATCCAGAAACGCACCGAGCTGAGCAACGCTACCCACCTGAAAACCGCTGATGTGCAACGAGCGATCGATGCCATGGAGCCTGCGGTTCGCGCCCAACACGGGCAGATCCAGGGCGAGGTACGGATGATCCAGGGGCTGATGATCGGCCTGATCCTGTTGATCGCGCTGCTGATCGACACCTTGCAGCGGCGCCTGGCCCGGACCTTGACGCACCTGGCACCGGCCCTGTCGACCTGGGCCGAAGGGGATTTCAGCCACGACATCCATGTAGGCGCCAGCAATCGCGAGCTGCAAGACATCGAAGCGTCGCTCAATCGCCTGCGCGCTTACCTGGTGGACCTGGTGGGCACCATCCGCGTCAATGCCGAACAGGTCGCTGGCAGCAGCCGGGCCCTGGCGGAACTGAGCGGCGAACTGCACAGCGGCGCAGAGGATCAGGCCGATGACACGGCACTGATCCGTGATTCCCTCAGCGAACTGGAAGCGACGATCCAACAGGTAGCCGGCGATGCCAGCCAGGCCGCCGACGCCAGTCGCAGCGCCGGACATGCCGTGGAGCAAGGACAGAAAGTCATCGGCCTGAGCCTCACCGGCCTGCACGCGTTGGTGGGGGAAGTGCAAGGCAACGCGCAAATGATCGAACAACTGGCGCAGGAGTCCGCCACCATCGGCGGCGTGTTGACGGTCATTCGCTCGATTGCCGACCAGACCAACCTGCTGGCTCTGAACGCCGCCATCGAAGCCGCACGCGCCGGGGAAATGGGCCGGGGCTTTGCGGTGGTGGCCGAGGAAGTTCGCTCCCTGGCCCAACGTACTGCTGGGGCCACGGCCGAGATCCAGACACTGATCGCCCGCCTGCAACTGGCCGCGCGCCAGTCGGTGGACGGTATGCGCGCTCAGGTCGAGCACGCCGAAGCCACCGCCAGCCAGGCACAAGCGGCTGACGGCGCGCTGGATGAAATCGTCGGCGCCATCCAGACCATTTCCGATACCGCAGTGCGCATCGCCGATGTCACCGCCCAACAAAGCGGCGCCGTCAGCGAAATCCGCGATCACAGCGAGCGGATTCATCAGTTGGGTGGAGATAACCTGCTGCGTATCGGCCAGGGGCGGGAACAGGGTGACAACCTACTGGTGTTGGGTGGGCGGTTGCACACCGCCGTGCAGGCGTTCAGGGTTTAAGCACCACAGATCCATTGTGGGAGCGAGCTTGCTCGCGATCGCGGTGGATCAGCTTGCATCGATGTTGGATGTGCCGCCGCCATCGCGAGCAAGCTCGCTCCCACAGTAATTCGGGCTGGTTGCAGGATTAATGTTCACCACAGGGCTCGGGTTCCAACCGTATGACCGGATCAGAGACCTCGGTCACAAATTTCGCGCAAACATCGGTCATCGTGCTGGCTATTGCAGAGAACTGGACAGTCACAAAGGCTTTGCGGCATAGTCTCCGGGTTCTGACACCTGCTCACAGACAACAAGGAACAGCAGATGGCGACCCTATTGGTCCTGCATGGACCCAACCTGAACCTGCTGGGCACCCGCGAACCGGGCGTCTACGGGGCCGTGACACTGGCCCAGATCAATCAGGACCTGGAGCAGCGAGCCCGCACCGCCGGCCACCATTTGCTCTACCTGCAAAGCAACGCCGAATATGAATTGATCGACCGCATCCATGCCGCGCGCGGCGAAGGCGTGGACTTCATTTTGATCAATCCCGCAGCTTTTACGCACACAAGTGTCGCATTACGTGACGCGCTGCTGGCGGTGAGCATCCCATTCATCGAAGTGCATTTGTCTAACGTGCACAAACGCGAACCTTTCCGCCATCACTCTTACTTCTCCGATGTAGCGGTGGGAGTGATCTGCGGCCTTGGCGCCAGCGGTTACCGACTGGCTCTGGAGGCCGCCCTAGAGCAGCTTGAAAGACCGGCAACAGCTTGAACAACAAGCGTTAAACGCCCCTGACCGACCCTTGGGAGTTGATGATTCATGGATATCCGTAAAGTTAAGAAACTGATCGAGTTGCTGGAAGAGTCCGGCATCGACGAGCTCGAGATCAAGGAAGGCGAAGAGTCCGTACGTATCAGCCGTCACAGCAAGACTCCGGCCCAGCAGTTCTACGCACCGGCGCCGATGCATGCTCCGGCCGCCGCGCCTGCTCCGGCAGCAGCGCCCGTTGCCGCCGCCGCTCCAGCAGCACCTGCCGCGCCAACGCTCAACGGCACTGTTGCCCGCTCGCCAATGGTGGGTACGTTCTATCGCAAGTCCTCGCCGTCCTCGCCGTCCTTCGTTGAAGTCGGCCAGACCGTGAAGAAAGGCGACACCCTGTGCATCGTCGAAGCCATGAAGATGATGAACCACATCGAAGCTGAAACCAGCGGTGTGATCGAATCCATCCTCGTTGAAGACGGCCAGCCGGTTGAGTACGACCAACCGCTGTTCACCATCGTTTGAACCGCGGAGAGCTTTCGATGTTGAAACCTGCGAAGTTGGAAAAAGTACTGATCGCCAACCGCGGTGAAATTGCCCTGCGGATCCTGCGTGCCTGCAAAGAGATGGGCATCAAGACCGTCGCCGTTTACTCCAAGGCTGACAAGGAACTGATGCACCTGGGCCTGGCCGACGAATCCGTCTGCATCGGTCCGGCGTCGGCTGCGCACTCCTACCTGCACATTCCGGCGATCATCGCCGCTGCCGAAGTGACCGGCGCCACCGCCATTCACCCAGGCTACGGTTTCCTGGCGGAAAACGCCGACTTCGCCGAACAGGTCGAAAACTCCGGTTTTGCCTTCATTGGTCCGAAAGCCGACACCATTCGCCTGATGGGCGACAAGGTTTCGGCCAAGCACGCCATGATCGCTGCCGGTGTGCCTACCGTTCCGGGTTCCGACGGCCCGCTGCCGGAAGACGAAGAAACCGCTTTGCGCATTGGTCGCGAAGTCGGTTATCCGGTGATCATCAAGGCCGCTGGCGGCGGCGGTGGTCGCGGCATGCGCGTGGTGCACAAGGAAGAAGACCTGATTTCCTCGGCGAAACTGACTCGCTCCGAAGCTGGCGCGGCGTTCGGCAACCCGATGGTCTACCTGGAAAAATTCCTGACCAACCCACGCCACGTCGAAGTCCAGGTGCTGTCCGACGGCCAGGGCCATGCGATCCATCTGGGCGACCGCGATTGCTCGCTGCAACGTCGTCACCAGAAGGTTCTCGAAGAAGCGCCGGCACCGGGCATCGATGAGAAGGCTCGCGAGGAAGTCCTGGCACGCTGCGTCAAGGCCTGCATCGACATCGGCTACCGCGGTGCCGGTACGTTCGAGTTCCTGTACGAGAACGGTCGTTTCTACTTCATCGAAATGAACACCCGTGTTCAGGTGGAGCACCCGGTTTCGGAAATGGTCACCGGTATCGACATCGTCAAGGAGATGCTCAGCATCGCCGCCGGCAACAAGCTGTCGTTCACCCAGGATGACGTGGTCATCCGCGGTCACGCGCTGGAATGCCGGATCAATGCCGAAGACCCGAAAACCTTCATGCCAAGCCCAGGCACGGTCAAGCATTTCCATGCCCCGGGCGGCAATGGCGTACGGGTCGACTCGCACCTGTACAGCGGTTATGCCGTTCCACCGAACTACGATTCGTTGATCGGCAAGCTGATCACCTACGGGGCGACCCGTGACGAGGCCATGGCGCGCATGCGCAATGCCCTGGACGAAATCGTGGTGGACGGGATCAAGACCAACATCCCGCTGCACCGCGACCTGGTCCGTGACGAAGGCTTCTGCAAAGGTGGCGTCAACATCCATTACCTGGAACACAAGCTGGGCAACCAGCACTGATGTTTCAAGTGATGTAAAAAGACCCCGGTCATTGGCCGGGGTCTTTTTTTGCCGGTTTTCAGCCCTGCGAATGGATCAACTCAGCGCCACGGTAGAGAACCCGTGCGCTTCGATCTGCGCCGCCGTCGCCGGCCTGCCCTGCAGGGTGCGAACCGCACCATTGGCATCGGCCACCAGCGGTTCGCTACGCAAGCGTGTCATGAACTCATGAGCACGCACCGACACCGGATCGGAACTCTTTTTCGCCCTCGCCAGCACCGGAATGTAGTAGCGCTCGACCTGGCTTTGTGAGGTCTTGAATACCGAGGTGACCCCGCTGCGCAGATCCAGTGACACGCCGTAGGTATTGCCGAAGCAGGAAGAATACGACCA
Source organism: Pseudomonas sp. Tri1 (assembly GCF_017968885.1). Classification (NCBI taxonomy): domain Bacteria; kingdom Pseudomonadati; phylum Pseudomonadota; class Gammaproteobacteria; order Pseudomonadales; family Pseudomonadaceae; genus Pseudomonas; species Pseudomonas sp. Tri1. The sequence continues at coordinate 733,984 of NZ_CP072913.1, read as the reverse complement.
ATGATCCCAGGTGGGCTGCAGCCCCTTGCGCCTCATCGCCGACCTCACCCGCCCGCCAATATCGGCCCCCGTCAACCAGTCTCCACCCACCAAAGTGGCGCGGATATCCTTGGCGGCCCCTCCCAGACGCTGCATCACATCACGAACACTGCGTTCGATCAGAGCGCGGATATTGTGATCGAAATGAATGACCGCCCCCACCCTGGTGGTCGGGTTGTACAACGAAGCAATCACGCAGGTCTGCGCGTTCAGCGAGAACAGATAATTGTCCGCCGCCGCTTCGCTGAATCTCGCCACCACGGCCTCACCTTGCAACGCGCCCCGCGCCACATCCGGGAAAACATGCCCGGGAAACGCCTCCCGCAGATCGCTCACTCGCCCAAGGTTGCGTACGTCATCATTGCCGCCACTCAGGCCGACGGTTTTACGCCCCCACTTGCCATTCGCCATTCTGAATACGGGCGGCTTGTAGAACGCGCCGGGACGACGGGCATCCACCAGGCACAAACCATCGAAATAGATACTTCCCTGTACCTGGTAGTACCTGCCTTTATGCCGTATGTAGAAGGCATTTCGCGGCCGTGTTGCGCTGGACGGGCTGAGATAGGTGCCCTGGAAAGCCCCCTCGGTCACCCGCTGCAAATCCTTGGGCGGTTTCCTGACCGCCTGTTTCGGATTGAAACGAATAGGCTGGATCAGCGGCCCGATCTCCTTGGCGGCGACCGATGGCACATGCCTCAAGCGCTGGGCGGCCAGTGACATCGGCCTTACGGCGAGCTTCAGGCTCCTGACAGCCCGCCCCAGCAGTGTGGCCATGCTCATGACCCCAAGCATGCCAAACAGTGCCCCCCAAGTCGCTTGCAGCCAATGGCCGAGCGCCCGATCCGTGTCGCCCTGCACATGCGCCTCGACCGCCTGCCTGGAACTGAGGGCAATGAGGCCGGCATCCAGCAACAGGGCAAAGGGCGGATAAACCATGCACACGGGAGCAGAGGCAAAAAGCAGCCCCTTGAACACCTGATGCCTGATCATCTCGCCGCGACTTTTGGTGACGTCTTCCACGTCAGTGACAGCGCGCTCGATGTAGGCATCGAACTGCGACGAGATATCCATCACTCGATTGAGCTCGCGCACCGCATCGACACCGGTGCTCGTTACCGCCAAACCCACCAGCGAGCGCCTGACGGCGGCACGGGCGCCGACTGCCACGCGCTCCAGCACGTAATCACGCAGGCGTGCAGCGACCGCCCCGGGGAAGTCCTGGTATTTGCGAAACATGACGTCATCCGGAGCATCGGGGGTGTACAGCCAGTAGGCACCCTTCGGATCAAAGTAGGCGAAGACATATACGCCCAATACGACGTGACCGCCGACGGTAAACCTGAACACCCCTTCGCGCTGTGCGACAGCCTCTGAACTCACTGAGCCGTCCACAGACATCGACTCACTCAGCAGCGTGATTTGCCGGGTGAGCCACCAGAACTCACGAGCGTTCACCAAGGACTTGCCCGTCGCGACGCGCAGGTCGCGGTCCATCCTGGTCAGCAACAGGTTACGGTAAGCATTGCGCCGCTGGGTGTATTCGGGAGCACCGGCATCGAGGAACCGGGCGCGAATCTGGCGCGCATACTGCTCGCCCACGTAAGCCCGTCGAATGTAGGTCGCCAGATCTGCACTGCGGACCTGCCCAAGGTCCTGCCCAACCGATGAACGCACGCCTTTGCCGGGGTTGTCGATGCCCCAATTGTCGTCATACCCATGGACGGCAAGGTCCAACAGGCTAGCAACCTTCGCGGTGCCATCCGCCAACCCCGGGCGGTAGTCGATGAGCACCGTTGCCGGGTCGACCGCTTCTAGCACACCCTTGCTGCGCATGTACGGCGCGATGGCTTGGCTGACAGTACGCTTGGCGAAGTCCACAAAGACTTCATAGCCCGCAAGCTGTGCGTTGAAGACCTGCTGATGAATCCGAAACTCCTGGCTCAAACTGCTGATGATTCGCCGGGATTCAAGCGGCAGGGAGGCGTACCACCGAGGCGATTCGTCCTGCTCCACCTGCGCCAGGTTATTGGCCAAGCCCATTGCAACAGACGCTTGGAGGCAGGCCTTGAAGGCAGTCGTCGTGCTCCTGAGGTCTTTGTTCAAATCCCATGTCGTCGGCTTGTCCGTCACGACGGCAAAGTACTCCCGGGCCACATCACGCTCGGCCACAGAGAGTTGCTGCAGCAGGTATTGGCGACCCGCTTCGCTTTCAATCCATGCACCTATTTGCGCACTCACGGCCCGAAGCGAGGGCAACTCGATCCATTCCTGGCCATCAGGCTTGCCGGGGGCGTGCAACAACAGGTCACTGACCTCCCCCTGCCCGTCTTCGCGGTAAAACAACAGCAGATCGGAACACCTCAGTGCGTTTGGGAGGGCAAGGCAGGTCACCCGCCAATCGTTGGCCGATTGCGCCGAAGCGTCGTCTTCCCACAGGGTTTTGAGAGCATCGTGGTGGGCTGCCTGCAAATGACCGGCACAACGTGCGATAAACGCGCTTTGCTCCAGTCGCGCAACGAGCCAATCGAGCATGGCGTCTTTCAGATCCGCGCGGTCATATTGGCTGCGCAATGCTGACAAGTACCCGGCAGGGGCATCCACATCCGCCAATAGTTGGGTAATGAAGGCTGGCGAAAGTGGCTGGTTACGCAACATGCTGCCGTTTTCCACCAGAAATACCGACACGCTGTCCGGCCTTATCGGCCCTGCTGCCAGCAACTCGCTCAGGCTGTGGGTTTGCACCGGCTGGTCAATGATGGAGCGCCACTGCAACTGCACGCGAATGCTGTCGGGCTCGACCTCCATGTCCAGTTCGCGCCTGACATAGTCCTTGGCCAGATGCCGGGCGAACGCGTGCAGCGAACCCAGGCCATCGAGCAATTCATCCACCAGCGCCTGCGCTTGCGAGGTCTGGTCCTGAAAAGCCCTCAACTGTTTACGCTCGGCTTTGCTCAGGCTCCGCAGCCAATCCGGCAATTGCAACCGGGTTAGCGCCTTGAGACTCTGGCGCTCCCGAGCGGTTGCCAAGGCGGTCAACCGATTCGTCCGACGCCAGGAGTCCTGGAGTTTTTCAATGTTTTCCCGCAGCCCCTCGACATCCATGCCGACCAACTGGTCAGGCTGGAACAGCGTGTCGATCGCGACGCTATGCTCGCCGAGCTTTTGCCTGATCAGCCCCTCAAGCGCAGCGTCGCCCTCGGCCATTCGCCAATGGCGGCGTAGATAGTCCTTATAGTGCTGGATAACACCTGCGGCAGTTCCCTCCACCGCCTGGGCGATGACCTCCCGGCGCTCTACCGGAAAACCCAGGTCAGCCCCGTCCGGCCAGCGGTAGGGCGCATCCCGCTCGTCGTCAGCGACCACAGGCTTGTGGTCGATCATGCATTGCAGCACCGTGTCGAGCAGGGTGCCGATGAAGTGTGGGTCAATGTTGCCCTGGTAATAGTGAGTGCGCAGCTCGACCAACAAATACTCTTCTAGCACCTCCAGCAAGGTCATCTGGCTTTGCAGTCGCGCGTCGATAGCCGCCTGCCACCGGGACAATTTCTCCAAAGTTGCCTGTGCCGTTGCCACCTGCGGGGAAGCTACCGGCCCCGCGCCGTTCACATTTGTTTGCCGCTCGGCCGTGTTGTCCATCACATTGCTCCCTGTTGTGTGGACCCGCACCTTATCCGCCGTTCAACACGCCCATGTCATACATATATATATCGAAACACCAACCCCGCCGGCACAGACTCACTTATCCACTTTGACCGCGACCTGGCGTACACTGCGCGCCTTTGCAGCCCTGCGCTGCCCCCTGTAGATTTTTTCCAAAGGTGCCCGCCATGCCTTGGCTGCAAGTACGTCTGGCCATCAGCCCGGAACAAGCCGAAACCTACGAAGACGCGTTTCTTGAAGTAGGCGCGGTATCGGTGACCTTCATGGACGCCGAAGACCAGCCGATCTTCGAGCCGGAACTCAATACCACGCCGCTGTGGTCCCACACCCACCTGCTGGCCCTGTTCGAAGGCGGCACCGAGGCCGCCAGCGTGCTGGCCCATCTTGAGCTGCTGACCGGCAGCCCGCTGCCCGAGCATCACAGCGAAGTGATCGAAGACCAGGACTGGGAGCGCAGTTGGATGGACAACTTCCAGCCAATGCGCTTCGGCCGACGCCTGTGGATCGTCCCCAGCTGGCACGCCGCGCCGGAACCGGATGCGGTGAACCTGCTGCTGGACCCGGGCCTGGCGTTCGGCACCGGCACGCATCCGACCACTGCGCTGTGCCTGGAATGGCTCGACGGCCAGGACCTGGCGGGCTGCAACGTCCTCGATTTCGGCTGCGGCTCGGGGATCCTGGCAATTGCCGCACTCCTGTTGGGCGCCAGGGAAGCCGTTGGCACCGACATCGACGTCCAGGCCCTGGAAGCATCCCGCGACAACGCCGGGCGCAACAACATTGCCGAAGCACTGTTCCCGCTGTACCTGCCGCAGGACTTGCCACAGGTCCAGGCCGACGTATTGGTGGCCAATATCCTGGCCGGGCCGCTGGTGTCCCTGGCGCCACAGCTGTCGAGCCTGGTCAAGCCGGGCGGGCGCCTGGCATTGTCGGGCATCCTCGCCGAACAGGGCGAAGAAGTCGCCGCCGCTTATGCCGCGGACTTTGACCTGGATCCGATTGCCAATCGCGATGGCTGGGTGCGCATCACCGGACGTCGGCGCTAGAATGGCCGCCTGTATCGACCGGATTGCCGCATGACTGACAGTTTCGTCACCCAGTGTCCGCATTGCCACACCAGTTTTCGCGTCAGCCATGGCCAATTGAGCGTGGCTCGCGGAGTGGTTCGTTGCGGCTCATGCCTGCAAGTATTCAATGCCGCGCGGCAATTGCTGGAGCAACATGCCAGCAAGGAAACCGTCACGCCCCTGGCGCCGCCGATCAAGAGTCCCACCGCAGAAGCACCACCCCGAGCGATCAGCCAGAAGCAGTGGACCGCCGCCGAGCTGGACCTCGATGACCTGGACAAGGAACTGGCTCGCCTGGAACGGCGCGACAAGCGGGCACCGGACACCTTCGGCCGCCGCCGTGAAGACAACCTGAGCGCGCAACGCGACCCTCTCCCCGACGAGCAGGAGCCCTGGTCCGACAGCCTGTACAGCGAATCCCCTGCCGAGCGCGCCGAAGCCGTCATCCAGCCCATCGTCGAGTCGTTCGCGCCCCATGAGCCGGCCCGACCACCTCGCACCGAGCCATCCTTGTCCCTGGCGCTGGAACCGCTGGAGCCGGACGAAGAACCTGTCACCCTGCGCCTGGAACCAGACGACGAGCCCCTCGAACATCTCGAACGCCTGTCCGCCACGGATGATCACGACGATCACGACGAAGAGCCGATCCAACCGGTATCGCCGCGCAAGACACGCGAACGCCATGAGCCCGGGATACGCGCCGAAGCCCTCCACGACCTGGACGACGACCCGCTGCAACTGGACTGGCGCAAGCGCCGCTCGCCCTGGGGCCGACGCTTGTTGTGGGGCCTGTTGATACTGCTCGCCAGCGCAGGCCTGGCCGGCCAGTACATTGCCTACCATTTTGACGAGCTGGCCCGCCAGGACCAGTATCGCCCGTGGTTCCTGCAAATCTGCCCGAGTATTGGCTGCGACGTTCCATCCAAGGTCGACATCGCCAAGATCAAGAGCAGCAACCTGGTGGTACGCAGCCATCCGGAATTCAGCGGCGCCCTGGTGGTGGACGCGATCATCTACAACCGTGCGCCCTTCTCCCAGCCTTTTCCGTTGCTGGAGCTGCGTTTCGCCGATCTGAACGGGCACCTGATCGCCAGCCGCCGCTTCAAGCCCGGGGAATACCTGGGAGGCGATCTGGAAGGCCGCGGCGAAATGCCGCCGCAGACACCCATCCACATCGCACTGGACATCCTCGACCCAGGACCTAAAGCGGTGAACTACAGCCTGAGCTTCCATTCGCCCGAGTGAAACCGGCCAGGGTCGGCCGATTGACGACAGCTTTCTGACTTGGCCCACCCAGACCAAACCGCTGGCGATAACAAAATAGCTGTTCAGATTTTATCCAATCCGACCTTTATCCAGTCATCGAGAGCGGGTATCATGCCAACCCTTTTTCGAAGTCTCATGATCCGGCCCCACTTCAGGGAAGTCCTATGTCGGCGGTACGCATCGGCCCATATACATTGCAGAACGGCCTGGTTCTCGCCCCTATGGCGGGCGTCACCGACCAGCCCTTTCGTCAGCTGTGCAAGCGACTGGGCGCAGGTCTGGTGGTTTCGGAAATGGTCACCAGCGACATGAGTTTGTGGAACACCCGCAAATCGCGTCTGCGCATGATCCACGAAGGCGATCCCGAGCCCCGCTCGGTACAGATCGCCGGTGGCGACGCACAGATGCTGGCGGAGGCGGCCCGGGCCAATGTGGCGCTGGGTGCGCAGATCATCGACATCAACATGGGTTGCCCGGCGAAGAAGGTCTGCAACAAGGCCGCCGGCTCGGCACTGTTGAAAGATGAAGCCCTGGTCACCGAGATCCTGCAGGCCGTCGTCGCCGCAGTCGATGTGCCGGTGACCCTGAAGATCCGCACCGGGTGGGACCGGGAGAACAAGAACGGCCTGACGGTGGCGAAGATCGCCGAACAGGCAGGTATCACGGCGCTGGCGGTCCACGGCCGCACCCGTGCCGACCTGTACACCGGTGAAGCCGAGTACGACACCATCGCCGCGATCAAGCAGGCGGTGTCGATTCCGGTCTTTGCCAACGGCGACGTCGATTCGCCCGAGAAGGCCCGGTACGTGTTGGATGCGACCGGTGCCGACGGCCTGTTGATCGGCCGGGCCGCCCAAGGGCGGCCATGGATTTTTCGTGAGATCGAACACTTCCTGCGCACCGGCGAAAAGCTCGCTGCGCCGCAGTTGTCCGAGGTGGAACGTATTCTGCTAGAGCATCTGGCCGCGCTGCATGCCTTCTATGGAGAAGTCATGGGTGTACGCATCGCACGCAAGCATGTGGGCTGGTATCTCGCAACCCTGCCGGGCGCCAGGGAGTTTCGCGCCCGTTTCAATCGTTTGGATGGTACGCAAGCACAATGCGCCGACGTTCAGGCGTTCTTCGCTGAGCGTTACAAGAGCCTGACAGGGGACGAAGGGGTGGCCGCATGACGATGATGACCGAGACTTTAGTGAGTGGAATAACACCCGTGAGCGACAACGTGAATTTGAAACAGCACCTCAACACGCCCAGCGAAGAAGGTCAGACCCTTCGCGGAAGTGTCGAGAAGGCGCTGCACAATTATTTCGCCCACCTTGAGGGCGCTGCCGTCACGGATGTGTACAACCTGGTGCTTTCCGAAGTCGAGGCGCCTCTGCTCGAAAGCGTGATGAACTATGTCAAGGGTAACCAGACCAAGGCCAGTGAGCTGCTGGGCCTGAACCGCGGCACCCTGCGCAAGAAACTCAAGCAGTACGATCTGCTGTAAGCATTCAATCAAACCAGAAAGGCGCCCGCATAAAAAACGGTCGCCTTTTTTGCTGACTTCCCTTGCTTTTGATGGAAATTGAAATGACCGACCAGACCACCCGCCTGCCGATCCGCCGCGCCTTGATCAGCGTCTCTGACAAGACCGGGATCCTCGAATTCGCCCGCGAGCTGCAACAGCTGGGCGTCGAGATTCTCTCCACCGGCGGGACCTTCAAACTGCTGCAGGATAACGGCGTCGCCGCAGTGGAAGTCGCGGACTACACCGGTTTTGCGGAAATGATGGACGGTCGGGTCAAGACCCTGCACCCGAAAATCCACGGCGGGATCCTCGGCCGTCGCGGCATCGACGACGCCATCATGAACGAACACGGCATCAAGCCGATCGACCTGGTGGCCGTCAACCTCTATCCGTTCGAAGCCACCATCAACAAGCCAGGCTGCGACCTGCCGACCGCCATCGAAAATATCGACATCGGTGGCCCGACCATGGTCCGCTCGGCGGCCAAGAACCACAAAGACGTGGCCATCGTCGTCAACGCCAGCGACTACGCCAACGTACTGGAGAACCTCAAGGCCGGTGGCCTGACCTACGCCCAGCGTTTCGACCTGATGCTCAAGGCCTTCGAACACACCGCCGCCTACGACGGCATGATCGCCAACTACATGGGCACCGTTAACCAGGCCGCGCAAACCCTGAGCACAGAAGATCGCAGCGAATTCCCGCGCACCTTCAACACCCAGTTCATCAAGGCCCAGGAAATGCGCTACGGCGAGAACCCGCACCAGAGCGCGGCGTTCTACGTGGAAGCCAAGCCTGCCGAGGTCGGCATCGCCACCGCCACCCAGCTGCAAGGCAAGGAACTGTCGTTCAACAACGTGGCCGATACCGACGCCGCGCTGGAGTGCGTGAAGAGTTTCGTCAAGCCCGCCTGCGTGATCGTCAAGCACGCCAACCCATGCGGCGTGGCCGTCAGCCCGGACGCCGAGGGCGGCATCCGCCAGGCCTACGAACTGGCCTATGCCACCGACACCGAATCGGCATTTGGCGGCATCATCGCCTTCAACCGTGAATTGGACGCCGAGACCGCCAAGGCCATCGTCGAGCGTCAGTTCGTCGAAGTGATCATCGCGCCTTCGGTCAGCGAAGAAGCCCGCGCCATCGTCGCCGCCAAAGCCAACGTACGCTTGCTGGCCTGCGGCCAATGGTCGGCCGACCGTGCGCCGGCCTGGGACTACAAGCGGGTCAACGGTGGCCTGCTGGTACAGAGCCGTGACATCGGCATGATCGGCAGCGAAGACCTCAAAGTGGTGACCAAGCGCGCCCCGAGCGAGCAGGAAATCAACGACCTGATCTTCGCCTGGAAAGTCGCCAAGTACGTCAAGTCCAACGCTATCGTCTACGCCAAGAACCGTCAGACCATCGGCGTCGGCGCTGGCCAGATGAGCCGCGTGAACTCGGCCCGCATCGCCGCAATCAAGGCCGAACACGCCGGTTTGCAGGTACAGGGCGCGGTCATGGCCTCCGATGCGTTCTTCCCGTTCCGCGACGGTATCGACAACGCGGCCAAGGTCGGCATCACCGCGGTGATCCAGCCGGGTGGCTCGATGCGTGACGCAGAAGTGATTGCTGCGGCCGACGAGGCTGGCATCGCCATGGTATTCACCGGCATGCGCCACTTCCGTCACTAACAAGACGACGGCCGCACTGAAGCCGGTATCTGCTGCGTTGGAGCCGACCTCGATGATGCTCATTGCCAAAAGGCAACTCCGCTCATCGAGGTCGACTCCGCCTTGCATCTACCGACTTCATTGCGACCTCCTACGGCACAAAATGCCCTAGGCTCCAAACAGAATCAGCGTCATCCGAGGTTTTTGAAATGAATGTTTTGATCATTGGCAGCGGTGGCCGCGAACACGCCCTGGCCTGGAAAGTGGCTCAGGATCCGCGTGTACAGAAAGTCTTCGTGGCACCGGGCAATGCCGGCACCGCCATCGAAGCCAAGTGCGAAAACGTCGCCATAGACGTGCTGGCCCTGGAACAACTGGCCGACTTCGCCGAGAAGAACGTCTCGCTGACCATCGTCGGTCCGGAAGTGCCGCTGGTTGCCGGTGTGGTCGACCTGTTCCGCTCCCGTGGCCTGGATTGCTTTGGTCCGACCGCAGGTGCCGCGCAACTGGAAGGCTCGAAAGCCTTCACCAAGGACTTCCTGGCGCGCCACAAGATCCCGACCGCCGACTACCAGAACTTCACCGAAATCGAACCCGCCCTGGCCTACCTGCGCGAGAAAGGCGCACCGATCGTGATCAAGGCCGACGGCCTGGCCGCCGGTAAAGGCGTGATCGTTGCCATGACCCTGGCCGAAGCCGAAGACGCCGTGCGCGACATGCTGGCCGGCAATGCCTTCGGTGACGCCGGTTCCCGGGTGGTGATCGAGGAGTTCCTCGATGGCGAGGAGGCCAGCTTCATCGTCATGGTCGATGGCAAGAACGTCTTGCCAATGGCCACCAGCCAGGACCACAAACGTGTCGGCGACGGCGACAGCGGCCCGAACACCGGCGGCATGGGCGCCTACTCCCCGGCCCCGGTGGTCACTGCCCAAGTGCACCAACGGGTCATGGACCAGGTGATCTGGCCGACCGTGCGCGGCATGGCCGAAGAAGGCAACGTCTACACTGGTTTCCTGTACGCAGGGCTGATGATCGACAAGGCTGGTAACCCAAAAGTCATCGAATTCAACTGCCGTTTCGGCGATCCTGAGACCCAGCCGGTAATGCTGCGCCTGCAATCGAGCCTGGTGTTGCTTGTCGAAGCCGCCCTGGCCCAGGCGCTGGACAAGGTCGAAGCCCAGTGGGATCCGCGTCCAAGCGTCGGTGTGGTATTGGCGGCTGGCGGTTATCCGGGCGACTACGCCAAGGGTAGCGTGATCCGGGGTCTGGACGCAGCGGCCCAGCTCGAAGGCAAGGTGTTCCACGCAGGTACTGCATTGAAGGACGGCCAAGTGGTCACCGCTGGTGGTCGCGTGCTGTGCGCCACCGCCATGGGTACCAGTGTGGACGCCGCCCAGCAGCAGGCCTACAAGCTTGCCACTGAGCTCGATTGGGAAGGCTGTTTCTACCGTAAGGACATTGGCTATCGCGCCATTGCCCGCGAGCGCGGCGAAAGTCTGGAATAATCCGGTCATTCAGACAGGCAAGGGTCGGTGACCCTTGCCTGTCTACTCGGGCGCCGCGCATAGTTATAATCTGGCATCAACCTACGAAGGGATTTCGCCGTGCGCTGGCTCAGGATTGCCATAGGCTTAACCGTCACCCTGCTGACGCTGCTCTGCATGCTCCCGGCACAGGCCGCGCCAGGCAGTGGCTGGGCGGTATTGCTCGACGAACAGGGCGACCTGACGCTCAGCGACATCCGCTCTGCCCGCTACACCAATCAATTCAGCCCCATCGACCTGGACCGGCTCAAAGCAGCCGAACCTGGCGGGGCACTGTGGTTGCGTTTTCGGCTGGCACCCGACAAGCATGAACAAATCCTGCGCATCTTCGCACCCGACCTGTCTCGCCTGAATCTCTATGTGCTGGACGGTGATGCCGTGGTTGACCAACAAATCAGCGGCGATACCCTGCCACGCACCGAACTCCCCGTGCCCACCAGCGATTTCATGCTGGCGCTGCCGCGTAGCGATAAACCGCTGGACGTCTACCTGCGACTGGCATCGCGACACGAACTGCGCCCCTACGTCACCCTGCAACCGGCGGTACTGGCGGCGGCCAATCAGAACCAGACGCTGATCTATGGCTTGCTGTTCGGCTGCATCGCCATGCTGATCCTGCACAACCTCACCCGCTACGCCTATACCCGTTCACGCAGTTGCTTGTGGCTGGCGGCCTGTGAAGGTCTGCTGATGCTGAGCCTGGTACTGCTGCTGAATCTGGCGGGGCCGTGGTTACCTGACTGGCCTGCGATCCAGACACCCGGGGCCTACCTGGCGCTGCTGTTCACCGCGCCCTGTGGCTTGATGTTCGCCTACCGTTTTTTCGCGCCCTTGGGGCCGCATCCGTTGAACCGGCTGCTGCTGGGGGACATTGTGCTGGTCATGCTGTGCAGCCTGTTGCTGTTGTTCGTCAACACCTTGCCGCTCAATATCATGACCTATGCACTGGTGGCCCTGGCCGGCCTGAGCATGTTGTTCGTCAGTGCCTGGCACTGGCAAAAGGGTTACCGCCCGGCCCGGCTGTTCGTCGCGGCGATGGTGGTTTTCAACCTCGGCACACTGATCATCCTGCCGGCCCTGCAAGGTCTCACGGAAGTCCCGCCACAGGGCCTGATCGTCACCTTGCTGGTATTCATCTGCATCAGCGGCCTGCTGATGAGCGTTGCCCTGGGTGAACGCCAGCGCTCCATCAACGAGAGCCGTTTCAGCATCAGCCGCGACCTGGCGGCGAGCAATGCAGAAATCAATGCCAAGGCCGAATTCCTGGCCAAGATCAGCCACGAAATCCGTACCCCGATGAACGGCGTACTGGGCATGACCGAGCTGCTGCTGGGCACGCCGCTGTCGGTCAAGCAGCGTGACTACGTGCAGACGATCCACAGCGCCGGCAATGAGCTGCTGACCCTGATCAACGAGATCCTCGACATTTCCCGACTCGAATCCGGGCAGATCGAACTGGACGATGTGCAGTTCGACCTCAATGCCCTGATCGAGGATTGCCTGAGCATCTTCCGCGCCAAGGCGGAGCAGCAAAATGTCGAGTTGATCAGCTTCATCCAACCCCAGGTACCACGGGTCATCAGCGGCGACCCGACGCGGCTGCGCCAGGCGCTGCTGAGCCTGCTGGAAAACGCCTTGAAAAAAACCGACGAAGGCGAGGTGTTGATCGTCGTGGCCCTCGACGAGCGCAGCAATCAGCCGCGCCTGCGCATTGCCGTACAGGACAGCGGATCGCCGATGGACGCCGAAGAGCGCGACACGCTGATGCATGCCGAGCTGCACAGCAAGAACTTCCTCTCGGCCACGCGCCTGGGCGGTAACCTGGGCCTGGTCATTGCCCGCCAGCTGATCATCCTGATGCACGGGGAATTCGGCATCAAAAGCGGCAGCAGCCAGGGCAGCACCTTATGGCTGACCTTGCCACTGGACCCGGACCGCCTCGAACATCCGACCTCCGACCTCGACAGCCCGCTGCAAGGGGCACGCGTGCTGATCGTCGACGACAACGACACCTGTCGCAAGGTATTGGTGCAGCAGTGCAGTGCCTGGGGCCTGAATGTCAGTGCGGTGCCGTCGGGCAAGGAAGCCCTGGCGCTGCTGCGCACCAAGGCGCACCTGCGGGACTATTTCGACGTGGTGTTGCTGGACCAGAACATGCCCGGCATGACCGGCATGCAACTGGCGGCCAAGATCAAGGAAGACCCGAGCCTGAACCACGACATCCTGTTGATCATGCTCACCGGCATCAGCAACGCGCCGAGCAAGATCGTTGCACGCAACAGCGGGGTCAAGCGCATCCTTGCCAAACCAGTGGCCGGCTATACCCTCAAGACCACCCTGGCGGACGAACTGAACCAACGCAACAAGGGCCAGGCGCCGAACATGCCAGCGAACGCTGGGCCGGTCATCCCGGTGAAAGTGCCCAGCGATTTCCGCATCCTGGTGGCCGAGGACAACAGCATTTCCACCAAGGTCATCCGCGGCATGCTCGGCAAGCTCAACCTGCAACCCGACACCGCCAGCAATGGCGAAGAAGCCCTCAAGGCCATGAAGGAGCAGCGCTACGATCTGGTCTTGATGGACTGCGAGATGCCGATCCTCGACGGCTTTTCCGCCACCCAGCAATTGCGCGCCTGGGAGATGGGCAACCAGCGGACCCGCACCCCCGTAGTGGCGCTCACCGCGCACATCCTGGCCGAACACAAGGAGCGCGCCCGTCAGGCCGGGATGGACGGGCACATGGCCAAGCCGGTGGAGCTGTCGCAATTGCGCGAGCTGATCGAGCACTGGGTGGCCCAGCGTGATCAGCAGAACAGGTCGGCGGCGCACACATCCTAGGCGGCGACATGGCGGTCAGCGGGCCCCGCCGCTCTGTTCAAAGTTCCAACGCATGCAGATGGCGGACTGTCTCGCTCATCACCGCGGCGGCGACTTTTTCTCTGAACGTTGCGTAGTGCAGCGTGTTGAATGTAATAACCGCCATTTCTTCCTGGCTGCTTTCCACCACGTCCTCTATCGGCCAGAACAGAAATCTCGAAACCGTTCTGCGGGTGCGGAACTGCTTGTGGTAGAGCCCTATCTCTATTCTCCCGGAAGACTTGGGCGTGCAGGGAATCACCTGGAAGCATCCCGTGTCACGCATCAGGCTTGTTCTTTCAAATACCTCGAGCGCATCGGGATTACGCCTCAGGGTTCCTAACGCCTGGCTCGCCTGCCGGGAAAAACGTTCATCAAATGACCGGGATATTTGCCGCGAAACGCTATCGGCCATCAATCCCTGCCCCGCCCGCCCGGCACTGACAGGACGCGCCGAATCCCATCCCAGATACCTGAGTTTATTTTTGTAATAGTCAAACCAGTTGCCGACCAAACCGTCCTTGTAGGCCGAACGTGTTGCCAATTGCGCGTACAGGTTGCTCAGGTAGATATCTTCTCGATCCTGGAGGGACAGTCCCTCATCAAATGACACGATACTGCCGCCCACCACGGCAGCTGCCGGAGTGTCACTGCGCAGAAGCACCTGCCCATTGGCCGGTCGAATCCCCATGTCATTCATAAAGACACAGCCCCCGTCACTCCATGCTCAACTGCGTCGGAAATATCAAAGATGTTCCCGGCGGCCTTATCCCCGAGTTTCTTGATAATTGCATCGCGAACAGGCGCATAGAGCGCATCGGACAAGTTCGCCTGAAAGCACCGCAGTTGAATTGTGCCCGGTACCGGATCGGTGGAGAAAAGTGGCCCAAGAGGATTAGCGGTACTGTGCCTGGTGTCAAACTCCAAGCAGACAACATTCAGCACAGGCCCTCGCTGGGCCAGAATGACTTGCAGCCTGACCCTGCACGAAAGCTCCGGGGATTTGGGGCCCTGAACCCACTCGCGCAATCCTTCAATGGCCGGCAAGGCGCAAGGCAATTGAGCGACACGATTCAACAGGCGCGTGAATTCAGTCATTTTTGTTTGACCAACATACGCCCCCAGTCGTTTTTCCACCCAAGACATCATGGTGTATTTTGATGGAGTATCGAGTGTAAAGTTGTCCCACGTTACCGCCTTTTGCACCCAACCGTTCTGTAATACTTCCCGGTATGCCCCATACCATTCACCCGACGAAGAAAGAGCTGGATACTTCTTACTGGCTACCAACTGCGCAAACAACACCGAATTCATTACATCGCACTTCTCCTGCTCCAGCATATCGGCTGACAGCAAGACAACAGCTCCGGCATTGATAAAAACCGAACAATCATCACTCATTATAATCACCTGATTCGCTAAGGGATGGCGACCACTGCGTAGTCGCCAAGAGATCACATGAGGTTAAATCTCATACTCTTCGATCTTTTTCTGCGCACGATCACCCAACCTTGCAATGATGGTGGCGCGGGTCCGATTAATAATTGACGGCACCATGGTCATATGACATTCACCGCGATACAGATCGACCGAACTGCTGTCCCAATTCACAAACAGGACTTTTGTCTGATTCGTCCGATTAATGAAACGCACGGCCCCCAATGCCATGATGACTTCGCCGTGTGGGGTTTCGTGGCAGGTCGCCACACCAAAACCGCCCGCACCGGTCTCCCTGATATTTTGATCAAAGAGTTGAAGTGGCTTGTCACGGCTTTGCAGCGCGGCTATTGCGTCACCTGCCACTTTAAGCATCAGTGCCGACGTTGGACCAGGAACAGCGGCGGCAGCCACGGCCGAACCCAGGATCCTCAACACCAGTTGATCCATCTTGAAGCTCCTGCCCGATGCCGCGACTGTGTCGTAATAGCGTTGCAGGATCGTCCAGCCGCAGTCTTGCATGACTTGCATAAAGAATTGATACCACTCTCTACCTTGATCTTCCCGTGGATACGCCCTGTTCGCCGCCAGCGATGCATACAGATAGGAATGCTGGATATCCGCCTGATTTTGCTCAGTCATTCCCGAGACGAATGCCAGGATACTTTCCCCGACAATCGAAGCGCGGTCCGGCTTTTCCACAGCCGCTTTATACCCGACAGGATTGATTGCAACAGTGCGCGAAGAAACAACAACATTTTCCGGCATGATTTCATAACTATTCAGCCGATCAAGACGATCAGCCAAGGTTAAAACCGAATCAAAATTAACACTCATAGATATATTCCTTATTTAATTAAGGCCCTCCATGGACCCCGAGAACAACATGACTCAAACCCACCCCGAACAACAACTGCAAAACTGTAACGACACATAATGCCTTCGACACTAATATTTCAACGACACTCCGCTTTCCCACAATAAAGCGAAGTTTTCGGCACTTAAAAATTTCATGTTCACGGCGAGCCGACAGACACCCCCGGCGCCTGATAAACTCCACGCCAATTTCATTCGTCGTGAGCCTCGACCATGCTCCATGTGCTGTTCAGCGTTTACTTGAAGATGTTGGTGCTCTACAGCCCCTTCTTCGTGTTGTCGTGTTTCATCGGCCTGACTCGCGGCTACTCACGCAAGGAACAACGCCGCCTGGCCTGGAAGGTCGCGACCGCGACGCTGGTGTCCAGCGTATTGCTGTACCTGTTCGGGCGGGTGATTTTCAGCGTGTTCGGCATCACCGTGGACGCGTTTCGCATTGGCGCCGGCAGCGTGCTGTTCATTTCGGCACTGGGCATGGCCCAAGGCAAGTCGGCCGTCCAGACCGACAACGTGCAGCAGGACGTGGCCATCGTCCCGCTGACCATTCCATTGACCGTCGGCCCCGGTACCATCGGCGCCCTGCTGGTGATGGGTGTGAGTCAACCGCACTGGGACGACAAACTCATGGCCATCATCAGCATCGCCCTGGCCAGCTTCACCGTTGGCGTGGTGCTGTACCTGTCCAGCCGCATCGAGCGGATTCTGGGCGACCAGGGCTTGCAGATCGTCAGCCGCCTGATGGGGCTATTTGTCTGCGCGCTGGCGGCGCAGATCATCTTTACCGGGGTCAAAGGCTATCTGGTGCCGTAATCAACCCACCTCATTGGTTTCCACCGCAGGCGACACGCTCGACAACGCCTTGAGCGTGACGCCGCCCTGGGCGTCCGGCAAGGCATCCAACCGCTCTATCAGGGTCGAAACGGCATAATGCCGACTCCCGCCAAAACTGAGCAGGACTTCCCCGCGCAAGTTGATATCTGCCGCATACACCTCACGAACAATCACACTGTGCCCACTGTCCGGATCAATGATCACTAGGTGTTCATGGACGCGACTGAGCAACAACGGGGCAGGCTCATCCAGGTCCCAGATCAATTTGCCGGGGATTGTCACCGCGTTGCCCAGGGAATGGCGGCAGTCGAGGATGACCGACTTGACCCGCAACCAGGCCGCTTTTGACAGCCGGTAACTCACCGCGCCTTGCCCCATGCGCAGGATCAGGGTCGTGACACCGTCCGGCATCAGCGCCAGGAGATCATCGATTTTCACCTCCTGGCCCTCGACAACCAGCACCTCACCTTCACGCTGGACATAACTGAGTGGTCCCATTTGCCCCGTGCCGGGCAAGGTCAACAGCTGTCCATTCTTGCTTTCATGAAGTAATACCTGGGTCTGCCGCTGGGTTCCCAACAACTCGAAGGACTCCGGAATGGCGGCCCTGGGAACCCGGATCACACGTCCGGTCCTGGCGACGAACCACTTCAGGTTCCCGGGCTCCTCCACCGACAGCAGTGCGCTATGGAACGACTGGGCCACCAATTGCCTGAGCCCCTCATGCTCCCGGCCATCCTGAGCGACAACCCACTCATGAGTGACACCGGTGATCGAGGCCGGCTCCTGGTCTCGTAACGCGAGCACCACCCCCTCGAATGTCACGCCACGCAGCCCCACACCTTCAGACTTCAGCTCGACAAACTGCCAGGGCGCCCACTCACGCTCCGCACGCGGCAATGCATCAGCCTGCAGCAAACGTGAACCCTGGCCAAAAGCCGCCTCCAGTTTCTGCGGATCGATAAAGGCCTGGCGATAGACCTCGCCGCTCGACACATCGAATAACCACGCTGCCTCGCCGTCCGGGGTGGCGCCAAGCAGGCGGACTTCCTTTGCATGTCCCAGGTCAGCCAGCAACAGCCGGTTGCCGACATACCAGGCACATAACTTGGCATCGTCGTTGAAGTTGCTCAAGCCGATGAGGGCAAAGCGCTCGCTCGCGTATTGCCGGGCCAGCGACTCCAACGCCGACCACCAATGCTCCCGATCCTTGAACCATGCCTCGTTCACGCCGCCCAGCACGAGGTCGCCCTGGCTCGTCAGGTTGAAAAACCGGCCATCGGATGTCAGCGCCACGTAGCCGCTCTCGACAGCGATCACATTCTCCAGCCTGTCGGACTGCAACCACCTGTTGGACCACTGCCCTTTGCCCGCGACCAAGGTTCGCTGCCTGCGGCATAGCTCCTTTCTGAGCCGGTCATAAACCACGAACATATCGCGGTCGTCCGCCAGCGTGAGCAGCGTCAAATCAGTCATATTCTTGATCGAGTCGGGCCAGCCACGGTCCTGGTTGCGTCTGGACGAAGGACGAACGATCAAGCCGTCCCTGTGGCGAACCCAGGCCATGTCCCGTAACTGCGCCTCACTCTTCCAGCAGACCGAAACGAAGGGCGCCGGTTGCCAATTGACGGTGGCAAAGCTGTCCTCGGTGCCCACAGTCGGGACAAAGGGGTACTCGCCGCCCAAGACCTGCGACCAGTCGGCCAATGTCTCGCTGGCGCTGAAAATGGATTCCAGCGCCGGATCCAGATCGCGCGTGACCGAACTGAGCAGCAGTTGCCCTTCATGGATCACATACACCAGTACATCGCGGGTCTGATCCTGGCGAGTGATGTGCTGCACGACATGAATCACCCCCTGCGCATCCGCCTCGACACGCTGGATGGTGGCAGTCACATTCCTTGTACTGCGCAACCAATAGCGATGGCTCAGCAGCCCGGTGACCGCGTCGGCTTGCCAGATGATCAGGTTCTGTGGGTCGTAGAAATAGCAGGAGCCGCCCGCCACCGCGCCCAGCACCGCCGCATCGACGCCCGGCAGCTCATCGCGAATGAACAGGAAACGGTCGTCCTTGGCGTCGTACCAGGCCGTGACGTAGCGGGGCTCGTCCGGCTTCTCGAACGGCACCAGGTAACGATGAACCGGCGTATACGGCATCGCTAGGCGGTGTTGCCTGGCAAGGGTCCTGAAGTGCTCCTGCAAGGCCTGCCTATCCATGCTCGCAGGCACCTCCTGCTCGACAACCACGAGCTTGCCCGCTTCCATCTTGAATACTTGGTTCTGGCTGATCCGCAGCAGCACGTCATGACGCCCCGATCCACTGAGCGTCACCTGGACGTCACCGATGAACAGTCTTGCGTAACGCTCGATCCGGATATCACTCTCCTGGGCCCAAGGGGCGTCCAACACCCAACTCGAGTTCAACGGACGCGTCGCATCGAGGGTCAGGCTCACACCGGGATGGAGCACCAATGCACAGCGCTTGCCGGCGCCCTGGATCTCATAGGTGATTTTTCCGTGCCAGGCCGGTGGCAGCACGGGCACCACCAGAGAGCGATCGATGCCATCGAGCAACACCTTGATCGCTGTCGGTCGATAATCCGGGACCAGGCGATAGAGGATGTAGTCACTGGGGAACGAGTAGAAGGAAAACAGAAACAGCCATCCTCCCTGCGCGGTCTTTTTCTCCAGGCGCCGGGCCGTGTCGAACCCGGTGTCATGGCGCAGCCCGGCGAAGGGTAAGGCCTTGTACTCGTAGCGGTAACAGGTTTGCGGTGTGCAGGGCAGGACGATGACCGAGCCTGCCGGTGGCGTGAATCGGGCTCGACCTGGCAGATTCAGCTCTCGACGGATATCGATCACCCGCTCGTAATCGTCATCAAAGGTAGGCACCCCGAAATGATCGCGCAACGGATACAACTTGGGGCTGTCCAGCATCAGCTCGGCGCGGGTCAGGTCCAGCGTATGAACGATCAGCGATGAACGCGGCAACCACGCACCACCGCTGGCATCAGAGCGATAGGGCTGGAGATGGGCGGTTGCCACCTCATCGAAAAACAGCCCGACCTGCTTGGCTTCTTCGGCAATGGTGGCAAAACCCTGGGCCAACGCCGCCACCCCCACTGCCAACCCACCCAACATCACGGCAGCACCGCCCAGCACTGCTCCAGCGGTGGTGGCTCCGGCGGCGTAGGCGCCCACCGACAACATCAGGCTGGCCGAGTCGAACGCCAGTTGGGTACCGAACTGAGCGCGCTCGACTTCGTTTTGGGTGGTCGACAGCTGGTAGATGTCGAACCCGACATTCGCCAATTGCAGCAACCCCCCGGTCGCTTCGCTCACACTGCTTCCCACTGCCGCCTTGACCACTGGCGCGACGGTATGGGCAATCAGCTTCTCCTGGGCCAGTGCCTGCCGAACCAGGCCGACCAGGCCGGCGATATCGGCCACGTTGCCATGCATCAATTGCGCGTAATTGACATAGGCATGCAACCGGACCGCCAGGCTCAATGGCCGCTCAGGCCCCTCTCGGCCCCGCAAGGCGTTCATCAGCGCTTGTATGGCGAACCCGGCGTTCAGGGTGTGGACGCTGCCCACCTCGGTCGGATCGCTCGGCACGGAAGGTCTGTTGGCCAGGACCGAAAAGCGTTCCGAGAGGTAGTTCTTTATCCGCAAGAGTCGATGGTCGTCGGTCACGATCCGTACCAACTGCTCAGGCTTTTGCGGATCGATCAGGTTCATCCGGTACGACCCGTTCGACATGACCTCCAGGGTTTCGAACAACGGCACAAGGTGCGGCGCCAGCTGATTGGCTTGCTGAAGATGGGTCGTCACTTGCTCGATCTGCTGGCCCCACCAATGGCCATCCAGCGCCAGCAGACAGCTACCCAGTCGAGGATTGCTTTGCAGCGATTGCCCACGTGCGTTGGCCACCCGCTGCCTGATGGGGCGTTGCGACGGTCCGGACAAAGCCCCGGGTTGCAGCAGGTGCTTGACCGTGAACCCATCGGAGAGTTGCCAGGCCGCGACCTTTTCACTTTGCAGGTCGATCAGATCGAATTCAGGCCGAGCTTCGCTGCCATAGGCGGCGTAATAACGAGCCATGCCCTCTTTCTGGAAAAAATGCTCCAGACCACGTCGGAACGCATCCGGCTGCTCGAATTTACACAAACCAAAATTGGGGTCGAAAAAATGATAGGTGGCGCGTTCCGCACTGACGGTCTTGGCCACCAGCATCGAATGATTGTCAGAGTTGAGCATCAGCGTACGCGGGCCGGCGTGTTTCTCCAGAGCGGCGGTGACCTGATCGAGGCTAGCCTGTCCAAGCGTGCGACCAACGTCACTCATCGGTACGTCTCGCAGCTCTTCCAACGCTTGTAGAAAGCCTTGGGAATCGTCTTGCCCCGGCTCCAGCACCGCCAGAAAGAAGCGCTCGCGCAAGTGCCCGGAGGCGGCATCACCCTGCGCAAGTGCCGCACTCATCACCAGCGCCAGGGGATAGCAACGCCCACCAATCGTTTCGCCATCGCGGTTGAGCAGCAAATCCTGGGGAACCATCTGCACACCGTTATGCCCGAACCCATCAAGCAATTGCCCTGACCGCTCGATGACCTGGATACGGTGCTCAAGGGTGGCCACCTTCTGGATCCGCCCGACATGCCGCCCCCATTGATACAGGGTCCGCGCCTCCTTCAAGGCGGTTCTTTTCAGTTCCAGAGCGCTGTCGGATGGCATCGACGCGTACGTCGGATCACTCCCCAGGCCACTCATGAACCTCGCGGCCTTGCGCTTGTACAACTGGCGCTCGATGACCGCGTAACGCCCGGAAACGCCCTGCTCGGCGACGCCATTGGCCAGGTTCTCCAGCTCACTGGTGGCCGCATTGAAATGTGGGTTGTCCAGGGAATCCAGCCCCAACAACACGCCCAGTGCCAGTCTTTGCAAAGGACTCGCTTCAATGAAACGACGAGAGCCATTGGCGATGTCACTCAGCACCTCATCGATCCCCTGGTCGCGCATTTTTTTGTCACTCAGGAAGACCGGAACAAGCGCGTCGGGCGCCTGACTCTTGATGAGCTCGCGGTCATCGAAACTCAGCGGCAGCGGCTTTTCGAAGCGGATCTCACCGTCATGCCCCTGCCTCATCGCCTCGATGAATGGCTCGCCGAGCCCCTCGACCAGTCGCTCAAGCACATCGGTCAGCAGCACCGCACGCCCTTCGATCAGCGGCCATCCCTGCTGAAACTCAATCGTCGAATGCTTGAGCAACTGCGCGATATCGCCCTTGTAGCGGGCCTTGTACTGACCTTCGCGCCAACGCGCCTGCTCGTTGCTGACCCATTTCTCGGGATCGTTTCCATTCTCTTTCCAGGAGTGATCCTGCTCCTCTTCCGTGGCGCCATTGACCGTCAGATAGGGGGCAACGCCAGCCTCCTCGTGCAAAGTCTTGGCAACTGCCGCGCTCAAGTGCGCGTTCGCGTAGTCAGCCATGCCGTCGCGCATGGCGCCGGGGCCCGTCAGATGGACGGTTCCTTCGCTTTCGAAGCGAATGCCGTCGCCGAAGTGGGTCGCGACGCCCGATATCCGCGCTATCACCCTGAGCACTTCGCCCATCGGCAGGCGGCTCAGCGGCCCATGGTTTTTTTCGAATACTTCTTCCACCAGGGTCAACATGCCGGCAACGTCGCTCAATGCGACATCGCGCTGGGCAGCCAACTGGACCGACGCGTCAACCAACTCATAGTTGGAGCGCAGACGGTCGATCACGCTTTGAAGAATCTCGGCGCCCGGATGGGCCATCAGAAATGCATTGGATAACGACAGTTCCATGCTCAGGGCACGCAACGCGAAAGGTCGGGCCGACCGCTGCGCCGGCAACTCGAAGACCTCACTCAAGCTTGGCCGGCTTCGCGCGAACGCTTCCAGTGTTGGCAGATGTTCGGCGGGAATATGCGCGCGATAACGGGAGGAAGCCTGGCGGCCGGGCATCCATTCGGGATTCTCGTTCAGCAGTAATTGCAGGGTCCCCAGACGGGCATCATGGCCAAAACCGCTGATGTCGACTCCGCCCAGGGTTGCCGATAACGGCGGAAGGTGGTCGATATCGGTATACCCGCCACCTTCGGCAAACAGGACTTCCGCGCGCACGACATCCGACGCCGACGCCATATTGCCCAGCAACCGCATCTCTCGGTCATAGACATCCTGCAACTGCAACGAAACTGCACCGGCAGCAAGGTCACGCAACTTGAAGCCGTCCATGGCCAGGATACTGCGACGATTGCGTTCCAACTGTTGGCGCAGCACTTGCGCATCCTGACCATAGGCGCGGGTCAGTAAATCCAGCCGGGCTTCGTCGGCTGATCCGCCCTTCGCCACGGCGGCATTGATATGGGCTTGCATCTGTTGTTTCAGGACAATGGCCCGTTCGTTATACAGGGCACCCAGATCAACTTCGGCAATACGCTCATCTACATCATGTAAAAAGACATCGGCCTTGGCGGCTTCAACAATAAGCTTATTGGTTTGCCACGCCAGTAACGCATCACTGTCATACCAAAGATTCAGGGCATAGCCGTGCCGGGCCAATACCTGTCGCCATACATTGAGATAATCGCGCTGGATGTCGCCAAGTCCGCCACCGAGCCAGACGAAGTGCAACGTCTTGGGCACCTCCGCTGGCAACTTTCTCATTTGCTCGCTACTGAATTGAAGGCGTGCTTCGTGATGCTCGATTTTGTCGTATATCTGCGCCAGATCCACACCAGCCCCGGCGGGACCAGACACACGCCCGTCCTGGCTACGCTTGACCCTGCGGTTGCCCAATAGCTGGGCCAGCGTCTGTTTCAAAAGCCCCAATGGTTCGAGCAGCCTGTGGGATTCCGGCGTAGCGATACAGGCAAAGTAATAACGGAGGACCGCCTCGTATTGTTCGCTTTTTTTATACGGCGACAACGCCTGTTCAAGATCCGACAACTTGAAAAGACTGATGAACTTTACCAGGCCGTCGCTGCTTCTAACTTCTGCATCCTGCATAAAAACACTCCTCGTCCAACTTGACTAATAGCAAGACTAAAATAAATAAAGATCCACCGCCGCACCAGGCAAAACTAAGAAACGATAGAAGGCAGACAAACTAGCGCCTAAAACCCAACAACTCAAACAGGAAGGCTTTCAATGCATTTCAAAGATTCAAGATTCAATGACGAGAATCGAGAGTTGCAATCGAACAGGGCGGCCAGGCAGGCCGCCCTCATTCAGGAGGCTGGCTTGGATCCATACCAGCGAGGCGTATAGACCCAGCTGGCGCCGGACGCGCGCGGGAACACGCAGGTAGTGGAGGAACCGATCAGCACCATGGTGCGCATGTCCACTTGATCCGGGGTCAATGCCCCCAGCGTGGTGACACGCAACGTCTGCCCCGGACGACCGATATCGCGCCCCAGCACCACAGGCGTTTGCGCCGTGCGATGTTGCCCGACGATCTCCAGCGCCCGACCCAACTGCCATGGCCGGGAACGGGAGATCGGGTTGTAGAAGGCCAGGGCCAGGTCGGCTTCGGCCGCCAGGTCGAGGCGCTTCTCGATGATCGACCAGGGCTTGAGGTTGTCCGACAGCGACATCACGCAGAAGTCATGGCCCAGCGGCGCACCCGCCTGGGCGGCGGTCGCCAGGGAGGCCGAGACACCCGGCAGGATCTGCAAATCGACGTTGTGCCAATGAGCATCCGTCGACTCATGCAATGCTTCCAGTACGGCGGCAGCCATGGCGAACACGCCCGGGTCGCCGGACGACACCACCACCACCGACCGCCCCTGGGCCGCCAGTTCAAAGGCATGCCGGGCACGCTGCATTTCTTCGCGGTTGTCAGTGCAGTGCTGCACCTGATCGGCCCGGAAGGGCCCGGCCATGCGCACATAGGTTTCGTAGCCCAGCACATCGGTGGCACGGTCGAGTTCGGCGCGCACCGCCGGCACCATCAACTCGGCAGCGCCCGGGCCGAGGCCGATCACCGCCAGGCGCCCGCGCGGGCGACCGATCTGCCGCGGATCGAGGGGCTGCTCGGCCACGGCGATGGCATGACTGCCCATGACCTGTAGCGATGCGGGTTGGCCGAGGGCATCGCTCAACCACGTTTCGAGGTTGCTATTGGCCGCCGCAAAACGCAGCGGCACACCCAAGGCCGACGCCATTTCGTGTAACTCAGCACGGGCCATGTCGCTGTCCGCCGCCAACAGGCACGCCAGCGACTGCGGCGCGAGGCCGGCCTCCTTCAGGATCGCGCCGATGTCCGCCGACGCCCCTGCACTCAACGCCACCAGCACATTGCGCGGATAAATCCGCAGCTCATCCGCCGCGGGTGTTCCCGCAGCACTGTCGATACGGATCGCCAGCCGTGCCTGTATATCCTCAGGCAACTGCGCCTGATCCAGCCACGGCGCGGCGCCTTCGATGCGCACCGATTCACCGGCCAGCAGATCGGAGACAAACCGCTTGCCTTGCTCCAGGTCGCCGAGGCTGTAGCCACTCGGCGGATTGAGCAGGCAAGTGCCAAAACGCAATTCACCGCTGGTGGTGATCGCCGGCGCGACTTGCAGCGCGGCGGCGATTTCCCGGGCCATGACATTCACTCCGCCCAGGCCGCCCAGCAGCGGGACCACGGCGCTGCCATCCTCAGCCACCGCCAGCACCGGCGGCTCGAGGCCTTTTTCCAGCAGCAGCGGCGCCAGGGTGCGGATGACGATGCCGGCCGCGCACAAGGCGATGATCGGCGTGTCCTGTTGGTAGAGCTCGCGCAACGTCGCGCCGAATTCGAGGTATGAACGATCCGCGCCCTCGACCCGTCCGCTCAGGCCGTGAATCAGGGCATCAGGGTAGCGCTGCTGGATCCGCCGAGCGGTGGCGAGGCTGCCCGGGCCGAGGATGACGATGGCCGCTGTCTTGGATGTCATCAGCCTTGCCACCGTTCGCCCGGCACAATGATCAGCGAGAAGTACGGCGAGGACATCGGTTCGACGTCATCCAGCGGTACGATTTTCTGGTTGGCCATGGTCGCCCGTTCGACGTACAGCGCGCGCCCATCCAGGCCCAGTTCCTGGAGCACCTGGCGAACCTTGGGGAAGTTGCGCCCCAGTTTCATGATCACCGCCGCATCGGCATCGGCCAAACGCCGCTTGAGTTCTTCATGGGGTAGAACGCCGGAGAGCACCGACAGGCTCTGGTTGCGATAGACCAGCGGCGCACCGAGCACCGAGGCGCCACCGAGCATCGAGCACACGCCGGGAATGACTTCGGCGTCATAGCGCTCGGCCAGGCGATCGTGCAGGTACATGTAGGAGCCGTAGAAGAACGGATCGCCCTCGCAGATCACCGCCACGTCGCGCCCGGCATCCAAGTGCACGGCCAACTGTTCGGCGGCGGTGTCGTAGAAATCGGCGATCACTTGTTCATAGGACAACGGCGCCGGCAGGGCTTCGGTGGTGACCGGGTAGACCAGCGGCAGCAAGGTCTGCGCGTCCTGCAAATGCGCCTCGATGATGCCGAAGGCATTGCCCTTCTTGCCCTTGGCGACGAAGTACGCCACCACGGGCGATTCGCGCAGCAGGCGCAGGGCCTTGACGGTAATCAGTTCCGGGTCACCAGGGCCCACGCCGAGGCCGATCAGACGTCCAGGCTGCTGCATCATTCAATCTCCGTAGCGAGGGCATTGACGGCCGCGGCGGCCATGGCGCTGCCGCCCAGGCGGCCTTGCATGATCACGAACGGCACGCCACGGCTGTTGGCCGCCAGCATCGCCTTGGATTCGGCGGCGCCGACGAAGCCCACCGGAAAGCCGAGGATCAGCGCCGGTTTCGGCGCGCCAGCGTCGAGCATTTCCAGCAGATAAAAAAGCGCGGTCGGCGCGTTGCCGATGACCACGACGCTGCCTTCCAGGTGCGGACGCCACAGTTCCAGGGCGGCGGCCGAACGGGTGTTGCCCAGCTCAAGGGCCAACGCCGGCACGCTCTCGTCGCGCAAAGTGCAGATCACCGGGTTGTTCGCCGGCAGCCGAGCCCGGGTCACGCCTTCGGACACCATCCGCGCATCGCACAGGATCGGCGCACCCGCGGCCAACGCCTGGCGCCCCGCCGTGCCCGCGCCTTCGGAAAACTGCAGGCCATCGACGGCCTCGACCATGCCGCAAGCGTGGATCACTCGCACCGCGAGTTTTTCCAGGTCGGCCGGAATGCGCGCCAGGTTGGCCTCGGCGCGAATGATCGCGAAGGAGTTGCGATAGATCTCCTGACCGTCGCGGATGTAATCAAGCATCAAGGGGGCTCCGGGGGCGAGCGTCGAGCCAGTGGCCGAGCGCTTCAATAGTCAGATTGTGTGCCTGCAACGCGCCGAAACCCGGCAGCGTGGCATCGCGAAAATACAGGTCGTAACGACCGGGAGCGACCGCCAGCAAGGTGACGGGCGCGATATGGGCCGCCGCGCAGGAACGCTGGCAGCCTGATAGATGGACCTTCAGGACCCGGCCCTGGCCTTGCAGCAGCTCGGCCAGTTGGCGGGCGTCGGCCTTGGTGTCGGCCAGGGCCTTGGCGCAGCCACTGGAGCCGGTGCAGGCAATGAGTTGCGCCAGGGGTTGGTCGACCGTGCAAAAAAAGCCCAATCCCCCAAGCCGCGCCAGAACTCCTTCGGCCTCCTCGCGGCGCACGTTGGGCAACATCAGGCTTTGCCAAGGGGTAAAACGAAGGCTGCCGTCGCCCTTCTCCCGTGCCAACTGCGCCGCCCCGCGCAGCATGTGCGCGTCGAGCCGGCCAAGCGGCGCCGCGCCACCGACGTAGACCCGCTCATCGTGCTGGGGATGAATACCGATGTGCAGTCCGTCGATGGATACATCCCGTTGCCAATCGAGACACGGTTGCAACGGCACACGGCTGGCCAACTGGCTCATGAACTCATCCGTGGGGATTTCAGCCAGCAAGTGGCGCATGCGTGTCTGGTCCGGGCGGGCCAGGTCGAGAAACAATTCCAGCACTGTCACCACCAACGCGTGCCCCTGGGCCACGGGGACCCGGCCTGCCGGCTCATCCAGTGGGGAGCCGGCCAAGCCGAAGGCCAGCCAAGTCTCGCCGTCGCGGACCAGGGCCGACAGCCACAGGTCATGATGATGTTCAAGCATCGCCATGGCTTCACCGCCGTCCAGTTGCACGGCGAACTTGGCCGACAGCTCATGGAAGCGTTCATGGGTTTGCAAGGTGAAGAGAATCTGCGCGGCCAACGGGCCGGTGTCGAACAGCATCTGCCGGTCGATCCCGGCCGAGGGGCTGAGCATCAGGTTGCGCACGTCGTCGCCAGCCGGGGTTCGGGGCCCAAGCCCGGCGGCCAGCAATTGTTCGATCAACGCGCCGTGTTCGAGGCCGATGCCGCGGATTTGCAGGTTGCCACGGTTGGTTGCCTCGATCACGCCACCGGCAAACCGCTCGGCCGCCGACGCCACGGCTTCGGCCTGCCCCGCCTGAATGGAACCGCCATCGAGCTTGATCCGGCAGATCCCACCGTCCAACGCCTGGACAACCCGCAGCAACCCCGGGCAACCGGAGGGGCGTATGACGTTGGAGGATGGACGTTCGTTCAAGGGCAGACCGGAAGATAAGGCACGCCATGACGGCGAAGGACCGACATTATGCCTGCTTTGCCGGGGGTCATGAAAAGCTTGCCGGTCGGATTGAAGCGAGATTGCTCAAGAACACGGGTTCCCTGATCCAAATAGGTTGTCTGTACCGCCGCCATCGCGAGCAAGCTCGCTCCCACAGTTTGATCAGATTGTTCACAAACCCTGTGTTCACCACCAATCCCCCGTGGGAGCGGGCTTGCTCGCGATAGCGGTCCATCTGTGCTGATGATGTTACGCCAAGCCCCTGATATGTCGGGGCGCGGTATGATGGCGAGCCGGTTCGCAAGCATAAACACCGGCAAATCAAATTCATCGTTTCGAGGAACACAGATGACACCCTGGCTGACCGTAGTGGGCATCGGTGAAGACGGCTTCAAGGGCCTGGGCCGAACGGCTCGCCATGCCTTGCTGCGGGCGTCACACATTGTCGGCAGCGACCGGCAACTGGCGCTGTTGCCGGTGTGTATCCGTGGCGAACGGGAGCTGTGGCCCAGCCCGTTCTCCCTGGAACCGCTGCTGGCGCGACGGGGCGAGTCGGTGTGCGTACTGGCCAGCGGCGATCCAATGTTCTACGGCGTAGGCGCCAGCCTGGCCAAGCAGGTGCCAAGCGATCAGATGTTGATCATCCCCGCGCCATCCTCTTGTTCGCTGGCGGCGGCGCGCCTGGGTTGGCCACTGCAGGACGTGGTCACGCTGTCGCTGGTGGCACGCCCGCTGGCGGCGCTCAATGTGCATTTATCCACTGGCGTCAGGCTGTTGCTGCTGAGCAATGACCGCCAGAGTCCGGCGGCGGTCGCGGCACTGCTGCGCGAACGTGGGTTCGGCCCCAGCCCCATGACCGTGCTGGAACACCTCGGCGGTGTGGCAGAACGACGGCTCGACAACAGTGCGGCACACTGGTCCGATCCCACCGTCGCCGACCTGAACCTGATCGCCATCGAATGCCGCGCCGAACCCTCGGCGTTGCGCCTGTCGCGCCTGGCCGGTTTGCCGGACGCGGCCTTTGAACATGACGGCCAGTTGACCAAGCGCGACGTACGCGCCATCACCCTCGCCCGCCTCGCCCCGACGCCCGGTGAACTGCTCTGGGATGTCGGCGCCGGCAGCGGCTCCATCGGCATCGAATGGATGCGCGCCCACCCCAGCTGCCGCGCGCTGGCCATCGAGGCCGACGAAGGTCGTCAAGCGCTGATCGAACGTAACCGCGACACCCTCGGCGTGCCCGGCCTGCAACTGATTCGCGGGAAAGCCCCCCAGGCGCTGGAAAACCTGGAGCGGCCAGACGCAGTATTCATCGGTGGCGGCGTCACTCGCGAAGGCGTGCTCGACGCCTGCTGGGAGCAGCTCAAGCCCGGCGGCCGGCTCGTGGCCAACGCCGTGACCCTGCAAAGCGAGATGACGCTCATGAACTGGCGCGAACGTCACGGCGGCGAACTGACCCGGATCCACATCGCCCAAGCCCAGCCATTGGGCGAGTTCGATACCTGGCGCCAGGCATTGCCAATCACCTTGCTCGACCTGGTCAAACCCCTCGATGCGTGACGAAACCGCCGAACAACCCGCGCCCCTGCGCAGCGGCCTGACCACCGGCAGTTGCGCCACCGCCACCAGCCTGGCGGCGGCCCGCTTGCTGCTGTGCGGCATCCACGCCGATGCCGTGGAGATCGTGCTGCCCAAGGGCAAGCAGGTGCAGATGCGCCTGGAGTTCTGTCGGCTGACCGAACAGGGCGCCGAGGCTGGGACGATCAAGGACGCTGGCGACGACCCGGACGTGACCCACGGCGCCCTGTTGTTTTCCCAGGTGCGCTTGATCGACGAACCCGGTGTGCGCTTCATCGCCGGTCGCGGCGTCGGCACGGTGACGCGACCAGGACTGGTGCTGGATGTCGGTGAACCGGCGATCAACCCGGTGCCGCGCAAAATGATCAACGACCACCTCGGTCGGCTGGCCGAGGAAAGCGGTTACGCCGGCGGTTTCGAAGTCACGGTCAATGTCGAGGGCGGCGAAGCCCTGGCACTGAAAACCATGAATCCACGCCTGGGGATTCTCGGCGGCCTGTCGATCCTCGGCACCAGCGGCATCGTCCGGCCGTTCTCCTGCGCGGCCTACATTGCCTCGATCCACCAGGGCATCGACGTGGCGAAAACCAACGGCTACCTGCACATCGCCGCCTGCACCGGCAATGCCAGCGAAGACACCATGCGCCGGGTCTACAACCTGCCGGAAATCGCCCTGATCGAAATGGGCGACTTCGTCGGCGCCGTGCTCAAACATGTGCGCAAGGTGCCGGTGGAAAAACTCAGCCTCTGCGGCGGCTTCGGCAAAATCAGCAAACTCGCCGCTGGCCACATGGACCTGCACAGCCGCCACTCGAGCATCGACCTGCCACAACTGGCCGAATGGGCGGCCGCCATCGGTGCCGATGAGGCGTTGCAGCAAGGCATCCGCCAGGCCAACACCAGCCAGCAAGCCCTGGCAATGGCCAGCGCCGCCGGCATCGCCCTCGGCGACTCGGTGTGTGAGCATGCGCTGGCCTTCGCTCGCAGCGTGGTGCCGGCCCAGGTCCAGGTCGAAGTCTTCGCCATCGATCGCCAGGGCGGGATCGTTGGACACGCCGGAGCCTTGCAATGAAACGTATCTTGCTACTGGGCGGCGTCACCGAAGCCCTGGCCATCGCCCGCACACTCGGGCCCCAGCATATCTACAGCCTGGCAGGTATCGGTCGCGTCCCCACCGACCTGACCTGCCAGGTGCGCGTCGGCGGCTACGGCGGCGCCGAAGGGCTGGCGCAATTCGTCCGTGCCGAAGGCATCGACCTGCTGCTGGACGCCACCCACCCCTACGCCGCGCAGATCAGCCACAACGCCGCCCAAGCAGCTCAAGCCTGCGCCATTCCCTGCTGGGCCCTGCGCCGTCCGGCCTGGCAACCCCAGGCCGGCGATGACTGGCGCGAAGTGGCTGACTGGAGCGAACTGATCCAGGCCCTGCAACCCTTCCACCACCCCCTGTTCACCCTCGGTCGCGAGCCACTGCAACACCTGCACGAAATTCCGCCAGAGCAGTTCTGGACCCTGCGCGCCCTGGACGTTTACCCCGGAAATGAGCGCTGCGAAGTCATTGGTGCCCGTGGGCCGTTTCACATCGAGGGTGAGCGTGAGCTGTTCGAACGGCGGCGGATCGATGTACTGGTCAGCAAGAACAGTGGCAGCACGGCTACTGAGCCGAAACTGGAGGTGGCGCGGGAGCGAGGCGTGCCGGTACTGGTGTTGAAGCGGCCGGTGTTGCCGGGGGTGGATCGGGAGTTTGGGACAGTGGATGAGGTGTTGCAGGGGCTACGGCAGTTGGCCTGACTGCCTGTTCTGTTGCCACGCCAAAAACAGCAGATGCCACTCCCTGTCAAACGCTGTATCAGGATTGAGGACCGCTTCGTCGCCCAGCGAGGGTAAGCTTCCCCGCGACAACAGCACTCACTCGACGATCTGTTGCTACTGTTAACACCAGCCCTGCGACCCTACACCGCACGCGGCCTTTTTACTTCTCAACCCCGATCAGGCTAAATACCGCCACCTGATCGCCCAACCGAGCGGATTTGCCCCATGTCCCGACAACGGCTTGCATTTGCCTGGATCGCCTGCTTCGCAGTGCTGTTCAACATGCTTGCCATGCCCCTTTCCGGCAACGGTGGCACGGTGGCGAGTGCACCGACCGAACAAGTGCTGTGGGGCAGCTTCTGTTCCTCCAGCGGCACGAAAATGCTGGCGATTTCCCTGGGCAAGCTCGAGCAAGGCACGCCGCAGCAGGACAATCATTCGACGATGCAGCATTGTTGGTGCTGCTCAGGTTCCGCGCCGTTGGTGGCGCTTGCCGGGCACGCGCCTCGGTTGTATATGGATCTACGGCCGGCCCATCGCGGTGTCGCCCACTCAACACTCGACAGCCCCACACCGCGCCAGCAATGGCCGAGCCTCAACCCCCGCGCCTCTCCTCTGGTCTGATTCCCCGCATTAAACCCGCGTCCTGAATCGTTCTGGAGAATCACCCATGTTGAACAGACTCGTCCTGCTGGCTGCCCTGTTGCTTCCAGTGAGCTTCGCCCATGCCCATCAATACAAAGTTGGCGACCTCGAAATCGCTCACCCCTGGTCCCAGGAATTGCCGCCCAATGCACCGACCGTGGCCGCGTATTTCGTGATTCACAACAAGGGCACCACCGCCGACAAACTGCTCAGCGTCGACTCGCCGATTGCCGGCAAAGCCGAGCTCCACGAGCATGTGATGCAAGGCGGCCTGATGAAAATGCAACCGGTGCCCGCTGTGGATATTGCCCCCGGAGCGACGGCTACCTTCGCGCCGATGGCCTACCACGTGATGCTGTTGGAGCTGAAAGACCGCAGCCTGCTCAGTGATGGCAAACGCTTTGCCATGACCCTGCATTTCGAAAAAGCCGGCGACGTGACCGTTGACGTCGCGGTGCAGAAAAAAGCGCCTGACGGCGACAAAAACCAAATGCACATGCACTAAGCGCGTCTACCCGTGGCGCTTCCCCGCAACAGGTCCGCCCTGCCCCGCCGTCAGCCCATGAGCCTGACACGCGGCAGCTGGCTCAGCCTGTTCGCCATGCTGATGATCTTTATCGGTCCACTGATTTCTCAGTCGATGCCGATGGATCAGCGCATGTCTTCGTCCATGCCTGTGTCTATAAGCATGAGCATGGAGATGGACATGTCGGCGGGTACCCACGCCGAGCATGCGGCACCGGCAGCCGAACACTGCCGGCCCAAGAGCGAGCATCACGCGCTGTGGGAAAAGTGTGGCTATTGCAGCCTGCTGTTCAACTGTCCCGCGTTGCCGGGCGGCCACACCTTCGCTGCCTTCGATGCACCGTCGGCCAGTACCTACACCAGCCCTTCCCCGCGCCTGGGCCATGCCCGGCAACCGTTCTTTCCGGGTGCCCGCACCCGCGCACCGCCCCTCGTCGCGTAAACCCGACACTTACCTCACCCGGTCGCACAAGACAGTCCCAGGCTGCCCGACCATGTCGTTTACGTCTGTTCGATGGAATCATCATGTCCAGGTTTTCTGCTGGCACCGCTTTGGGCACTGCCCAGGTTCGCTGCCCCCCGAACGAGCCACGGGTTCGTTTGCGTCATACGGTCGCCGCACTGTGCGGCCTGCTTCTCACGCCCTATGTACTTGCCGATGAGCACGAGCATCACGAGGCTCAGATCGAAGAGCTAAGCCCGACGGTCATCACTGCCATCGCGCCCAGCTCACCCTTGACTGTCGTCACCAACCCCAAGGATCCGCGTCAGCCGGTGCCGGCCAGTGACGGCGGCGACTACCTCAAGACCATCCCCGGCTTTGCCCTGGTGCGCAACGGTGGCACCAATGGCGACCCGGTGCTGCGCGGCATGTTCGGCTCGCGGTTGAACATCCTCACCAACGGCAGCATGTTGCTGGGCGCCTGCCCGGGCCGGATGGACGCGCCGACGTCCTACATCTCGCCGGAAACCTACGACAAGCTCACCGTGATCAAAGGCCCGCAAACCGTACTCTGGGGCCCAGGAGCATCGGCCGGGACCGTCCTGTTCGAGCGCGAGCCGGAACAGTTCGGCGAGCTCGGCACGCGGGTCAACGCCAGTGTGTTGGCCGGTTCCAACGGACGCTTCGACAAGGTCGTGGATGCGGCGGCCGGCGGGCCGCTGGGCTACGTACGAGTGATCGGCAACACCGCCCATTCGGACGATTACCGCGACGGCAACAACGACACGGTGCCGTCGCGCTACGACAAGTGGAACGGCGACGTGACGCTGGGCTGGACGCCGGACGCCGACACCCTGTTGGAGCTGACCGCCGGCAAGGGCGACGGCCAAGCGCGCTATGCCGGGCGCAGCATGGACGGCTCGCAGTTCAAGCGCGAAAGCCTCGGGCTGCGTTTCGAGCGCTCGAACATCGGCGAGGTGCTGGATAAGATCGAGGCACAGGTCTATTACAACTACGCCGACCATGTGATGGACAACTACACGCTGCGCACGCCATCCGGCACCGGGATGATGGCCGGGCCCATGGCTTCCAACGTCGACCGTCGCACCCTTGGCGCGCGCATCAAGGCCACCTGGCGCTGGGCCGATGTGCAACTGATCAGCGGCCTGGACGCCCAGACCAACGAGCATCGCCAGCGCAGCAGCATGGGTGTCGACACCTACAAGGACCTGCCGTACACCAAGGACGCCGACTTCCACAATTACGGGGTGTTCAGCGAATTGACCTGGTACGCCGCCGACCGCGACAGAGTGATCACCGGCGCCCGGCTCGACCGCGCCTCGGCCAAGGACTATCGCCAGAGCATCGGCTCCGGCATGTCGGCCCGGCCCAATCCGACTGCCGACGAGACCCGCGCCGACACCCTGCCCAGCGGTTTCGTCCGCTATGAGCACGACCTCGACGACAGCCCCACCACCCTCTACGCAGGCGTGGGTCACGCACAACGCTTCCCCGACTACTGGGAGCTGTTCTCGGCGAACGCCGGCCCCAGCGGTTCGCTGAATGCCTTCGACTCGATCAAGCCAGAGAAAACCACCCAACTCGACTTCGGCCTGCAGTACAAGACCGAAACCCTCGAGGCCTGGGCATCGGGCTATGTCGGGCAGGTGCGCGACTACATCCTGTTCGACTACACCCCCGGGATGATGGGCACCACCTCCCGAGCCGAGAACATCGATGCGCGGATCATGGGCGGTGAACTGGGTGCGGCCTACAAGCTGACCGAACACTGGAAAGCCGACGCGACCCTGGCCTACGCCTGGGGCAAGAACAGCAGCGACGGCAGCGCCCTGGCACAAATGCCGCCGCTGGACGCACGCCTGGGCCTGACCTACAGCGAAGACCGCTGGAGTGCCGGCGCCCTGTGGCGTGTGGTGGCGGCGCAGCACCGGGTCGACGAGAACAAGGGCAACGTGGTGGGCAAGGACTATGGCAAGAGCTCGGGCTTCGGCGTGTTCTCACTCAACGGCGCCTACCGCATCAACCAGCACTGGAAGGTCAGCAGCGGCGTCGACAACCTGTTCGGCAAAGCCTACGCCGAGCACCTGAACCTGGCCGGCAACGCCGGGTTCGGCTACCCGGCGAGCGACCCGCAAGCCATCAACGAACCGGGGCGCACGCTCTGGACCAAGGTGGATATGAGTTTCTAACCAGCACCGGAGATCTGTCAGCGAGGACACCCACTGTGGGAGCGAGCTTGCTCGCGATAGCGAAGGCACATTCAACATCGATGCAAGCTGATCCATTGCTATCGCGAGCAAGCTCGCTCCCACAGGGTTTTCGTTCCACCTTGACTGACCGCACAACATAACAACCCAATTTGCCCTGCGGAGCGCTTTTCAATGAGCCAACCGAAACCCAATTTCTACAACCTGGCCTGGCGTTGGCATTTTTACGCCGGGCTGTTCGTGGCGCCTTTCATGGTGATGCTGGCCCTGACCGGCATCATTTACCTGTTCAAGCCGCAACTCGACCCACTGATGTACGGCAGCCTGCTGAACGTACCCGCCGGGCATCACACCCTGGCGGCGGACGACTTGCTCAAACAGGTCCGCCAGGCCTATCCCGAAGGCCAGGTCAAACAGTACCTGCCACCGGTCAACGCCGAGCGCAGCGCGCAGTTCGTGGTGATCGACAAAGGCCGGGAACTGAACGTGTTCATCGACCCGTACCATGGTGATGTTCTCGGCGAGCAGGATGCGAAAAACAACCTGCAAGCCATGGCCCGGGCCATCCACGGCGAGTTGCTGATCGGCACGATCGGTGATCGCCTGGTGGAAATGGCCGCTGGCTGGGGTGTGGTGCTGGTGGTGTCGGGGTTGTACCTGTGGTGGCCGCGCGGGCAATCCTCGGCTGGCGTGCTGTGGCCCCGCTGGAGCAGCCGCGGTCGTTTGTTCTGGCGCGACCTGCACGTGGTCATCGGTTTCTGGGGCGCGGCGTTGCTGCTGGTGATGCTGCTCAGTGGCATGACCTGGACCGGCTTCTGGGGCAAGCAATACGCCAACCTCTGGAACCGCTTTCCGGCGGCGATGTGGAACGACGTGCCCAAGTCCGACGTCGAGGCCGGCAGCCTCAACAACGCCCACCGCCAGACCGTGCCCTGGGCCATGGAAAATACGCCGATGCCGATGTCCGGCGACCATGCCGAACACATGGCCCACGGCGGTATGCACCAAGGCCCCGCCGCTCCGACCGTCAGCCTGCAAGCGGTGCAGGACATCGCCAGCGAACGCCAGGTCACGCCCGGCTACAGCATCACCCTGCCGACCACGTCCACCGGCGTGTTCACCGTCTCGGTGTTCGCCGACGACCCGCGCAACGACGCCACCCTGCACGTGGACCAGTACACCGGCAAGGTCCTGGCCGATGTGCGCTGGGCGCATTACAGCGTCGTGGCCCGCGCCACCGAAACCGGGGTGATGCTCCATGAGGGCAAGATGTTTGGCCCGCTGAACCAGATCATCGTGCTGCTGATTTGCCTGATGATCCTGCTCAGCGCCGTGAGTGGCGTAGTGATCTGGTGGAAGCGCCGGCCAGAGGGCAAGTTCGGCGTACCGCCGCTGCGTCACGATCTGCCAACCTGGAAGACCGGGGTCTTCATCATGCTGGCATTGGCGGTGGTGTTCCCGTTGGTGGGGGCTTCACTGGTGGTGGTCTGGTTGCTGGACCGGCTCGTCACCCGGTTCAATCGCCAGCCTGAGGTCGTCTCATCTTCAAGCTGAAGACGGTGCATTAACGGAAGGCGGCGCGAAACCTCTACAATCGCGCCCGTCTTTCGAACTGTGAACATCATCCCCTGTGGGAGCGAGCTGGCTCGCGATGGCGGCAGTACTTCAACAAAGATGCAAGCTGAACCACCGCTATCGCGAGCAAGCTCGCTCCCACAAGGGTTGCGCGCGCCACCCATGATTTGAGTAGATCCATGACCTCGCTAACCCTCTCCCAGCTCGCCTGGACGCCCCTGGGCCATGGCCACTGCCATCACCAGTTCCAGCTGCGTGACGTGACGCTGCAGGTGGCGGCCGGGGAGTTCGTCGGGTTGATCGGGCCCAACGGCAGCGGCAAGACCAGCCTGCTGCGCTGCGCCTACCGTTTCAGCCGACCGGAACGGGGGGAGGTCAAGTTCGAGCATCACAACGTCTGGAAACAGTCCTCGCGCTGGTGCGCCCAACGCATCGCCGTGGTGCTGCAAGAGTTCCCCGACGCTTTCGGCCTGACGGTAGAGGAAGTGGTCGCCATGGGCCGCACACCCCACAAAGGCCTGTTCGATGGCGACAACCTCGAGGACCGCCGCCTGGTCCTCCAGGCACTGCAATCGGCCGGGCTTGAAGGCTTCGGTGACCACGAGTTCGCCACACTTTCGGGCGGTGAAAAGCAACGGGTGATCCTCGCCCGGGCTCTGGCCCAGCAGCCGCAATTACTGATCCTCGACGAACCGACCAATCACCTCGACCCCCACTATCAATTGCAATTGCTGCAACTGATCAAAGGGCTGGGCATCGGCACCCTCGCCAGCCTCCACGACCTGAACCTGGCCGCTGCCTTCTGCGACCGCCTGTATGTGATCGAACACGGGCGCATCGTCGCCAGCGGCGCACCGGCAGAAGTCCTGACCGCCGCGCTGCTACGCGAAGTGTTCGGCATCGACGCCCTGGTGGACGAACATCCCCTGGCCGGCTACCCACGAATCACCTGGATAACCCAACCATGACCCTGCGTTCCCTGCTGTCGCTTGCCCTGCTGCTGGGCAGTACTCACGCTCTGGCCGAGGCCACCCGCTACCCGTTGACGGTCCAGAGCTGCAACCGCCAGGTGGTGTTCAACGAAGCCCCGCGCCATGCCGTCAGCCACGACATCAACATGACCCAGATGATGCTCGCCCTGGGCCTCAAGCCGCGTATGGTCGGCTACAGCGGCATCAGTGGCTGGAAGTCGGTGACGCCCGAGATGGCGAAGATTCTCGATGGCCTGCCGGAACTGGCGGCCAAGTACCCGTCGGTGGAAACCCTGCTCAGTGCCAACGTCGATTTCTTTTTTGCCGGGTGGGACTACGGCATGCGGGTGGGCGGCGACCTGACGCCTCAGACCCTGCAACCGCTGGGCATCAACGTGTACGAGCTGACCGAGTCCTGCGCGTTCGTGATGAAACGTCCGGCGGCCTCGCTGGAAGACACCTACAACGACCTGCGCAACCTCGGCAGGATTTTCGACGTCCAGGATCGCGCCAACGCACTGATCGCCACGATGCAGGCCCAGGTGGCAGAAGTGCGCAAACACCTGCCAACCGACCAGCCCCGGGTGTTCCTGTATGACAGCGGCGAAGATCGCGCCATGACTTCCGGCCGCCTCGGCATGCCCCAGGCCCTGATCGACGCGGCGGGCGGGCGCAACATTCTGGATGACGTGGAGACCAGTTGGACCCGGGTGAACTGGGAGAACGTGGTCGAGCGCAACCCGCAGGTGATCGTGATCGTCGACTACGGCGAAGTCAGCGCCGAGCAGAAGCAGCAATTCCTGCTGGACAA
Source organism: Pseudomonas sp. Tri1 (assembly GCF_017968885.1). Taxonomy (NCBI): domain Bacteria; kingdom Pseudomonadati; phylum Pseudomonadota; class Gammaproteobacteria; order Pseudomonadales; family Pseudomonadaceae; genus Pseudomonas; species Pseudomonas sp. Tri1. The sequence goes on along the minus strand of NZ_CP072913.1, from coordinate 695,018 downwards.
CCCGGCCCTGCAAACGGTGGAGGCGATCAAGCAGCGACGCTTCATCGTGATCCCTTACGTGCAGGCCACGCCGGGCATCGATAACGTGCTGGCGGTGCAAACCCTGGCGCAGGGTTTCCACGGCCAATGAACGGTCGTCGCTATGGCGCCCTGCTGGCATTCCTCGGCGCGCTGATGCTGGTGTCGTGTGTGGTGTCCCTGGGCTTCGGTCCGGCGCGGGTGCCGGTGGCGGTGGTCTGGGACATTTTGCTGAACAAGGCTTTCGGTGTAGGTGACGTTCATTGGACGCCGGGCCAGGAACACATTGTCTGGCTGATCCGCGTACCACGCTTGCTGCTCGGTGCCCTGGTGGGCTCCGGGTTGGCGTTGATCGGTGCGGTGCTGCAAGCGGTCACGCGTAACCCGCTGGCCGATCCGCACTTGCTGGGCGTGACGTCCGGCGCGACCTTGGGCGCGGTCATCGTGGTGCTGCATGTCGGCGAGATCGTCGGCCTGCTGACCCTGCCACTGGCGGCGTTTATCGGTGCATTGCTGAGCATGCTGCTGGTGCTGGCCATCGCCAGCCGTCAGGGTCGCCTGGAAAGTGATCGCCTGCTGCTCTGCGGCGTGGCGGTGTCGTTCGTGATGATGGCGGCGGCCAATCTGCTGTTGTTTTTGGGTGATCATCGCGCCAGTTCCGCGGTGATGTTCTGGATGCTCGGCGGCCTGGGCCTGGCGCGCTGGGAGCTGCTGGCGGTGCCGGCCGCCAGTGTGTTGCTGGGGCTGGTATTGCTGCTGGGCATGGCCCGCCCGCTGAATGCGCTGATGGCTGGCGAACAGACCGCCGTGACCTTGGGCTTGAACGCGGCGAAGGTGCGCTTGTGGATCTTCTTGATCGCGTCGTTGATGACCGGCGTGCTGGTGTCCATCAGCGGCTCGATTGGTTTTGTCGGGCTGATGGTGCCGCACATTGCCCGGCGGCTGGTGGGTGCCGAGCATCGGCGGCTGTTGCCGGCCTGCGTGCTGCTGGGCAGCCTGTTCCTGGTGTGGGTGGACGTGGCGGCGCGGACGCTGATCGCGCCGGAAGACTTGCCCATTGGGGTCGCCACCGCCGCTATCGGCGGGCTGTTCTTCATCGGCCTGATGCGCCGCCGCTGAGCTCTACCTGACGTGCAAAACAACCTGTGGGAGCGAGCTTGCTCGCGATGGCGGTAGATCAGTCAGATTAGAAGTGACTGACACACTGCTATCGCGAGCAAGCTCGCTCCCACAGGGGACTTGCAACTCTCTCGCCCCAATGTGGCGCATCCCTTCGCACCAACGCCCGCAACGCGGTCGCTCATGGTGCGTCGCCCGTTTCCCTGCGCCACACCCATCCCGCATTTCCAAGCCTTTTGCCAACCGGGCACACCCCTTGCAAAAGCGCCTTCAGCGTTTGCATCTGCCCTCGAAAAAAACTCAAAAGACCACGGAGATCGCACAATGAAGCGTCGTAGCTTGATCAAGGCTTTTACACTCTCGGCAAGCATTGCCGCGATGGGCATGGCCTGGACCGTCCAGGCTGCCGAGACCATCAAGGTTGGCATCTTGCATTCGCTGTCCGGGACCATGGCGATCTCCGAAACGTCCCTCAAGGACATGGCGCTGATGACCATCGATGAGATCAACGCCAAGGGTGGTGTGAACGGCAAGAAGCTCGAAGCGGTGGTCGTGGACCCGGCGTCGAACTGGCCGCTGTTCGCGGAAAAGGGCCGTCAGTTGCTGACCCAGGACAAAGTCGCGGTGGTGTTCGGCTGCTGGACGTCGGTGTCGCGTAAATCCGTGTTGCCGGTGTTCGAAGAACTCAACGGCCTGCTGTTCTACCCGGTGCAATACGAAGGCGAAGAGATGTCGCCAAACGTGTTCTACACCGGCGCAGCGCCGAACCAGCAGGCGATTCCTGCGGTGGAATACCTGATGAGCGAGGAAGGCGGCAGTGCCAAGCGCTACTTCCTGCTGGGCACCGACTACGTCTACCCGCGCACCACCAACAAGATCCTGCGTTCGTTCCTGCACTCCAAAGGTGTGGCGGACAAAGACATCGAAGAGGTCTACACCCCGTTCGGCCACAGCGATTACCAGACCATCGTGGCCAACATCAAAAAATTCTCGGCTGGCGGCAAGACCGCAGTCATTTCCACAGTCAACGGCGACTCCAACGTGCCCTTCTATAAGGAACTGGCGAACCAGGGCCTGAAGGCCACCGACGTACCGGTCGTGGCCTTCTCGGTGGGCGAAGAAGAACTGCGCGGCATCGACACCAAACCGCTGGTAGGCAACCTGGCGGCGTGGAACTACTTCGAGTCCGTGGATAACCCGGCGAACAAGAAGTTCGTTGATTCCTGGAAGGCCTATGCCAAGGCCAAGAACCTGCCAGGCGCCGACAAAGCCGTGACCAACGACCCGATGGAAGCCACTTACGTCGGTATCCACATGTGGGCGCAAGCGGTGGAAAAAGCCAAGTCCACCGACGTCGACAAAGTCCGCGAAGCCCTGGCCGGCCAGACCTTCGCCGCACCGTCGGGCTACACCCTGACCATGGACAAGACCAACCACCACCTGCACAAGCCGGTGATGATCGGCGAAATCCAGGCCGACGGTCAGTTCAACGTGGTCTGGCAGACCGAAGGCCCGATCCGCGCCCAACCGTGGAGCCCCTTCATCGCCGGCAACGACAAGAAACCTGACTATGCGGTGAAGAGCAACTGAGCCCATGGGTGTCGGTCCGAGCATGACGCTCTGACCGACACAAATCCCTGTGGCAGCGAGCTTGCTCGCGATAGCGGCCCCATGTTCAACACTGATGTGACTGACCCACCGCCATCGCGAGCAAGCTCGCTCCCACATTGTCCGCGCAAGGCGACTCTCTATGCCCACCGCCCTTTACCGCCTCATCCTCGCCCTGGTGCTGCTGTTGCCACTGGAGGCCCACGCCGGTGACGCCGAAGACTTCGTCGCCGCCAACCCGACCCAGCAGGCCAAGCTCCTGGAAACCTGGGCCGCGCAGCCCGAGCCGGAGCGTGTCGAACTGATCAATGCCTTGCAGCAAGGCCAGTTGACCGTCGATGGCCAGCCCAAGACCCTGCGCCTGAACAACCGCTTGCGCGGGCTGATCGAAACAGCCCTGGCCAGCCATCAACTGCTCGCCGTCGATGCCCGCGTACGCCTGGCTGCCGCGCAGCAATTGCAAAAAAGTGCCCGCCCGGCCCAACTGGCCTTTCTCGATCGGCAACTGGCCGGCGAGCAGGACGAAGACGTGCACGCCGCCCTGAGCCTGGCCCTGGCAAACCTGCAACTGGTGGACGCCAACCCGAGCGTGCGCCTGGCCGCCGTGCGGTTGCTGGGGGAAACCGGCGATCCGCTGGCCCGCACCCGCCTCGAAGGTTTGCTCGAACCCGGCGTCGAAACCGATGCCAACGTACGCACCGCCGCTGAAACCAGCCTCAGCCAGGTCAAGCGCAAACTGTTGGTGGGCGAGTTGTTGGGCCAGGCCTTCAGCGGCATGTCCCTGGGCTCGATCCTGCTGCTCGCCGCCCTCGGCCTGGCAATCACCTTCGGCTTGCTGGGGGTGATCAACATGGCCCACGGCGAGATGCTCATGTTGGGGGCCTATTCCACCTACGTGGTGCAGATGCTGTTCCAGCGCTTCGCCCCGAACGCCATCGAGTTCTACCCACTGATCGCCCTGCCGGTGGCGTTTTTCATCACCGCCGCCATCGGCATGGCTCTGGAGCGCACGGTGATTCGCCACCTCTACGGGCGTCCGTTGGAAACCCTGCTCGCCACCTGGGGCATCAGCCTGATGCTGATCCAACTGGTGCGCCTGGTGTTCGGTGCGCAGAACGTCGAAGTCGCCAACCCGGCCTGGCTGTCGGGCGGGATCCAGGTGTTGCCGAATCTGGTGTTGCCGTACAACCGCATCGTGATCATTGCCTTCGCGCTGTTCGTGGTGGTGCTGACCTGGCTGCTGCTGAACAAGACCCGCCTGGGCCTGAACGTGCGCGCCGTCACCCAGAACCGCAACATGGCCGCCTGCTGCGGCGTGCCCACCGGTCGCGTGGACATGCTCGCCTTCGGCCTCGGCTCGGGTATCGCCGGGCTCGGCGGCGTGGCCCTGAGCCAGATCGGCAATGTCGGCCCGGACCTGGGCCAGAGCTACATCATCGACTCGTTCCTGGTGGTGGTGCTCGGTGGCGTCGGCCAGTTGGCCGGTAGCGTGTTCGCCGCGTTCGGCCTGGGCATTGCCAACAAGATTCTCGAACCACAGATCGGCGCCGTACTCGGCAAGATCCTGATCCTGGCGTTGATCATTCTGTTCATCCAGAAGCGTCCGCAAGGTCTCTTCGCGCTCAAAGGACGGGTAATCGACTGATGAACCAGCCCCTGATGCTCACGGCCACGCAAAAGGCCGGCCCCAAAGTCACTCTCGCCGTCGGTGTGCTGATCCTGGCCGTGCTGCTGAGCCTGCCACTGTTGTCGCTGTTGGCGGCGGACAACCCGCTGCATGTTTCGGCATATACCCTGACCCTGGTGGGCAAGATTCTCTGCTACGCCATCGTCGCCCTGGCCCTGGACCTGGTCTGGGGTTATGCCGGCTTGCTCTCCCTCGGTCATGGCCTGTTCTTCGCCCTGGGCGGCTACGCCATGGGTATGTACCTGATGCGCCAGGCCGCCGGTGATGGCTTGCCGGCGTTCATGACCTTCTTGTCGTGGACCGAGTTGCCCTGGTACTGGGCCGGTACCAACAGTTTCCTCTGGGCAATGTGCCTGGTGGTGCTGGCGCCGGGCATGTTGGCGTTGGTGTTCGGTTTCTTCGCCTTCCGCTCGCGGATCAAGGGCGTGTATTTCTCGATCATGACCCAGGCCCTGACCTTCGCCGGGATGCTGCTGTTTTTCCGCAACGAAACCGGATTTGGCGGCAACAACGGCTTCACCAACTTCCGCTCGATCCTGGGCTTTGGCATCACCGAGCCGGGCACCCGGGCGGTGCTGTTCCTGGCAACGGTGCTGCTTTTGGTGGCGAGCCTGTTCATCGGCTGGCGCCTGGCCCGCAGTAAATTCGGTCGAGTGTTGACCGCCCTGCGCGACGCGGAAAACCGCCTGATGTTCTGCGGCTACGATCCCCGTGGCTTCAAACTGTTCGTCTGGGTGCTGAGCGCTGTGTTGTGCGGCCTGGCGGGGGCGTTGTATGTGCCGCAGGTGGGCATTATCAACCCCAGCGAGATGTCGCCGACCAACTCCATCGAAGCCGCCGTGTGGGTCGCCCTCGGCGGGCGTGGCACGCTGATCGGGCCGCTGCTGGGCGCCGGCGTGGTCAATGGCATGAAGAGCTGGTTCACCGTGGCGTTTCCCGAGTACTGGCTGTTCTTCCTCGGTGCGCTGTTCATCGTCGTGACCCTGTATCTGCCCAAGGGCGTGATCGGGTTGCTGAAGAAAAGGGGCGAATCATGAGAATCACGCCAACGGCCGAGTTCATGCTCGAACCGATCCTCGAACCCAACAAAGACCAGGGCAGCAGCCGCGACGCCATCGGCCTCGGCCAGGCGGCGGGCGTTGGCCTGAACACCCGTCACGGCACCATCCTGACCCTGGAAGACATCAGCGTCAGCTTCGACGGCTTCAAGGCCTTGAACGATCTGAACCTGTACATCGGCGTCGGCGAATTGCGCTGCATCATCGGCCCCAACGGCGCGGGCAAGACCACGCTGATGGACGTGATCACCGGCAAGACCCGGCCCAGCCATGGCAAGGCCTGGTTCGGCGAAACCCTGGACTTGACCAGCATGAGCGAGGTGCAGATCGCCCAGGCCGGCATCGGTCGCAAGTTCCAGAAGCCCACGGTGTTCGAAGCCTTGAGCGTGTTCGAAAACCTGGAACTGGCGCTCAAGACCGACAAATCGGTATGGGCCAGCCTGCGGGCCAAACTCACTGGCGAACAACACGCGCGCATCAGCGAAGTGCTGGAAACCATTCGCCTTACCACGTCGGTCAATCGCGCTGCCGGGTTGTTGTCCCACGGGCAGAAACAGTTCCTGGAGATCGGCATGCTGCTGGTGCAGGACCCGCAACTGTTGCTGCTCGACGAACCGGTGGCGGGCATGACCGACGCCGAAACCGAGTTCACCGCCGAGCTGTTCAAATCCCTGGCGGGCAAGCATTCGCTGATGGTGGTGGAACACGACATGGGCTTCGTCGGCGCGATTGCCGACCACGTCACCGTGCTGCATCAGGGCAGTGTGCTGGCTGAAGGCTCGCTGGAACAGGTGCAGGACAATGAGCGGGTGATCGAGGTGTATCTCGGTCGGTAGCCCGGCAAACACTGCCCTCTGTGGGAGCGAGCTTGCTCGCGATGGCGGCGACACATTCAACAAATAAGCAAGCTGACCCACCGCTATCGCGAGCAAGCTCGCTCCCACAAGGGGTTCGAGGAGATCTGAAGATGCTGCAAGTCGACAAGCTGCACCAGTACTACGGCGGTAGCCACATCCTGCGCGGCCTGTCGTTCGACGTGAAGGTCGGCGAGGTGACGTGCCTGTTGGGACGTAACGGCGTGGGCAAGACCACCTTGCTCAAATGCCTGATGGGCCTGTTGCCGGCCAAGGAAGGCGCGGTGAGTTGGGAAGGCCAGGCCATCACCACCTTCAAGCCCCATCAGCGCGTGCATGCCGGCATCGCCTACGTGCCCCAGGGCCGGGAAATTTTCGGGCGGCTGACGGTGGAAGAAAACCTGCTGATGGGCCTGTCGCGGTTTCCTGGCTCTGAGGCCAAGGAGGTGCCGGCGTTTATCTACGAACTGTTCCCGGTGCTGCTGCAAATGAAACAGCGCCGTGGTGGCGACCTGTCCGGCGGCCAGCAACAACAGCTCGCCATTGGCCGGGCCCTGGCCAGCCGTCCACGCCTGCTGATCCTCGATGAGCCCACCGAAGGCATCCAACCGTCGGTGATCAAGGAGATCGGCGTGGTCATCAAGAAACTGGCGGCACGGGGCGACATGGCGATTTTGCTGGTGGAGCAATTCTACGACTTCGCCGCCGAGCTGGCCGATCAATACCTGGTGATGTCCCGGGGCGAGATCGTGCAGCAGGGGCGCGGAGAAAATATGGAAGCCGAGGGTGTGCGCGGGCTGGTTACGATCTAGTCTGTAGCGTCCTGACGATAATCAGAAATCATGAATCTACCTGTTTCTTTAATGGCGCCTTCAGCCCTCTTCACCCCCAGCTGGCATGCCGAGCTGGAACTGGGTTACGCCCGCTTTGGCGACTGCACACGCCCGGTCCAACGTCGCCATAAAGGCCCGCTGCGGGTGCAGAAGCACCTGTACGCCGAAGGCCCCGAGGTGTGCCAGCACATCATCGTCCACCCGCCTGGCGGGATTGCCGGGGGTGACCGCTTGGACATCTCGGCCCACGTCGGCCCCGGCGCCTGGGCGCAGCTGACCAGCCCCGGCGCGGCCAAGTGGTATCGCGCCGCCGGCCCGGCGTACCAGCAACTTAGCCTCAGCGTGGCCGCCGGTGCGACCCTGGAGTGGCTGCCCCAGGAAACCATCGTCTTCAGCGCGGCCCAGGCGCAACTCAGTACGAGCATCGACCTGCAGGGCGATGGGCGGCTGTTCTACTGGGACATGGTTGCCCTGGGCCGACCGGCCAGCGGCGAGCGGTTCGATCTGGGGCATTTCCAGTCGCGCCTGGACATCCGCCGCGACGGCCAGTTGCTGTGGCATGAGCGCCAGCGCATTGTGGGTGGTGATGGCTTGCTCGACTCGCCCATCGGCCTGGGCGGCGATCCGGTGTTTGCCACGCTGCTGGTGACCGGCGAAATCGACAGTGCGCTGCTGGAGCAGTGCCGATCCCTGGGCCATGACGTGCGCGGCGACCTGACCCAATTGCCCGGCCTGGTTGTGGCCCGGTGCCTGGCGAGCGAGGCGTTGCTGGCGCGGGGTTGGTTGATTGAATTGTGGCGGCTTTTGCGCCCGGCGTTGCTCGGTCGGGAGGCGGTCCCTCCCAGAATCTGGAGTACATGAATTTGCTTTTCTGTGGGAGCGAGCTTGCTCGCGATAGCGGAGTGTCAGTCGCCATTCATGTTGAATGTTCTACCCCTATCGCGAGCAAGCTCGCTCCCACAGTGGAATGTGTTTGCCGCGAAGAATTTTTATCTGCCCTTATGGATTGCACATGGACCTGACCCCACGCGAAAAAGACAAGCTGCTGATTTTCACCGCCGGCCTCGTCGCCGAACGGCGGTTGGCCCGTGGCTTGAAGCTCAACTACCCGGAGGCCATGGCCTATATTTCCGCAGCGTTGCTCGAAGGTGCCCGTGACGGCCAGACGGTGGCCGAGCTGATGCATTACGGCACCACGCTGCTGACCCGCGAGCAAGTGATGGAAGGCATCCCGGAAATGATTCCGGAGATCCAGGTCGAGGCGACGTTTCCCGACGGTACCAAACTGGTCACCGTCCACCAGCCCATCGCCTGAGGCCGCGCCATGACTCATCACATTCGTGACGCCCTGCCTGCGGACCTTCCAGCGATCCGTGACATCTACAACGAAGCCGCCTTGAACACCACGGCGATCTGGAACGAACAGGCCGTGGACCTGGCTAATCGCCAAGCCTGGCTCAGCGCCCGGCAATCCCAAAGCTACCCGGTGCTGGTGATCGTCGACGCCAACGAAAACGTGCTCGGCTATGCTTCCTTCGGCGACTGGCGACCTTTCGATGGTTACCGGCACACCGTGGAGCATTCGGTCTACGTGCGCAGCGACCAGCGCGGCAATGGCCTCGGCCCACGGTTGATGACCGCGCTGATCGAGCGTGCCCGGACGTGCGGCAAGCATGTCATGGTGGCCGCCATCGAAAGCGGTAATGCCGCCTCGATCCGCCTGCACGAGCGAGCCGGCTTCATCACCACCGGGCAGATGCCGCAGGTGGGTACCAAGTTCGGCCGCTGGCTTGACCTGACTTTCATGCAGTTGGTCCTCAATCCCGGGGCGCAACCGCCCGTCTTCGACAAGGAGTGATGCCTATGAACCCCGCCCAGTTGCGTCGAGTCCACGCTGAGAGCTTTGCGCATTATCGCCAGGGCCTGATCGATCTGTTGCTCGACGCCGTCGGCTATGGCGCCAGCGTGGGGTTCATGGCTGATCTCAATGCTGCGCAAGCGCGCGCCTATTTCGACGAGGTCCAGGCCAGTCTTGACCAGGGCAACCTGCTGCTGTGGGTGGTGGTCAAGGATGAGCAAGTACAGGCCAGCGTCCAGCTTGCCCTGTGCCAGAAGCCCAACGGCCTCAACCGCGCCGAAGTGCAGAAATTACTGGTGCGCGGCGAGGCCCGCCGCCGTGGCCTGGGCCAGCAATTGATGAGTGCCCTGGAACTCGGCGCACGCCAGCACAAGCGCGGCCTGCTGTACCTCGACACCCAGGCTGGCTCCGAGGCCGAGGCCTTCTACCGCGCCATGGGCTACACCCGCGTCGGTGAACTGCCCGACTACTGCCAGAGCCCGGACGGCACCTACACCCCGACCGCCATTTACTACAAGATTTTGGGACAACCGCAATGATTCCAGGCCAATACCAGGTCCAGCCCGGCGACATCGAACTCAACGTCGGCCGCCGCACCCTGACGCTGAACGTCGCCAACAGTGGTGACCGGCCGATCCAGGTCGGCTCGCACTATCACTTTTTCGAAACCAACGACGCCCTGACCTTCGACCGTGCCGCCAGTCGTGGCATGCGCCTGAACATCCCGGCCGGCACCGCCGTGCGCTTCGAACCGGGCCAGAGCCGCGAAGTGGAACTGGTGGACCTGGCCGGGCATCGCCGGGTGTTCGGGTTTGCCGGGCGGGTGATGGGCGACCTTTAAGCCATGGAGGCCTGTACTGGCCTCATCGCGAGCAAGCTCGCTCCCACATTTGATCGCGTTTCCCTGTGGGAGCGAGCTTGCTCGCGATAAGTGAGCGCAGCGAACGGTTTCAACATTCAATTGAATCTCAAGGCAAGCACATGAAAATCTCCCGCCAAGCCTACGCCGACATGTTCGGCCCCACCGTTGGTGACAAGGTCCGCCTGGCCGACACCGAGCTGTGGATCGAAGTAGAGAAAGACTTCACCACCTACGGCGAAGAAGTGAAATTCGGCGGTGGCAAGGTGATTCGCGACGGTATGGGCCAGAGCCAACTGCTGGCCGCCGAGGTCGTCGATACCTTGATCACCAACGCGCTGATCATCGACCACTGGGGCATCGTCAAGGCCGATGTCGGCCTCAAGGACGGGCGCATTGCAGCCATCGGCAAGGCCGGTAACCCGGACATCCAGCCCGACGTGACCATCGCCATCGGTGCCAGTACCGAAGTGATCGCCGGCGAAGGCATGATCCTCACGGCGGGCGGCATCGACACCCACATCCACTTCATCTGCCCACAGCAGATCGAAGAAGCATTGATGAGCGGCGTCACCACCATGATCGGCGGCGGCACCGGCCCGGCCACCGGGACCAACGCCACCACTTGCACCTCCGGGCCGTGGCACCTGGCGCGCATGCTCCAGGCCGCCGATGCCTTCCCCATGAACATCGGCTTCACCGGCAAGGGCAACGCCAGCCTGCCGGAGCCGTTGATCGAACAGGTCAAGGCCGGCGCCATCGGCCTGAAGCTGCACGAAGACTGGGGCACCACGCCGGCGGCCATCGACAACTGCCTGAGCGTGGCCGACCAGTACGACGTGCAGGTGGCAATCCACACCGACACCCTCAACGAATCCGGTTTCGTTGAAACCACCCTCGCCGCGTTCAAAGGCCGGACCATCCACACCTACCACACCGAAGGCGCCGGTGGCGGCCACGCGCCGGACATCATCAAGGCCTGCGGCTTCGCCAACGTGTTGCCCAGCTCCACCAACCCGACCCGACCGTTCACCCGCAATACCATCGACGAACACCTGGACATGCTGATGGTCTGTCACCACCTGGACCCGAGCATCGCCGAAGACGTGGCCTTCGCCGAGAGCCGCATTCGTCGCGAAACCATCGCCGCCGAAGACATTCTCCACGACCTCGGCGCGTTCTCGATGATCAGCTCCGACAGCCAGGCCATGGGCCGCGTCGGCGAAGTCATCACGCGCACCTGGCAGACCGCCGACAAGATGAAGAAGCAACGCGGTGCCCTGCCCGGCGATGGCGAAGGCAACGACAACTTCCGCATCAAGCGCTACATCGCCAAGTACACCATCAACCCGGCGATCACCCACGGCATCAGCCATGAAGTGGGCTCCATCGAAGTGGGCAAGTGGGCCGACCTGGTGCTGTGGCGCCCGGCGTTCTTTGGCGTCAAGCCGACGCTTATCCTCAAGGGCGGGGCCATCGCCGCCAGCCTGATGGGCGACGCCAACGCCTCGATCCCGACACCGCAGCCAGTGCACTACCGACCGATGTTCGCCAGCTACGGCGGCTCAAGACACGCCACCAGCCTGACCTTCATCAGCCAGGCCGCCGCCGAGGCCGGGTTGCCGCAACAGCTTGGGCTGAAAAAGAGAATCGCCGTGGTCAAGGGCTGCCGCGATGTGCAGAAGACCGACCTGATCCACAACGATTACCTGCCGAGCATCGACGTTGATCCGCAGACGTATCAGGTCAAGGCCGACGGGGTGTTGCTGTGGTGCGAACCAGCTGACGTGCTACCGATGGCGCAGCGCTATTTTCTGTTTTGAATGGAGTGAGGGCCTGAGAGCAAGACTTGTGGGAGCAAAGCTTGCTCGCGATACAGGCGCCTCAACGCTTGAGGACCGAGTTGAATTCATCGCGGGCAAGCCTTGCTCCCACAGATTGGCGCTTGCTCATCGAGCGTTTATCACTCCACCAACCGCCCCAACCGCTGCTTGAGCATGCGGTTTTCGCTGCGCAGTTGCTGCACCTCTTCCAACAGATCCAGCGCCAGGGCGACGCCTTCCCATTCCAGTTCCAGCTCGCGGCGCAGCTTGGCCGCACGGCGGGCCAGGACCAGTTCGTAATCGGTGAAACGCCAATCGGTCGGCGCCGCGCCGTGGGGTTCGAGGATGCCATGGGCGACGATTTCGATCACATGGATATCTTGCAAGGCGGCGGCCTCGCAAAACTCCATCAGGTTCAGTTCAATGATCGGGTTGTTCATGGTCTGCTTCTCCCAATGCTTTAACTGTGTAGGAGCTGTCCAAAGACCGCTGTCCTCAGAAATTCTCCCGCGGATCGAACGCCGCTTTCTTCGCCAGCTCTGCCCACAACGCCTTGACCGCCTCGTCGCAGGCCTTGGGCATCACGGCCTTGAGCTGTACGAACAGGTAGCCGCGCTCGCCGGCCTTGTTGCGCAGGCCGTGGCCCTTGGCGCGCATGCGCTGGCCATTCTGGCTGCCGGCCGGGACCTTGAGGTTGATCTTACCGGTAAGGGTCGGCACCGCCACCTCGGTGCCCAGTGCCAACTCCCACGGCGCCAGGGGCAATGTGATGATCAGGTCCTGGCCTTCGACATCGAACTTGGGGTGCGGCGCGAAACGAATGGTCAAATACAGATCGCCATTGGCACCGCCACCGATACCCGGCGCGCCCTGGCCCTTGAGGCGGATGCGTTCACCGTCGGTCACACCCAGCGGGATCTTCACGTTCAGGCTTTTGCTGGTGTTGCTCACGTGCTGGCCGGCCGCGTTGTACTGCGGCACCTGGAAGCTGACTTTTTTCGACTCGCTCGACAGGGTTTCTTCCAGGAAGATCGGTAATTCCATTTCCACGTCTTGCCCTCGACGGCCGGCGCTGCGACCTGACTGTCCGCCACCGAAGCCCGGCCCGCGATTACCGAAAATCGAACTGAAGAAGTCCGAGAAATCCCCGGTGTCCTGGCCACCAAAACCACCACGGCTCTGCCAGCCAGGCGGGCCCTGGAACGGCTGGCCGTGCTGACCGTAGCGGCGCAGCTCGTCGTACTCGGCGCGCTTGTCGGCGCTTTTCAGCGCTTCATAGGCTTCGGAGACATCCTTGAACTTGGTCTCGGCGTCCTTTTCTTTACTCACATCCGGGTGGTATTTGCGCGCCAGTTTGCGATAGGCAGCCTTGATCGTGGCGTCATCAGCCGTCGGCTCCACACCCAGAATCTTGTAATAGTCTTTGAAGTCCATCGAAGGATCACCATCCGTTATCGATATCGCACCGCCACCCGCAGCATGCTCGTGATACAAGTCCTGGGGTTTGACCGATCTCAAGGTTTGTGACCGGGCGGCGCTTCAGAAGTTTATCGGCAGCCTGCGGCGGTTCTTGTACTCGCCCTGTGGCTGCCAGGCCCATGCCAGCAAGTTTGGGGGTAAAGGGGAGTCTTTCAAGGCCAGAGTTTGCGAATTAGCGGATAACTGGCCTTCGAATCCGCGCCGCACTGACATACACTGCGCGGCCGTTTTTTCAACTGGAACCCGAAACACATGAAAAACGCATCCCCGGCCCGTGCCTGCGGCATCGACTTCGGCACGTCCAACTCCACTGTCGGCTGGCTGCGCCCCGGCATGGAAACGTTGATCGCGCTGGAGGACGACAAGATCACCCTGCCTTCGGTGGTTTTTTTCAATCTCGAGGAACGCCGCCCGGTGTATGGCCGCCTGGCCCTGCACGAATACCTCGAAGGCTACGAAGGCCGGCTGATGCGCTCGCTCAAGAGCCTGCTGGGTTCCAAGCTGATCAAGCACGACACCAGCGTGTTAGGCACGGCCATGCCGTTCAAGGATTTGCTGGGGCTGTTCATCGGCCAACTGAAGAAACGCGCCGAGGCCACCGCCGGTCGGGAATTCGAAGAAGTGGTACTGGGGCGCCCGGTGTTTTTCGTCGACGACGATGAACTGGCCGACCAGGAGGCGGAAAACACTCTGGTGGACGTCGCCCGCGCCATCGGTTTCAAGGAAGTGTCGTTCCAGTACGAACCCATCGCGGCGGCCTTCGACTATGAATCGACCATCGAGAAAGAAGAGCTGGTGCTGATCGTCGACATCGGCGGTGGTACCTCGGACTTCTCCCTGGTGCGCCTGTCCCCCGAGCGTCGTACCCACGACAACCGTCACGCCGACATCCTCGCCACCGGTGGCGTGCACATCGGCGGTACCGACTTTGACAAACAACTCTCGCTGGCCGGCCTGATGCCGTTGTTCGGCTACGGCAGCCGCATGAAGAGTGGCGCCTACATGCCCACCAGCCACCACATGAACCTGGCGACCTGGCACACCATCAACGCGGTGTATTCGCAGAAATCCACCCTGGCCCTGGGCAGCATGCGCTACGACATCGAGGACACCGGCGGCATCGACCGGCTGTTCAAATTGATCGAACAGCGCGCCGGGCACTGGCTGGCGATGGAAGTGGAAGAAACCAAGATCCAGCTGACCCACAGCGACCAGCGCCATTTGCTCCTGGACCGGATCGAGCCGGGGCTGAGCGTGGACCTGAGCCGGGCGCTGTTTGAATCGGCCATCGACGGCTTGCTGGAGCGGGTGCGCGGCAGCGTCACGCAACTGCTCAATGATGCCAATGTGCGCGTCGACCAAGTGGATACGGTGTTTTTTACCGGCGGCTCCAGCGGCATCCCAGCCCTGCGCAACAGCGTCTCGGCGATGCTGCCCCAAGCCCGGCATGTGGAAGGCAACATCTTCGGCAGCATCGGCAGCGGGCTGGCGATCGAGGCGATGAAGCGCTACGGCACTCAGGTCTGATTCAAGTTCTGCGGCGCGTCCATCGCGAGCAAGCTCGCTCCCACATTGAATCGCATTCCCTCTGAAGGAACTCGGTCAACTGTGGGAGCGAGCTTGCTCGCGATGGCGTCGGAACAGGCGACGCCTACCCGATCAAACCATCCCCACCTGCTTCAACTCACTCTTCAAGTAAGCATAGTAAATCGGTCCCGCCACCACCCCCGGCAAGCCGAACGCAGCCTCGAACACCAGCATGGCCATGAGCAGTTCCCAGGACTTGGCGCTGATCTGCCCGCCGACGATGCGGGCGTTGAGAAAGTATTCGAGCTTGTGGATCAGGATCAGGTAGACCAGCGCCGCCACTGCTACCCAGATCGATAACGACAGGCCGACGATGGTGATCAGGGTATTGGAGATCAGGTTGCCGATGACCGGCAGCAACCCCAGCAGGAAGGTCATCACGATCAGGGTCTTGGTCAGCGGTAGCTTGATGCCGAACAGTGGCAGCACCACTGCCAGGAAAATCCCGGTGAAGAAGGTATTGAGCAGGGAAATCTTGATCTGGGCGAAGACGATGTTGCGGAACGCCTTGACCAGCAGGCTCAAGCGATCGAACAACGCGGCGGCCAGGGGTTTGCGCTTGGTCAGGTCGGGGATGCGCTGCAAGGCGACGATCGCCCCCAGCACCATGCCGATCAGCAACGTCACGAACATATGCGCCGCGTCCTTGCCCACCAGTTGCAGGTCACTCAGGTGCTTGCTGATCCAGTCACCGATGGCCACTCGGAACTCGGCGGCGCTGGCCGGCAGGTAGGCGTCGATGAACGGCGGCAGTTGCCCGCGGGCGCGATCGACCACACCCATGAATTTATCCAGGGACGCGCCAGGGTTTTCCGCTTCGTGCAGCAGGAAACTGAAGGCGCCGGCGAAAATCAACGTCAGCACACTGACCACCAGCGTGCCCAGCAACGCCACCGCCAGCCAGCGAGCACGCCGACCTTCGATCAGTCGTTGCAACTGCGGGGTGAGCATGTTGACCAGCTCGAACACCAGCAACCCGGCCAGCAGGCTGGGCAACAGGCGCAGCGGCAGCACCAGCAGCAGCCCACCAAAAATGATCACCCAACTGATCACCAACAACACATGACGCTGAGAAAACGTTGGCATACAGCCTCAGGACGAAACCAGGTAAAAGGATTGGCAGTCTGCCAGCCTTCCACCAGCAGCACTAGAGATTGTATCGGCCGACCTTGGTCGCAGTTCAGAAGTTTCTGGATGCGCCTGCAAGGGCTTCATCGCGAGCAGGCTCGCTCCCATAACAAACCGTGCAACACAAATCTACTGTGGGGGCGAGCCTGCTCGCGATGGGGCCCCCACAGGCACCAGTTATTTTTTCTTCAGGCAATCACTCATGAACGCCTTGCGGGCATCGCCCTTCAATGCCTGCTCAGTCGCCGTGGCGTTGCAGGTTTTCATGCGTTCCTGGGGCGTACTCGGCGCAGCAGGGGCGGCCTTGAGGCAGTTGCTCATGAAGGCTTTACGCTCGTCACCCTTGAGGGCCTTGGCGGTGGCGTCGGCGTTGCAGGTGGTCATCTTGGTTTGCTGCGCTGTGGCGGCGAAGCCTTGGGAACACATCAGCAAACCGATCATCAACAAAGGGACACGCAGCATCTTCATGGTATTTCTCCTGGTTGCCGCACGATGGGTGGGGCGATGAGGTGCAGTGTAGACAAAGCCTGTTACACCTTCACCTGGGTTCAGTCGGACCTGCGGTGCCTTGGCTGACGTCATCGCGAGCAAGCTCGCTGCCACATTGATGGCGTTCACCCACCTCCCTGTGGCAGCGAGCTTGCTCGCGATGAACGATAACGCAGTCCAACTGGCTACACCCCAGCCGCCTTCAACCGCTCGGCATGCTCGACAAACAACCGGACCGGCTCGGCCCCTTTGCCCACCAGCCCCAGCGATTGGTTGACGATGTCGAAGTGGTCCAGTGGGTAGTCGTCGCGGATGACCGTGCCCAGGTGCGAGCTGTGGCGTCCGACCATGCCATCGCATTGCCCCGCCTCGCGTACGAAGGTGCGGGCGAACAGCCGGCAGGTGCGATTGGTGCCGTCGAACAAGTTGCGCCCCTTATCGGTCTTGCCCGGCTGCAAAGTCCCGGACCAGGAGTAATAACGCACCCCGTTGACCTCTTCCGGCCCCTGCCCGCCCCAGGCTTCAGGCAGCCCTTGAGGATAATGCTGGTTGAACAGGGCCGCGCCCGCTGTGGTGAGAGAGGCATGGGATGCATGGATATCCACCGGCAGCTTCGGCCCGCGATAGCCGGTTTCCATCAGGCTCATCAAGGCGTTGATCAGGCGCAGTAAACTGCTAAGCAGGCGGCCCCTGGTACTGTTGGCCGGATAGTGGGTTTGCAGGTAATCGGCCAGTTCGGAGCCGTGGTTGGTACCGGCCACCGAAGTCACCGACGCCACCAGGTCCGGGCGTTTGGCGGCAGCGTAGCGGGCGGTGAGACTCCCCTGGCTGTGGCCGATCAGGTTGACCTTTTGCGCACCGGTTTGCCGCAGGATCTCGTCGATTCGCATGAGCAATTGCTCGCCACGCACTTCGGAGGAATGCAGCGGCGAAACCTTCACCGCAACCACCACGGCCCCGCCCCGACGCAACGCCGAGACAATCCCGTACCAGTATGGATACAGCACCAGGCGAATGAACCCGAACATGCCCGGGACCAGTACCAACGGATAGCGAGTGGCGCAGCGTTGCGACATGGTGACATCCTTGTGAGCAAGAGGTGGTCAGCATCGGTATCGATGATGACCAGTCTATGACAGTCGTGTCACTTCAGCCCGCCGCCCAAACCATCAGAAGGTCTGCGCCAGCGCCAGCAAGCGCTGCTCGGCCTCGGCGCAGGACAAAGCAAAACTGCGCTCGGCCGACTCTTCGCCTTCTGCGGCAACCACCGTCACATCGGTGATGCCGATAAACCCCAGCACCGTACGCAGCAACGTATCGGCGTGGTTCATGCCCTCCAACTGACCTCCGGGGCCAAAGCCGAAATCACCACGGCTGGTCACGATCAGGGCTTTCTTGCCCAATACCAACGGCTCGTAGTGGGACACGCCGTTGTCCAGACTGTGGTTGAACGTCAGCCCGATGCGCACGATCTGGTCGATCCAGGCCTTTACACCGCTGGGTACGCTGAAGTTGTGCATGGGCGCGGAAATCACCAGCCGGTCATGGGCCTGCAGTTCTGCGACCAATGCATCGCTCAGCGCCAGGTCCGCCTGCATAGTCAATGGTCGGGCCTGGGGTTCGGGGTGGAACGCCGCTGCGATGAAGGCTTCATTGACCGGAGGAATCACCGTCCGTCCCACTTCGCGACGAGTGGGTTGGGACTGCGGATGGACCGTCTGCCAGGCAGATAAAAATGTTTCCGCCAGCCGCCGGGAATGCGAACGCTCGCCACGGGGACTGCCATGTACTACAAGAATCTTGCTCATCTGTATCTCCTTTGCTGCGACTACAATCAACACTGCTTGTGGCTTTCAGCTTGATGCTTGGCGCCGCCTGCATTCAAATGAGCGTTAGTTCATCAGGATGAGTTAATTTCATCCATCGTAGCTCCGGAGATTGCCATGTTCGCCAACCTGCCCCTCAACGCCTTGCGCGCCTTCGAGTCCGCCGCGCGGCTGCTCAGTTTCAAGGCGGCCGCCGCGGAGCTGTCGGTGACGCCCACGGCGGTCTCCCACCAGATTCGCTCGCTGGAAACCTGGCTCGGCTTGAGCCTGTTCGAACGCCTGCCACGCCAGGTCCGGCTCACGGAAGGCGGGCAGCGCTTGTTTCACAGCCTGCACGGGGCCTTGCTGGAGGTGGCGCAAAGCGTCGACACCCTACGCCCGCAACGCAGCACCAGCCACCTGACACTCTCCACCACTGCAGCGTTTGCCGCCTTGTGGCTGGTGCCACGCCTGGGCCGGTTTTATGCCCGCCATCCGAACATCAACGTGCGCCTGGACACCCATTGCGAAGTGATCGACCTGCACCAGGACGCCAGCATCGACCTGGTGGTGCGCTATAGCCTCGATAGCTACCCGAACTTGTACGGTCTGTGCCTGTTCGACGAAAGCTTCGGCGTCTATGGCTCACCCGAGCAGGTGGCCCTGGCGGCCCGCCGGCCGCCGACCTTGATCAGCGTGCACTGGCACAACTCCAAGCTGTATGCCCACGGCTGGGATGCCTGGTGCGCCCAGGCCGGAGAAAACTGGCTCGCTTCGCAGCCCTGCGTGCGCGAGTACGACGAGGAACATTACGCCCTGCAAGCGGCGATTGCCGGACAGGGCCTGGTGTTGGCGAGCAATATCCTGGCTTCCGAAAGCGTCGCCAGCGGTTTGCTGGTGGGGTATCGCCCGCAGATCCAGGTCAACGGCGCCGGCTACAGCGCCCTGTGCGTACCAGGCCGCGAACGCCATCCGCCAGTGCGGGCGTTCTTCCAGTGGCTGGGGGAAGAGGCGCGGCTGTCCGGCTACCCACTGAAAAACCCGGTAAAACTTTTTCAGGACCGCGTCACTCAGATTTAGAGTGATCGCGCCTGCAGAGCGTGACGCCTCAACCGGATCAGCCTCCAGGAGAACGAGATGAGCGACATGCACTTATCCGATGTAACCACCCTGCGCGAGCGCGCGCGGCAGAACGTACAGAACGGCGCAGTAACCGAGGGCTACAGCGCCGATCGGCAGGAAGTCATTCGCCTGCTCAACGAATCATTGGCCACCGAACTGGTGTGCGTGCTGCGCTACAAGCGCCACTACTTCATGGCCACCGGCCTCAAGGCCAGCGTGGCCGCCAGTGAGTTCCTCGAACACGCGACCCAGGAAGCCGAACACGCCGACAAACTCGCCGAACGCATCGTGCAACTGGGTGGCGAGCCAGAGTTCAACCCCGACCTGCTGAGCCGTAATTCCCATGCTCAATACGTGGCGGGCAGTACGCTCAAGGAAATGGTCTACGAAGACCTGGTCGCGGAACGGATCGCCATCGACAGCTATCGGGAAATCATCCAGTACATCGGCGACAGAGACCCTACCACCCGGCGTATCTTCGAAGACATCCTGGCCCAGGAAGAAGAGCACGCTGATGATATGGCCGACATTCTGGCTGACTTGTAATCTCCAGGGGGCCCATCGCGAGCAAGCTCGCTCCCACATTTTGATTCAGCATGCGGTCCCCTGTGGGAGCGAGCTTGCTCGCGATAGGGCCAGTAGCCTCACCGCAAACCCGCCTATCGAGTGGGCTTCACCGTCACCGGCGCCTTGCCCGCCTTCATCTGCTCCAACAACGGCGCACACTGGTTCGGTTCGCCACCACTGGGGGCAACCAGTGCCAGCAACCCGGCCGCCGGCGCCGCGATCACACCCAGCGCTACCATCCCGGCACCGCGCAGCATCAATGGCACAGCCTTGACGCCCGCGGCGGGCTTGGCGAACGAGCCCCGCACGTACAACGGCGAGCGCAGGGAAATCAGCCGCCAGCCTTTCGACTCGGGGGTAACGGTCAAGTCCAGTTGCTCAGTGGCCATGTTGGCCGTGCCGTCGATGTAGATGATCGCGTTCTCGGTATCGAACACGAACAGGCGAGTGGTCGTCAGGCCGCTCTTGATGTCGAAATCCGCCGCGGCGCAGTTGATCTTCACTTCCTTGTCACCAAAGATTTTCCCCACCACGTAGTTACCGACGTTCAGCCCGGCCAACTCCATCAACTCACGACTGATAGCGCCATCGTTGATGAGCATTTTCAGGGTGCCGTTGGACGTGCCCAGCAACGCTGCCACCGAATTGCCACGCCCGGCGATATTGGCATCGCCGTTCAGTTCACCGAAGCTGGTTTTCATCGGTTCGAAGCCCGGGAACAGTTGTTTGAGCTTGAAACCGCGCGCGGTCAGTTTCGCCTGGCCTTCCAGAGGTTGCGTGTGCCCGTTGAGGCGAATCTGCGCATCGAGACGACCACCGGCCACGCCGAAGCGCAAGGGTTCAAGACTTAGCAGGCCATCGTTGAGCACCAAGTGAGTGTAGAGATCCGTGAATGGCAATTGCTCGCTGTGGACGATGCGTTTGCCGGTGAACTCCACATCAGCGTCCATCGCGCTCCAGCGCTCGGTGCGAAACTCTTCCACGGGCAAGACCTTGTCGGTCGGCTGCTTGCTGGCGCCGCCACGGGCCTTTTGCTCGGCGTTGGAATCGGCACCGATCAACGGTGCGAGGTCACTGAACAACAGTTGATTGGAGACCAGCGCGCCGCTGAGCTTCGGCCGCGGCTGGCTGGCAACATAGGCCAGGTCGCCATGGATATCGCTGTCGCCGATCTTGCCGTTGAAACCCTCATAGCGAAAACGCGCCCCATCAGGCTCATGGAGCTTGGCGCTCAGGCGCCCGTCGGTGGAATAAGGCGGCGAATCCGGCAGGGTCACGCCGGTCAGGGGATAGAGATGGGCCAGGCTGTTGCCGGCCAACTTCAAGCTCAGATCCAGGGCACCCAGGTTCTTCGGGTCGGTGAGGGTCCCGGCCAGTTCAACACGGGTGTCACCGATTTTCGCCTGGGCCTGCAAGGGAAAGGGTTGTGACGCGTCCTGCAATGCCAGCAAGCCGCCAACCTTGCCAGAGCCAGTGAGGTTCTGCCCGTGGTACTGCCCATTGACCTTGAAGGCAAACGCATAATCCTGAGGCACCGCGCCTTGGTCCCGAGCTTTCTTCGCGGCTTTGTCACCGACGATATCGCTGAACGGAATGGGTTTGCCCAATGGGTCGATCAGCAAGTCGAGGCGAGTCTTCAGTGTTTGGTCGTCAAGGGTGACGTGCCCCTTGTCGAAGCCGATGGCGCCGATGTCCACCACCCAGCTGGATGGCTCGGCGTCCGGGTCTTTCGGGTCGAACTGGAAGGTCCAGTTGGCGCGCCCGTCGGCCAGGCGTTGCAGGTTGGCGTCGGGCTCGGTCAGGTCGATACGGGGAATCGCGACTCGCCGGGCCAGTAAGGCCAAGGGTGAGATACGCAGCTCGACACGCTTGAGCGTGGCCATCTGCGGGGTTTTCGACCACTCCGGGTTACCCAGGCTCAAGTCCTCGGCCACCACATGGGGCCACGGTAACCAGGCCCGCCAGCCTCCCTCCTCTGGCTCACGCCGCCAGACCACCGCCAGGTTGCCGTTGATGGCGAACGGGCGGTGCAACTCCTCGGAAACCTTGGCGTTGAGTGGGGGCTTGATCCGGTTCCAATCGAAGAAGGCGATGACCACTACCAGCAGCGCCAGCAGGACAGCGAGGCTGGCAAAGCACCAGGCGAGGATTTTTGAGGTGCGCGTCATGCACAAGGCTCCAGATGACAAGTCAGCGTCCAAGATCGCGACGTCTGAGAAACACGAACCTGTAATCGGTTCGTTGTGAAGGGTTGGACTGGCTAAACGGCCAACAGGTGCCGATGAACGGCACAAAAAAATGCCGAAATCCTGACCAATCAGCCAACAACCTGTTACCACAGCCGCACTTTTGCGAGGCGCCAGTGGGTACAAAATACCCACCTCAGTGCAAAACAGCACCTCGGAAACGCCTGATTTAGAGCCTTCGCCCAGAACAATCAATTCCGTTGATTATTACCATTGCGTTTATGAACTTTTATATCGACTTATCGAGAGTAGCATTGCCCTCGTACCCACTTTATCGCCCTCCCAAGGAGCAACGATCATGAAACGCCAATTACTGATGAGCCTGTCTCTCTCACTGCTGGCCTCCACTGCCTTCGCGCTGCCAGCTTCGGAACAAGCCACGCCGCAGGTCAAGGACAACCATTCTGTCTACAGCCAGACTGTCGCTGAAGGTGGTCGTGACCGCCTGGAAGAAAAAGGCCTGGTCGAGGGTGGTTCCGACCGTACCCCACAAGGCCAGACCCTGGCAGCTGACGGCTCCGAGCGCACTCCACAAGGCCAGACCCTGGCAGCTGACGGTTCCGAGCGCACTCCACAAGGCCAGACCCTGGCAGCTGACGGTTCCGAGCGCACTCCACAAGGCCAGACCCTGGCAGCTGACGGTTCCGAGCGCACTCCACAAGGCCAGACCCTGGCAGCTGACGGTTCCGAGCGCACTCCACAAGGCCAGACCCTGGCAGCTGACGGTTCCGAGCGCACTCCACAAGGCCAGACCCTGGCAGCTGACGGTTCCGAGCGCACTCCACAAGGCCAAACCCTGGCAGCTGACGGTTCCGAGCGCACTCCACAAGGCCAGACCCTCGCCGAAGGCGGTGGTGACCGTGTGATCGAACGCAACAGCGCAGTGAGCTGAGCCCATGGTGGCCCTGAAAAAAGCCCGATTCCGCCAATCGGGCTTTTGACTTTTAAAAGCCTGGTTTTCCCCGCCTGATCCCTTTCTACCGTTCGACGCCGGCAAAGCCGATTTGCTAGAGTGCGTCGCTCCCGTGAACCAGAAGCCAGCCCTGCAATGCTGCCCCGCGCCGAACAGAAGCAACAGACCCGAATTGCCCTGATGGATGCTGCCCGTCATTTGATGGAATGCGGCCGAGGGTTCGGTAGCCTGAGCCTGCGGGAAGTCGCCAGGACAGCGGGTATCGTGCCCACCGGTTTCTATCGACACTTCGACGACATGGACCAACTGGGCCTGGCACTGGTCAGCGAAGTCGGCCAGACCTTCCGTGAAACCATCCGCCTGGTGCGTCACAACGAATTCGTCATGGGCGGCATTATCGATGCCTCAGTGCGGATCTTTCTCGATGTGGTGCAAGCCAATCGCTCGCAGTTCCTGTTCCTGGCGCGCGAGCAATATGGCGGCTCCCTGCCGGTACGCCAAGCCATCGGCCAACTGCGCGAAGGCATCAGCTCGGACCTGGCTGCCGACCTGGCCTTGATGCCCAAGCTGCAGCACCTGGACCTGGCCGGGTTAAGCGTGATGGCCGACCTCATCGTCAAGAGCGTGTTCGCCACCCTGCCGGACATCATCGACCCACCCGCCGAAGCCTTGCCCGAGCACCTCACCCCGCAGGTGAAAATCACCCAACAACTGCGGTTTATCTTTATTGGCCTCAAGCATTGGCAAGGGTTGGGCAGCACCGAGTAACTGGCACCCTACTTCACTGTGGGAGCGAGCTTGCTCGCGATGGCGATGTGTCAGCCGACACTGATATTGGCTGTTCCACCGCTATCGCGAGCAAGCTCGCTTCCACAGTTTTCTCGTGCGCCACAATATGGTGCGCGCAATCAGAGTGCGCACCAATACGGAACACAACCTAACGTCTCCTGAAACACCATCCCAGCATTCCTAGCGCTATTTCCTACACTCCCTTCGATTGGCAAGCCCCTTGCTCTAAACACAGCACCGTTCATTGCTGGAAGCACTCCGATGCTGGTGATTCACCGCAGAATCGATACTCAACCGCGCTGGGACGCCGAGCTGCACCTGACCTTCGATGCCCGCAGCAAAAGCCGCCTGCGCTGTTTCAGTGCCGAGGGTGAGGATGTGGGGTTGTTTCTGGAGCGAGGCCAGCCGCCGCTGTATGACGGCGAATGCCTGCAGGCCGAAGACGGTCGTATCGTGCGTGTCTGCGCCCGCCCCGAACAACTGCTGCACGTCACCTGCGCCAATGCGTTCGAACTGACTCGCGCGGCCTATCACCTGGGTAACCGTCATGTCGCCTTGCAAGTGGGCGCTGGCTGGTTGCGCCTGCTGGACGATTACGTGCTCAAGGCGATGCTCGAACAACTGGGCGCCAGCGCCGAACCCATCGAAGCCCCATTCCAGCCAGAACATGGCGCCTATGGCGGCGGCCATCATCATTCACGCCACGGTGACGAAGATTTCAACTACGCGCCACGCCTGCATCAATTCGGCGTGCGCACATGAACCCGGCCTGGGCGCTGCTGCGTCTGGCCAGCCCGCAATTGCCGATTGGCGGCTACAGCTATTCCCAGGGGCTGGAAATGGCAGTGGATAACGGCCAGGTCAAAAATCCCGACGATGCGCGCCGCTGGATCAGCGATCAATTGCTGCTGAACCTGGCACGTTTCGAAGCGCCCTTGCTGCTGGCCCACTGCAGCGCAGCCGCCGCCGACGACTGGGATGCCCTGCTGCGACACTGCGAAGAACACCGCGCCAGCCGGGAAACCCGCGAGCTGCACCAGGAGAGCCGGCAGATGGGCTATTCGTTGCAGCAGTTGCTGGGCGGCTTGCCGGAACTGGATGTCGCCGCGCGGCGCTTTCTCGAACAACGCCGCGAACCGCACCTGGCCCTGGGCTGGGCCCTGGCTGCCCGCGCCTGGCGTATCAGCCCTCAGGACGCCCTCGCCGCCTGGTTGTGGAGCTGGCTGGAAAACCAACTGGCGGTGCTGATGAAAACCCTGCCCCTGGGCCAGCAAGCCGCCCAACGCCTGACCAGCGAACTGCTGCCGCTGCTGCAACAGGCCCAGCACAACGCTTCGAACCTCGACCCCGATCATTACGGCAGCGCCGCGTTTGGCCTGTCCCTGGCGTGCATGGCCCATGAGCGCCAGTACAGCCGTCTGTTCCGTTCCTAGGAGACACTCATGAATACACAACCTCTGCGCGTCGGTATCGGCGGCCCGGTGGGCTCCGGCAAAACCGCCCTGACGCTGGCCCTGTGCCTGGCTCTACGTGAACGCTACAACCTGGCGGTCGTCACCAACGACATCTACACCCGCGAAGACGCCGACTTCCTGGTACGCAACGAGGCCCTGGCGCCGGAGCGGATCATCGGCGTGGAGACCGGCGGCTGCCCGCACACCGCCATTCGCGAAGACGCCTCGATCAATCTCGAAGCGGTGGACCAGTTGAACCGGCGCTTCCCCGGCCTGGATCTGATCCTGGTGGAATCGGGCGGCGACAACCTGTCGGCGACCTTCAGCCCGGAGCTGTCGGACCTGACCATCTATGTGATCGACGTCTCGGCCGGCGACAAGCTGCCACGCAAGGGCGGACCGGGCATCTGCAAGTCTGACCTGCTGGTGATCAACAAAATCGACCTGGCACCGCTGGTGGGCGCGTCCCTGGAAATGATGGACAGCGACACCCAGCGGATGCGCAACGGCAAGCCGTTCGTGTTCAGCAACCAGAAGACCGGCCAGGGCCTGGACGCCATCATTGCGTTCATCGAGCGCCAGGGACTGCTGACCGCTGCCTGATTTTTTCGACCTTCAACAAGGAAAGCTATCCATGACATTCAAACGCATCCTCGGCGCCCTCGCCCTGCTGCTGACGCCGGCCCTGGCCTTCGCCCACCCCGGCCATGGCGACAATGGCCTGATCGCCGGCCTCGGCCATCCCATCGGCGGGCTCGATCATTTGCTGGCAATGCTGGCAGTTGGTTTGTGGGCCGCGCAGCAACAAGGTGCCGCGCGCTGGGCGCTGCCATGCACCTTCGTTGCCGCCATGCTGATCGGCGGTTCGCTGGGCTTTGAAGGCATGAACCTGCCGGCGCTGGAAAGTGGGATTGCCGCTTCGGTGCTGGCCCTCGGCCTGGCGGTGGCATTGGCGGTACGTCCGCCGTTGAGCCTGGCGGTTGCTGCAACGGCCGTGTTTGCGCTGTTCCATGGCGTGGCCCACGGTTTGGAGCTGCCAGCCATGTCGAGCCCGTGGGCCTATGCGGCAGGGTTCGTCGCGGCCACGGCGGCGCTGCATGGCGCAGGTTTCGCCCTGGTTCGCGTGTTGCCGCGCGCGGCTGCACCTCTGGTGCGGCTGGCCGGGGCGGCTTCGGCGGCGACTGGGGTTTGGTTGTTGGCGGGCTGATTCTTTAGCGCCTGCCCGGCCGCTATCGCGAGCAAGCTCGCTCCCACAGTTTGATCGGGGTGCACCGGCCCTTGTAGAAGCCAGCCTGCTTCCACAGCTTGATCGGGGTACACCGGCCCTGGTAGTAGCCAGCCTGCTTCCACAGTTTGATCGGGGTGCACCGGCCCTTGTAGAAGCCAGCCTGCTTCCACAGCTTGATCGGGGTACACCGGCCCTGGTAGAAGCCAGCCTGCTTCCACAGTTTGGTCGGTGTACACCGCCCCCTGTGGGAGCGAGCTTGCTCGCGATGACGGACTTACAGGCACCACCTCTCTGGAGTCGGTCACTCTGCTACCATGTCGCGCAATCGCCCCCTGCCGTGACGACGTCCGCCAATGCCTGATGCTTCCCGCCCCGCCCCTCAGCCTGAATTGACCGCCCTGTTCGCCACGGTGCGTCAGCATTTTCACGACGTGATCGTACCAATGTGGCTAGGCCCGGGCTGGAATGCCGAATTGGCATTGCCCTATGAATCCCTGGACGCCGAACACACGCCGCTGCCCCCCCAGCGTTACCGCGCCATGGCCTGTGCGCGACAGTTGTATGTGTTCGCCAGCCTGATCGGCGAAGTGCCCCAGGCCGAGGAACGAGCTGGCGCCCTGTTCCGCTCGCTACAACGGCATTTCCACGATGCCGAGCACGGCGGCTGGTTCTACAGCATCGACCCGCAAGGCACGCCGCTGGACACCGGCAAAGACCTCTACACCCACGCCTTCATCCTGTTCGCCTGCGCCCATTACTGGGGCAAAGTCCGCGAGCCGCTGGTGGAATCGGTACTCAACGCCGCCCTGGAAGTCATCGGCCGACGCTTTGCCAGCGCAGACGGCCTCTACGAAGCCAGCCTCAAGCGCGATTGGTCGACGCTCGGATCCGGCCCGTTGCAAAACCCTTTGATGCACTTGGCCGAAGCCTTCCTCGCCACCCTCTCGGTTCGCGAAGACGCCAACGTCCGCCAGGCGCTGCTGAGCCTGTGCGACGGCATGTTCAAGCGTTTCATCGACCCGCAACAGCGCGTCATGATGGAGAAACCGCTCAAGGCTGTGGATAACTGGTTCGAGCCGGGGCACCAGTTCGAGTGGTATTTCCTGTTGGCCTCCTCGCCCCTGCTGCGCGACGGCAAGTTGCACACCGCCCTGGAGCGCAGCTTCGGCCTCACCGAGCAACAAGGCGTGAACCCACAGTCCGGCGCTGTCTGCGCCATGCTGAGCCTGGTGTCGCCCGCTGCCCCGCGAGACGCAACCCAGCGCATCTGGGCCCAGGCCGAGTACCTGCGCGCACTCACATTGCGCCCGGGTAGCCAAGCGGTGTTGCTGCATCAATTGCAGGCGCTGCAGCAACTTTTCCTGCACGCCAAGGGCTGGAACGAATGCCTGGACGCCGATGGCATCGTCAGCCGTCGGGACATGCCGTCCACCACGCCGTATCACCTGCTGACCTGCTACCGCGGGTTGGCCGAATATCTGGCGTAACGCCTCTATGCCTTGTTGCGCTCGATGGCAAACCCGGCCCAGGTCTGGCTTACCGGCATCAGCTCCAGGCTATTGATATTGATGTGCGCTGGCGTGTTGAGCACCCAGAAGATGGTGTCGGCAATGTCCTGCGGCTGGATCGGCTCGGCCCCGGCGTAGGTGGCGTTGTAGCGCTCCTGATCGCCGCCGAAACGCACCAGAGAGAATTCGCTCTCGCACAGGCCCGGCTCGATATTACTCACCCGCACCCCGGTACCTTGCAGGTCGCAGCGCAGGTTCAGGGAGAACTGTTTGACGAACGCCTTGCTCGCGCCATACACATGGCTGCCCGGGTACGGGTAGTTGCCGGCGATGGAGCCTAGGTTGATGATCCCGGCGCCACGACCGTGGGCGATCAACCGTGGTAGCAGCAGACGAGTGCTATAGATCAGGCCTTTGACGTTGGTGTCGACCATCGTGTCCCAATCATCGAGGTCACACTTGGGCGCCGGGTCAACGCCCAGGGCCAGGCCGGCGTTGTTGATCAGCCCGCGCAACGTGGCGAAAGACGGCGGCAGGTTGGCAATGGCTTCTTCCATGGCCTTGCGATCACGCACATCCAGCACCAGGCCATGGACCTCAGTCTGCTTCGACAGCTCGGCGCACAGGGCATTGAGGCGTTCTTCACGACGACCGGTCAGCACCAGCTTCCAGCCAGCCTCGGCAAAACGACGGGCACAGGCTTCACCAAAACCGGACGTCGCACCGGTGATAAACAGGGTGTTGGACATCGTGTTCTCCTTGCTTCGGGCTTAAGGCAGCCATTTGAATGGAAATCGGCCAACAGCATGCCCGGCCTGACACGCTACCGGCAAGGCTTGCGGGAACAAGCTTTTGGTGCCGTAGCTGTTCATAAAACAATCAATTGCCGCCAAGCCTTATCAGACAAGGCTTGCAGCCAATTGCCCGCACCTTATCCACAGGCACGTCCACAGTAATCGGGGGCAAGTGCAAACGCTGCAAGCCGCTGTGCACAAGGCTTTGCGGAGCATTTGAAATTTATTTTCCCTTGACCGCACAACGCGGGTTGTGCAGCTAAAGTTTTCTGCTATAAGCCACAGCTCAGGGAGCGATGGCTCCAAGCCAGTAACGGCGGCCCTCAGCGCGGTCTTTCCAGAGTTTAGTCACAGACTTATCCACAGGCTTGCCGACAAATTTTCGCGCCCTTGGCGCTGTGCATAAAAGGGTTGACAAGCCTCGCTCCAGCTCGATCAAAAACCACTGATCAAAAAACAACCACAGGCCTGGAAGCCACGGTTTGAAAGGCTTTCAGCCAGATACTCCCACGTTACCCACAGTCGGCTCCACAGCAAACGGGGACAAGTCAAAACTGTGACAAAACAACTATTTGCGGCGACTTTATGTCGCGGTTTGGCAAGGGTTCAGGATTGTTGTCCACAATTCTTCACTACAAAGAAAATCCCTGCGGGAGCGAGCATGCTCGCGAAGGCGGTGGGTCAGCGCCCCATCAAGTGACTGACGCTCCGCTATCGCGAGCAAGCTCGCTCCCACAGGGATTTAGCGGTGGATTCCGGAAATAAAAAACCCGGCGATCACTCGCCGGGCTTTGTCATTGCTGCACCCGCCTCAATGCCCGCCCAGATACGCGTTGCGCACCTCTTCGTTGGCGAGCAGCTCCTTGCCGGTGCCGGTCAGACGGATTTCACCGTTGACCATCACATAGGCTCGGTCCGACAGCCTGAGGGCGTGGTTGGCGTTCTGCTCCACCAGGAAGATGGTCATGCCGGTGGCCGCCAATTCACGCAGGGTAGCGAAGATCTGTTTCACCACGATCGGTGCCAGCCCCAGGCTCGGCTCGTCGAGCAGCAACAACTTCGGCCGGCTCATCAACGCCCGGGCGATGGCGAGCATTTGCTGCTCGCCGCCAGACATGGTCATGGCCCGCTGGTTGCGCCGCTCCTTGAGTCGCGGAAACAGTTCGAACATACGCTGCATGTCTTCACTGGCGTACTTGTCACCGATGGGGATGGTGCCCATCAGCAGGTTTTCCTCGACGGTCATGTCAGGGAATACCCGCCGCCCTTCCGGCGACTGCGCGATGCCGTGGGACGCGATGTAGTGGGACGATTTGTGGGTGATGTCCACGCCCTGGTAGATGATCTGCCCGCTCGCCGCTCGCGGCTGGCCGAAAATCGACATCAGCAGCGTGGACTTGCCGGCACCGTTGGAGCCGATAAGGCTCACGGTCTCGCCTTCGCCGATGTGCAGCGAGACTTTTTTCAAGGCCTGGATCGGCCCGTAGAACACGTCCAGTTCCTTGAGTTCGAGGATAGGCCCACTCATACCAGCTCCTCTTCATCGGCACCCAGGTAGGCCGCAATCACTTTCGGGTCGTTGCGAATCGCCTCGGGACCGCCCTCGGCGATCACCGTGCCGTGGTCCAGCACCACGATGTGGTCGGAAATACTCATTACCATGCCCATGTCGTGTTCGATCAGCACCACGGTCAGATCGTGCTCGTCGCGCAGCAGCCGGATCATTGCGCTCAGCGCTTCGGTTTCCTGAGGGTTGAGGCCTGCGGCCGGTTCGTCGAGGCAGATGATCTGCGGACGGGTGCACATGGCCCGGGCAATTTCCAGACGGCGCTGCTGACCGTAGGAAAGCTCCCCGGCGAGGCGGTTGGCACAATCCACCAAGTCCACCACCTCCAGCCAGTAGAAGGCATGGTCCAGGGCATCGCTTTCAGCCTTGCGGTAGCCCTTGGTGTTGAGGATGCCCGCCACCAGACTGCGGTTGACCCACATGTGCTGGGCCACCAGCAGGTTTTCCAGCACCGACATTTCCTTGAACAGGCGAATGTTCTGGAAAGTGCGCGCCAGGCCGGCGCGGTTCACCAGATGGGTGCCGCCGAACATTTTGTAGTACATCCGGCTGGCGAAGGATTTCGGCGATACAAAGTCCGTCGGACGAAACGCCTCGCCCAACAACTTGATGACATCGGTCTGCTCACCACGCACATTGAGTTCGATTTTGCCGCCCGTGGCCTTGTAGAACCCGGTCAGGCAGTTGAACACCGTGGTCTTGCCCGCGCCGTTGGGGCCGATCAGGGCGAAGATCGAGTTGCGTTTGACTTGCAGGCTGACGTCATTGAGGGCCTTGATCCCACCAAATTGCATCATCAGGTTTTCGACAGAGAGTACGACTTCGCTCATGGCGCTACTCCTTTACGCGGCGTCACACCCGTGCGACTGATGCGGATCAGGCCGCGAGGGCGCCAGATCATCATCAACACCATCAGTATTCCGAACAGCAGCACACGGTACTCCGCGAAGCCGCGCAGCAGTTCCGGGGCGACGGTCAGCACGAAGGCCGCAATCACCACGCCAATGGTCGAGCCCATGCCGCCCAGCACCACGATGGCGAGGATCAGCGCCGATTCGAAGAAGGTGAACGATGTCGGGTTGACGAAACCTTGGTAAGTGGCGAAGAACACCCCGGCCAGGCCGGCCGTCGAGGCACCGATGGTGAATGCCGAGAGTTTGACCAGGACGTGGTTCAGGCCCATTGAGCGGCAGGCGATCTCATCTTCACGCAAGGCCTCCCAGGCACGACCGACCGGCATGCGGGTCAGGCGATGCTTGATGTACAACACGGCCAGTACGACAAGGAACAACACCGCGTAGATGAAGTAGTACTTCACGTCCGGGTTGTAGGCGATGCCGAAAAACTCATGGAACGGGACACCGCCGTCCTTGGCTCTTTTACCGAACTCCAGACCGAAAAAGGTTGGCAACGGTGCCGGCATGCCGTTCGGGCCACCGGTCAGGCTCAGCCAGTTATTGAGGATCAACCGGATGATTTCACCGAAGCCCAGAGTCACGATCGCCAGATAGTCACCATGCAAGCGCAACACCGGAAAACCGAGGATGCAACCGGCCAGCCCCGCCGTGATCGCAGCCAGTGGCAGCACCGTCCAGAACCCCAGCCCCAGGTACTGATAGCCGAGCGCCAGTCCATAGGCACCAATGGCGTAGAACGCCACGTAGCCCAGGTCGAGCAGACCGGCCAGGCCGACCACAATGTTCAAGCCCAACCCCAGCAGCACGTAGATCAACCCAAGGATGACCACGCCCAGCAGGTATGAGTTGGAGAAGAACGGGAACACCACGGCGATGACGATCACCAGCGGGATGATCCAGCGCAACCGGGTTTTATAATCAGGCGGCAGTACATGAACCCCGGAACCGGTGCTTTCGAAGCCTTCCAGAATTTTCAGGCCCTTGGGCGTTTGCAGGAACAGGCCCAGGGCAAAGCGGCCAGCCATGACGATGGCGACAATCCATGCCACACGGGTCGGTTGCAGGTTGAAGCCGTAGCCGTCCAGGACCACGCCGACAATCGGGCCGAACACAATCAAGGCGACAAGACCGGCAAGAATCGCGTCAACCAGGCTTCTTTTGAGATCAATGGTTTTTTTAGTGGTTGATGACATCGCTTACACCTTCGACACAAGAGGACGGCCGAGCAGACCTTGAGGCCGAAAGACCAGAACGAGAACGAGCAGCGAGAAGCTGAAGACGTCTTTGTAGTCCGAGTTGACCAGGCCGGAGAACAGCGACTCGGAGATCCCGAGAATGATCCCGCCGAGCATCGCACCAGGCAGTGAGCCGATCCCGCCGAGTACCGCTGCGGTGAATGCCTTGATGCCGATGATGAATCCGGCATAAAAGTCGAACGTGCCGTAGTTCATGGTGATCAGCACGCCGGCCAGGGCCGCCATCGCGGCACCGATGATGAACACGTAGGAAATCACCCGGTCGGTATTGATCCCCAGGATCGAGGCCATCTTGCGGTCTTGCTGGGTCGCGCGGCACATGCGGCCGAGCTTGGTGTACTTGATGACGTAGGTCAGCAGGGCCATCCCGGCAAACGCTGCGACCAGGATGAAGACCTTGGTGTAAGTCAGTTGTACGAAGCCCGTGCCGACTTCGACGCGCCAGGCCCCCGTCAGCAGGGTGGGAACGCCTTGCTGCTTCGCGCCCTGGGCGATCTGTGCGTAGTTTTGCAGGATCAGCGAAATACCGATGGCGCTGATCAGCGGTGCCAGTCGGGTGGAGTTACGCAAGGGTTTGTAGGCGACACGCTCGATGACCCAGCCATACACCGCCGTGACGACGATGGTGAAGACCAGTGTGCCGAGCATCAGTAGAGGGAAGGATTCAATACCGAAGTATGCCAGCAGAGCCAGACTGATCGCCGCGAGGTACGCAGAGATCATGTAAACCTCGCCATGGGCGAAGTTGATCATGCCGATGATGCCATAGACCATTGTGTAGCCGATGGCGATCAGGCCATAGACCGACCCGAGGGTCAGGCCGTTGACCAGTTGCTGCAGGAAAATACCATCCATAACGCAATCTCACGCAATTGGAGAGACTGCACAACCTCGGAGGGCGCGACGACGAGCCCGAGGCTCCGCGCCCCCGAAGATGTGCGGCTCGTAGAGAAAAAACAGACGGGCCTTTTGGCTAATGCCAATCCGCAAAGGGTGAACACAGTCTCTGCGGCAAGGAAGCGGGCTCCCTTGCCGCAGGCCGGTCATCCCTTCAAATCACTTCTGTTTTTCCAATTGGTGATATTTGCCTTCCTTGTCCCACTCGTAAACCACGTAGTCGGAGACTTTCAGGTCGCCCTTGGCGTCCCACTCCTTCTTGCCCATTACCGTCTGGACCGAGTTGGCCTTGAGCCACTTGGCTGCGGCTTCACCGTCGTTTTTCTTGGCGCCATTGAAGGCAGCCGCGAGGGTCTGGACCGAAGCGTAGGCGTACAGGGTGTAGCCTTCCGGCTCAGTGCCCTTGGCACGGAATGCGTCCACCACGGCCTTGCTGTCTGGCAGCAGGCGCGGGTCGGCACCGAAGGTCATCAGCACGCCGTCGACAAATTGCGGGCCGCCAGCGGTAGTGACCAGTTCGTCGGTCACGATACCGTCGTCGGACATGAACTTGACGTCCTTGAGGCCTTGCTCACGCAGTTGACGAACCAGGGGCCCGGCTTCCGGGTGCAGGCCACCGAAGTACACGACATCGGCACCGGCGCCGCGGATCTTGGTGACAATGGTGCTGAAGTCTTTTTCGCCACGGGTCAGGCCTTCATACAGCACCGGCTTCACGCCACGTTTTTCCAACTGCGCCTTGGTCGCATCCGCCAGGCCCTGGCCGTAGGTGTCCTTGTCGTGCAGCACGACGACTTTCTTGCCCTTGAGCACGTCGACGATGTAGTCGCCGGCGACGATGCCTTGCTGGTCGTCACGCCCGCACATACGGAACATGGCGCTCAGGCCGCGCTCGGTAACAGCCGGGTTGGTAGAACCCGGGGTGATGGCGATGATGCCTGCTTCGTCGTAGATCTCGGAGGCCGGGATGGTCGACGAAGAGCAGAAGTGACCGACCACACCCGCCACTTTCTGGTTGGTCAGGTCCTTGGCTACCGTAACGGCCTGCTTCGGTTCGCAAGCGTCATCGCCCTTGACCAGCACGATCTTCTCGCCGTTCACGCCGCCCTTGGCATTGACCTCGTCTGCCGCGGCCTGTGCACCCTTCATGTACTGTTCGCCAAATGCCGCGTTGGCGCCTGTCATGGGACCCGCTACGCCGATCT
Organism: Pseudomonas sp. Tri1; assembly: GCF_017968885.1. Lineage (NCBI taxonomy): Bacteria > Pseudomonadati > Pseudomonadota > Gammaproteobacteria > Pseudomonadales > Pseudomonadaceae > Pseudomonas > Pseudomonas sp. Tri1. The sequence continues at coordinate 660,350 of NZ_CP072913.1, read as the reverse complement.
TGATGTCGGCCTGTGCAAACGCAGAAACACCCAGCGCAGTTGCCACTGCGAGGGCCAGAAAGCCTTTCTTGTAAAACGTCTGGGACATGAGGTGGTGCTCCAAGGTTTTTTTTAGTTGGCACTGCGACTTCATTTCACTGAGAAGCTAAGAGCAAGGGCCGTGCCATCGGTTTTTTATTCTGAAAAAAGTCGCTGCTTTATTGTTATTTCGACTGTTTCGGGCCCTTTTTCATGGGGCGTGCAACCGTCTAAACCGCACGAGGTGCAACCTTTCATCTAATTAGGTAAAACCCTCCATGAGCCATCATTGCAACCATCGCATGAAACGACGTGCAACCACTGTGTAACAACCTACGTCACCGAACTGCACACTGTCGGTGCGCGACTGCTACAACCCGCACCATAACAGGCTAGACGCTGCGCCGGAAAACGTCGGTTCCGGCAACATTTTTCAACACTCAAATCACGATCCGCAGGCACTGGCCCGCGTGATACAACGAAAAACCCGCCTCATACAAACAACTGCGCAAGCCCACCCCGGCCAATGGCTGCATGGGCGCGAAGGGAATCGGCAGCGCCTTGGTGTCACCGTGGCACAGGTAATCGGCGAAGGCCTTGCCCACCACCGTACCGGTGGTCACGCCCCTACCGTTATAGCCAGTCACGGCCACCAGGCCCGGGGCAGGTTCGAACAGGCGCATCAGATGATCGGGCGTGAAGGCGATGCAACCGGTCCAGGTGCATTCCCACTCCACCGGCTTGAGGTAGGGGAAATAGTGCTGTTGCACCCGGTCGGCCCAGGCCTTGAGGAACCAGGTCGGCTTGCGATTGCCATTGCCCAGGCTTCCCAGCAGTAACCGACCGTCCTTGTCCCGACGGATGCTGCTCAACACCTGGCGCGTATCCCACGAACCTTGCCCACCCGGCAGAATGCGTCGAGCCGCCTCATCGGTCAGCGGGACGGAGGCCACCTGGTAGTAATAACCGGGGAAGAAATTACGCCGCAGCTCGGTCCAGTCGCCTTCGGTATAGGCGTTGGAGGCGATCACCACCTGCTCGGCCAGCACCGCCCCCTGGGCGGTCTGCACCGACCAGCGCTGGCCCTGACGCTCCAGGCGTGTCACAGGTGAATGGTCGAACAACTGGCCACCCAGGTCCTTCGCCGCCTTGGCCAACCCGCTGGTATAGGCCATCGGGTTGAGTGTACCGGCGCGCCGATCGAGCAAAGCCGCGGCGATCTTGGATGTGCCAGTGGCCTCGGCACAGACCTGGCCGGTGAGCAATTCCACCGGGGCTCCGCGGCGTTTCCATTGTTCTTCGCGACTGCGCAGGTCCGCCTCGCCCCTGGCGTTATGGGCCATGTGCAAGGTGCCTTCGCGGCGCAGTTGGCAATCGATGTTGTATTTGTCGACGAGGCTGAACACCAATGCTGGCGCGGCGCCCAGCATGCGGTTGAGCTGGCTGCCCACCGCTTCGCCGAAGCCGGCCTCGATGTCGTCCGGCGGGATCCACAGGCCGGCGTTCACCAGGCCGACGTTACGTCCCGATCCACCGTGCCCGGCCCGATGGGCCTCCAACACGGCAACACGCTTGCCCTGTTCCAGCAAGTGCACCGCTGCCGACAGGCCGGTGAAACCGGCACCGATCACACAGACATCGACGGTGATTTCGCCCGTCAGCGCAGTGTTTTCGGGCCTTTGCGGCGTCAGCTTTTCCCACAGACATTCTTCGCGTAACGGCATTGCCAGACTCCGGAAATGAAACCCAACCATCACACTATTCAGTGTGGGAGCGAGCTTGCTCGCGATAGCGGTCCTTCAGTCACTTCCCTATTGGATGTGCCGCCGTCATCGCGAGCAAGCTCGCTCCCACCGGCGATCTTCATGAGTTGAAGAGCCGGCCCAAACGACCTCAGTCGAAGGTAATCCCCTGCGCCAACGGCAACTCCAGCGAGTAGTTCACGGTGTTGGTCTGGCGGCGCATGTAGCCGCGCCAGGCGTCGGAGCCGGATTCGCGGCCGCCGCCGGTCTCTTTCTCACCGCCAAAGGCGCCGCCGATTTCCGCGCCGCTCGGGCCGATGTTGACGTTGGCGATGCCGCAGTCGCTGCCCACCGCCGACATGAACTGTTCGGCCTCACGCACGTCGGTGGTGAAGATGCATGACGACAGGCCCTGGGGCACGGAATTGTTCAACTGCAGGGCCTGGGCGAAGTCCTTGTAGCTGACCACATACAGGATCGGTGCGAAGGTTTCGCTGCGCACGACGTCACTCTGCTCCGGCATCTCGACGATGGCCGGAGACACGTAGTAGGCATTCGGGAACTGATCCTCGAGTTGACGCTTGCCGCCGAACACCCGCCCGCCTTCGCTCAAGGCCTGCTCCAAGGCATCCTGCATGTTGTCGAAGCTGTGCTTGTCGATCAGCGGCCCGACCAGGTTGCCTTCCAGCGGATGGCCGATGCGCACTTTCGAATAGGCGGCCTTGAGACGGGTGACGATCTCTTCTTTCACCGATTCATGGGCAATCAGCCGGCGCAGGGTGGTGCAACGCTGGCCGGCGGTGCCGACGGCGCTGAACAGGATGGCGCGCACGGCCATGTCCAGGTCGGCGCTCGGGGCCAGGATCATCGCATTGTTGCCGCCCAACTCCAGAATGCTGCGGGCAAAGCGCGCGGCGACTTTCGGCGCCACTTCACGGCCCATGCGGGTGCTGCCGGTGGCGCTGATCAACGCCACGCGCGGATCGTCCACCAACGCTTCACCGGCATCACGCCCACCAATGATCACCTGGCTCAGGTAGGGTGGCGCATCGCTGAAGTTTTTCAGCACACGCTCGAACAGCGCCTGGCACGCCAGGGCGGTGAGCGGCGTTTTTTCCGACGGTTTCCAGATCACCGCGTTGCCGCACACCAGAGCCAGCGTGGTATTCCAAGCCCAGACCGCGACGGGGAAGTTGAAGGCGCTGATCACCCCGACCACGCCCAGCGGGTGCCAGGACTCACGCATATGGTGGCCTGGACGCTCGGAGGCGATGGTCAGGCCGTACAACTGACGGGACAGGCCGACGGCGAAATCGCAGATGTCGATCATCTCTTGCACTTCACCCAGGCCTTCCTGGGTGATCTTGCCGGCTTCCCACGACACCAACTCACCGAGATCGGCCTTGTACTCGCGCAGCAGATCGCCGAACTGACGGACCAACTCGCCACGACGCGGGGCCGGCACTTGGCGCCATAGATCGAAGGCATGTTCGGCGCGACTGACTTGTTGCTCGACCTCGGCGGCACCTTCCCAGTTCACGGCACCGATGCGGCTGCCATCGATGGGCGAATGCACCGGTTGTGCGCCGTTCTGGTACAGGGCCGGGCTAACGCCCAGACGATCAAGCAATGCAGCAACCATGGGGATTTCCTCAAACGAAAGACAAAGGATTGGCAGCCGGACGATCACGGCTGATCAGACCTGTAGTTGTAGCTGGCCTGAGTCTTGCCAACAAACGACCTTTAAGCGAGATATCATTCCGTTTATTCATGCTGCCCCTCCCCAGATAAGCAGAGCGACAAGAAATAAGGCCTCATCATGCTCAATAAACGCTACCTGCCGTCGATCACGGCGCTGCAGTGCTTTGAAGCGGTGACCCGTCACCTGAGCTTCACCCGCGCCGCCGAAGAGCTGAACCTGACCCAGAGCGCTGTCAGCAAACAGGTCGCGCAACTGGAAGAATTGCTGCAGCACCTGCTGTTCCGGCGCGTGCGCCGCCGTTTGCAGCTGACACCAGCAGGGGATTTGTACTTGGCAGAGGTGCGAAAAATCCTCACACAGGTAGAAATGTCCACTCACTACCTGCGTTCCTACGGTGGCGACACCGAAGTCCTGCGAGTATCTACGCCACCAACCTTCGGTGCGCGCTGGCTGGTCCCGCGCCTGAAGGGCTGGCGCCTGCGGCATCCGACGATTCATCTGGATCTGTGCAGCGAGCAGGAAGCCGACGACTTGCTGCAAGGGCGCAGCGACCTGGCGTTCTACTTCGGCCAAGGCTCGCGGGCCGGCACCGAATCGCTGAAGCTGTTCGGCGAAGAGCTGGTGCCGGTCTGCGCGCCGGGCAGCCTGCCGGACCAGCCCTTCACCGACCCGACCCAACTGGCCGACCTGGTGCTGTTGCAAAATGCCTCGCGCCCCCAAGCCTGGCACGATTGGTTCGACAGCCAGGGCTACCACACCGAACACAGCTACCACGGGCCACGCTTCGAGACCTTCTACATGTGCATCCGTGCCGCCCAGGTCGGCTGCGGCGTCGCCCTGCTGCCGAAGTTCCTGGTGGAAGAAGAACTGGCCGACGGCAAACTGATCATCCCCTGGCAGCATGCGATGCCAAGCACCAATGCTTATTACCTGGCCTACCCCGAGCACTCGGCGGAAGTGCCCAAAGTGCGGCTTTTCGTGGAGTGGATGTTGGAGCAGATCGAGAGCGCGGATACACCGCAGCAATAAGCCACAGAGAACTCTCTTTGCCAAAAAAGCCCCAGTGACCAAAAAAAACTGGCAATCATCATGAGTGATATGCGCCACTAACCCCCTCAACACAACCGCTGCACCCCGCTGCCCACCGCAGCGGCCTGTCTGGAGATTCCCGTTATGAGCGAGAGTGTGTTTGCCGATCGTATCGTGCAGAACCTGCTCGACACCGACTTCTACAAACTGACGATGATGCAGGCGGTGCTGCACAACTACCCCAACGTCGAAGTCGAATGGGAGTTTCGCTGCCGCAACAGCGAGGACTTGCGACCGTATCTGGCGGAGATCCGCTTCCAGATCGAACGCCTGGCCGAGCTGAGCCTGAGCGCCGACCAGTTGGGCTTCCTGGAACGCATCAGCTTTCTGAAGCCGGACTTCCTGCGTTTCCTAGGCCTGTTTCGCTTCAACCTGCGCTACGTCCACACCGGCATCGACAATGGCGAGCTGTTTATCCGCCTGCGCGGGCCGTGGTTGCATGTGATTCTGTTCGAAGTGCCGTTGCTGGCCATTGTCAGCGAAGTACGCAACCGCTATCGCTACCGTGAAGTTGTCCTGGAGCAGGCGCGGGAACAGTTGTATCGCAAGTTCGACTGGCTGACGGCCAACGCCAGTACCGACGAATTGGCCGAACTGCAAGTCGCCGACTTCGGCACCCGCCGTCGGTTTTCTTACCGCGTCCAGGAAGAAGTCGTGAATGTGCTCAAGCACGACTTCCCCGGACGTTTCGTCGGCACCAGCAACGTGCACCTGTCCCGAGAGCTGGATATGAAACCCCTGGGCACCATGGCCCATGAATGGATCATGGCCCACCAACAACTGGGCCCGCGGCTGATCGACAGCCAGATCGCCGCCCTCGATTGCTGGGTGCGCGAGTATCGGGGCCTGCTGGGGATCGCGCTGACCGACTGCATCACCATGGACGCGTTCCTGAAGGACTTCGATCTGTTCTTCGCCAAGCTGTTCGACGGCTTGCGCCATGACTCCGGTGATCCGGTGATCTGGGCCGAAAAAGCCATCGTTCACTATCACAAGCTCGGCATCGACCCGATGAGCAAGACCCTGGTGTTCTCCGATAGCCTGACATTGCCCAAATGCCTGGAGATTTTTCGGGCGTTGCGTGGTCGCATTAATGTCAGCTTCGGTATTGGTACCAACCTGACTTGTGACATTCCAGGTGTAGAGCCGATGAGCATCGTGCTTAAAATGATCAGCTGTGACGGGCAACCCGTGGCCAAGATTTCAGACGAGCCCGGCAAGACCCACTGCAAAGACCCGAATTTCGTCGCCTACATGCGACACGTTTTCCAAGTACCTGCCGCCCTTTCTGACATATCAAGCAAGGAGTGAATTCATGCAAGCCGTACAGCGTGAGATTGCTGAACAGCTCAAGGTCCAGCCACCGTTCACCGATGACGCCGCCCTCAAGGCCGAAATCGCCCGCCGGGTGAGCTTTATTCAGGATTGCCTGGTCAACTCCGGGCTCAAGTCCCTCGTCCTGGGCATCAGTGGCGGGGTCGACTCGTTGACCGCCGGTCTGCTGGCCCAGCGTGCCATGCGCGAGCTGCGGGAAAAAACCGGTAACGCGGCCTACAAGTTCATCGCCGTGCGCCTGCCGTACGAAACCCAGTTCGACGAGCATGAGGCACAAGCCTGTGTGGACTTCATCGACCCCGACGAGCGCCATACCGTCAACATCGGTCCGGCGGTCAAGGCCTTGGCCGAGCAAGTCGCGGCATTCGAAGGCAAGGCGGCGGTCTCGCGGGACTTCGTGCTGGGCAACACCAAGGCGCGGATGCGCATGGTGGCGCAATACACCATCGCGGGGACCGAGCAGGGCCTGGTGATCGGCACCGACCACGCGGCCGAAGCGGTGATGGGCTTCTTCACCAAGTTCGGCGACGGCGCCTGCGACCTGGCGCCGTTGAGCGGCCTGGTGAAAAACCAGGTCCGGGCCATCGCCCGTGACTTTGGCGCGCCGGAATCGCTGGTGGAAAAAATCCCGACCGCCGATCTCGAAGACCTGTCGCCAGGCAAGCCGGACGAAGCCTCCCACGGCGTGACCTATGCCGAGATCGACGCGTTCCTGCACGGCAAGCCGGTGCGGGACGAGGCGTTCAAGATCATTTGCGAAACCTATCGCAAGACCGAGCACAAGCGGGTGATGCCCTACGCGCCGTAACTTCGAAGGTGCCTGAACTGGCGCCATCGCGAGCAAGCTCGCTCCCACAGGGGTCTTCATCAAACACAGAATTTGTGTCAGATGAAGCTCGCTCCCGCAGGAGGTGCGGTTATTGCCGGACACAAAAAAAGCGCCCTGCACGGGGGCGCTTTTTTTGTGCCTGAAGCGGATTACTTCAGGGTAACGGTGCCTTTCATCATCGAGATGTGGCCTGGGAACGAGCAGAAGAAACCGTATTTTTCAGCGGCATCGAGTTTCGATACGTCGAAAGTCACCGAGTCTTTCTCCCCGGCACCAATGATTTTGGTGTGGGCGATGATGCGAGCATCACCTTCTTTCAGGTAGTTCTTGTCGACGCCAGCGGCCAAACCATCGGTGGCGATCGGCTGCATGTCAGCCTCTTTGCTCAGCACCCAGTTATGGCCCATGACGTTTTTCGGCAGGCTGCCCGAATGCGTCAGCTCAACGGTGAAGGTCTTGCAGCTCTTGTCGATCTCGATGGCCTTGGTGTTGAAGGACATCTGGTCGGTCGAGTCGATGGTGGTCTTGCACTCCGCTGCCATCAGTTGGCTGCTGGCCAGCGTCAACAGGGATACTGCAACAAGTTTGGCAAACATCGTGAATCTCCAAGGCATGGTTAACAAAATTCCGTCAAAGGGGAAGACTGCCTGAATTTGAGACAAGTTCCTATGACCTGAATCAAAGATTGTATACAACTTAAGGCTATCAGCCTGATGGACACAATCAACCAGCCAGAGGTATGACACCTCTCTATGATTGGCCCCATCACCTCTCTGGAGCGCCCATCATGAACCTCAACAGCCTGTTGTGCAGCTTGCTTGCCGCCTATGCCTGCGGCGCCAGTGGCACCTACGAAAAAACCCAACGCGAGGTTTAATCGCTTTGCGCAACCCAGGCCAGGCTTTACTCTGGATCGGTTACCGATCATGGAGTAAAGCATGTCCATAGCGTCTGTTTGTGTATTTTGCGGCGCCAGCACCGGCAGCCACCCCGCCTACCGTGAAGCGGCGCAGGCCCTGGGGCGAGCGCTGGCGGAGCGAAATCTTACCCTGGTCTACGGCGGTGGTGCCGTGGGCCTGATGGGCATCGTCGCCGACGCGGCCTTGGCGGCCGGCGGCGAAGTCATCGGCATCATCCCGCAAAGCCTCAAAGACAAGGAAATCGGCCACAGCGGCCTGACCCGCCTGGAAGTGGTGGACGGCATGCATGCCCGCAAGGCGCGCATGGCCGAATTGAGCGATGCCTTCATCGCCCTGCCCGGTGGCCTCGGCACGCTGGAGGAGTTGTTCGAAGTCTGGACCTGGGGGCAGCTCGGCTACCACGGCAAGCCACTGGGGTTGCTGGAGGTGAACGGGTTCTACAGCAAACTCACCGGTTTTCTCGATCATATCGTCGGTGAAGGCTTCGTCCGTGCGCCACATCGTGACATGCTGCAAGTGAGCGAATCACCGCAAAACCTGCTCGATGCACTGGACGAATGGCAGCCCTCGGTGCAGCCAAAGTGGGCCGAGCAAAAACCCAGCTAACGGCTCGACCCCGATACAGGGCAGAATACGCGCCGCTCAACCTCACCTTCGACCCCAGAGGATCGCCCATGGCTAAACCCAATTATTCCTTCGCCAAACGTCAGAGAGACTTGGCCAAGGAGCAGAAGAAAGAGGAAAAGCTTCAGCGCAAGAAAGCTACAGCTGAAGAGGAAGCAGCAGCACTGACCCCGGATACCGAAGGCGAAGTGACGCCAGAAGAGCACGTTGACGCACCGAAAGACCAGGCGCCCGACGCCTGAGCCCCTCCGGGCCCGGTGATGTAATCCGGCCCTACGGTTTGTGTCCAGGGTCGGCAGCCCCGCTGCCGGCCCTCACAACCCCAACGCCTTGATAATCGACGCGCGATAACCCACTGGCAGATTGGCCGGCAATTGGCCCGGCTCGAACAGCCCGATTTCCTTATGCTCATGACTGACCGTCGGCACGAACCCGCCCAGTAATTGGCAGCGGTAAGTGGAAATAAAGACATGCTTGCCGGGAATGACCTCGAACAAGTACGAATCCAACGGCTCCCCCACGCTTACTTCAACGGCCAGTTCCTCGTCGATCTCCCGTGCCAGGCACTGCGACGCCGTTTCGCCCAGCTCGATCCGTCCGCCGGGCAACTCCCATTCATCCCGCTCGTTGAGCATCAGCACGACCAGGCCCTCGGGGGATTGCAGCACGCCTTTGATGGACACCGGGAACATGGGGAAACCTCATTATCAATACGACACACAACCTGTGGGAACGAGCTTGCTCGCGATGGCGTTAGTTCAGCCAGCTTCAATACGACTGTTCATCCGCTATCGCGAGCAGGCTCGCTCCCACAAGGAATCGGTTCATGACTCCAACGGCATCACCGTCACCCGCACCTCGGGATCATGGCTGCCGCCCCCCAGGATCACCCCCCGTAGCGGCGACACATCGGAAAAATCCCGGCCCCAGGCCAGGGTGATGTGCTCCAGGGCTGGCTGTACGTTGTTGGTCGGATCGAAGTCCACCCAACCCAACAGTGGGCAAAACACCGAGACCCAGGCGTGGGACGCATCGGCGCCAATCAGCCGGGGTTGGCCGGGCGGTGGCTGGGTCAGCAGGTATCCACTCACGTAGCGTGCCGCCAGCCCACGCGAGCGCACGCAGGCCAGCATCAGGTGGGCGAAGTCCTGGCACACGCCCCGTCGCCGCTCCAGCACCTCCACCAGCGGCGTCGCCACCTGGGTCGCCTCGGCATCGAAGGTGAACTCCTCGAAAATCTTTTCCATCAGTGCCCGGACACCCAGCATCAACGGGCGCCCCGGCGGGAAGCAACTTTCGGAAAACTCGACGAAGCTACGCTTGAGGTGAACATAGGGCGACTCGAAACGGTAGCGGCATGCATCCAGCAGCGGCGCCGCAAGAGGGCGGCCGCTGTAGGTCAAGGCGTTGCAGGTCGACTCCCAGGTGGGGGACAGGTTGAAATCCAGTACAGGGCGAGCCAGCACCTCGACGCTCAGGCGGGCATTGACCAGCAACTCGTCATGGGGTCGTTCAAAGGCCAGGCGCGTCAGCGGATTGCCAAACACATCCTGCTCATCGCGACGGGTGGTCGGCTCCGGACTGATCAACAACTGCTGCTCGGTGCAACGCTGCCAGTCACAGGGCCGCGGCCACAGGTGGGCAAGCTGCTGGGCCAGGGATACCGGGCTGTCGTAGTGATAATGCGTGTCGTGGAGGATCTGGTAGCGAGCGTTCATCAGACGGACACCGTGCGCTGGCTGACGTCATCGACGTGGGCAAAATGACGCAAGGCCAGGCGATCGGAAACCTGGCCACTGACATCGGCCACTTCCTGTAACAGATCGGCCAGCCCGTCGAGGGCTGCGCGCAGGCTGGCCTCGCCGAACAACGGATTTTCCAGGCAGCGCAGGTCAAAGCGTGAAAGACGCGCCACCAATTCCGGCAACGCAATGTCCTTCGGCGCGCCAAAATCATCGTTCAGGCGCTTGAGGGTGCGGGTCACCAGTTTCAACTGGAAGAGCACTGCGTGGGGGTTCTGTTCGTCCAGCAGCAACAGGTCGAGCACCGGGATCAATTGCGCGACTGCCAGGTAACGCGAGCGGTAGGTGATGCTGCTATTGCCCAGCTCCAGCAGCCATTCCAGCCCGGCCTGATCGAACACCGCTTCGCCCCGCAGAAACGCGGCCAGGCTGCTGCTGAGAAACTGCAGGCGCTCCAGGCGCCGACCGATCATCAAGAAACGCCAGCCCTCGTCGCGAGTCATGTCATCCAGGGCAAACCCGGACAACGCCGCCAGGGACATCACCAATCGGTTGAGGAAATCCAGCAGCTCGCCGAAATCCGGCTCCTCGGTTTCCAATTCCATGGCTTCGCGCTGCAATTCCACCAGCGCCTGCCAGTTTTCCCGGGACAGCTTGCCGCGAACCTGCGAGGCCGCCCACTGCAAGCGTTGCAGGTTGGAGCGCAGGCTGAAGGACCAGTCCTCGCCCAGCAACGCCGCCAGCAGACGCTCGGGCAGTTCGCCCTCATCGGGCAGCAGCATCAGGCTTTCGCCCAGGGACACCGCCGATTCCAGGGCCTGAGGGTCATCGCCATCGACATAGCGCGCCAGCATGATCCGCAGCAGCCGCGCGCTGTCGTCGCAGCGTTCACAGTAGCGACCGAACCAGAACAGGTTTTCCACCACCCGCGAAGGCAGGTACGGATCGCGCCGAACCAGATCGTGGACACCTACGGTTCGCTGGGCCGTCCATTGCTCACTGCCAGGCGCTTGCTCCCCCAGCACCCAAGTGTCCTTGCTGGCGCCACCGCGCTGCATCGACACCACTTCAGCGTCGGCCTCGGCGGCCACGCGGGTCAAGCCCCCCGACAGCACCCGATAGTCATCCTTCCCGGACACGGCATACACGCGCATGCCAATGGCCCGAGGCTGGATGTGACCGTCTTCGGCCTGCCAGACCGGAGCCTGGGACAGTTGCGCCAGCTCCTGGGCGACATAGGCATAGGGCCTTGCCTGTATCCGCGCCGCCAACTGACCGCGCTGCGCCTCGTTCAGGTCACGACCCAACACCGGGCTGAAGCTTTGGGAAGGAAACGCCGGCTTGATCAACAACTGCGGCAGTTTCTCCAAGGCCTGGGCCAGCACCGGTGGTTCACCGCACCACCAAGTGGCGATGGACGGCAGCAGCAGTTCCTCACCGAACAGAAATTGGTTGATCTTCGGCAGAAACCCCAAGAGGCCCGGCGATTCCAGCACGCCGCTGCCCAAGGCATTGGCCACCAGCACCCGGCCCTGGCGCACCGCCTCCAGCAAGCCTGGCACGCCCAAGGCCGAATCGGTGCGCAACTCCAGGGGGTCGCAGAAATCGTCGTCGAGCCGACGCATGATCGCGTGGACCCGCCGCAGCCCGCTGAGGGTCTTGAGATAGACCGTAGCGTCCCGAACCGTCAGGTCACCGCCTTCCACCAGCGGATAACCCAGCTGGCGCGCCAGGTAAAGATGTTCGAAATAACTTTCGTTGAACCGCCCTGGCGTCAACAGCACCACCAGCGGCGGCTCGCCATCGCTGGGCGCCTGTCGTGCAAGGGTTTCCTGCAAGGTGCGGAAGAAACCGGAGAGGTGCCGTACATTCAGGTCGCGGTACAGGTCGGGGAAGGCCCGCGAGACGATCATGCGATTTTCCAACGCATAACCGGCCCCAGAAGGCGCCTGGGTCCGATCTGCGGTGACCCACCAGCGACCATCGGGCGTACGCGCCAGATCCACGGCATACAAATGCAGGAAGATCCCGTCCGGCGGCGCGATGCCCTGGCACGGCCAAAGGAAATTGTTGTGACCGAACACCAGCTCCGCCGGCAACAGCCCTTCGCTGATCAGCCGCTGCGGCCCGTACAGGTCGGCCAACACGGCATTGAGCAAGCGAGCGCGCTGGGCGATCCCGGCCGACAGCTGCTTCCACTCCTGCGCGTCGATCACGTGGGGCAGCAGGTCCAGTTCCCACGGCCGATCCGCCCCTTTCGGGTCCGCATAGACGTTATAGGTGACGCCGTTTTCCTGGATCTGCCGGGCCAGCAGCGCCTGGCGCTGGGCCAACTGGGCCGGCGTGCTGCGCTGCAACTGGTCGAACAGCCGCCGCCAATGCGTACGCACGGCGCCGCTGTCGTCCAGCAGTTCATGATAGGTGCCCGTTGTCAGCGGGTAACGGTCAAGCAGGTCAGGCATGGAAAGCTCGGCAGACGGCAATGAAAGGTGAGACTAGCGCAAGCGCATGACGCCCGGATAGTTGAAATATCCAGGCGTCGCGTAAGACTCAGAACCGTCGCAGATCGAGCGTGAGAGGAAACTCGTCATCCATTGCCAGGCTGGGAATCGGAAGTTTCCCCGGCGTGTGTCCGAGACGGAAGAAACGCGCCATCCGCCGGCTCTCGGCTTCGTTGGCATTCACCGGCAGGCTGTCGTAGTTGCGCCCGCCCGGATGGGCCACGTGATACTGGCAACCGCCCACGGAACGTTGCATCCAGGTATCGAGCAGATCGAAGACCAGCGGCGCGTGCACCGGGATGGTCGGCTGCAGGCAGTTGGCCGGTTGCCAGGCCCGGAAACGCACCCCGGCGACGAACTCGCCGACCCGCCCGGTGGGTTGCAACGGCACGGGCACGCCATTGCACGTCAGCAGGTAGCGTTGCGGCGCCAGGCCGCTGAGCTTGACCTGCAGGCGCTCCAGGGACGAGTCCACATAACGCACGGTACCGCCCACCGCGCCCTCCTCCCCCAACACATGCCAGGGCTCGAGGGCCTGGCGCAATTGCAGCTCGATACCGCCGACTGCGTAGTCGCCTACCTTGGGGAAGCGGAACTCCAGATGGGCGGCGAACCATTCAGCCCGCAGGGGGTAGCCAGCGGCGTTCAGTTCAGCGATGACGTCGGCAAAATCCTGTTCGATGAAGTGTGGCAACAGGAAGCGATCATGCAGTTCGGTGCCCCAGCGCGCCAGTTTCGCTGGCGCATAGGGTTCACGCCAGAACCGCGCCACCAACGCCCGCAGCAGTAATTGCTGGGCCAGGCTCATGCGCGCGTGGGGCGGCATCTCGAATGCCCGCAATTCCAAAAGGCCGAGACGCCCGGTGGCGCCGTCCGGCGAATAGAGCTTGTCGATGCAGAATTCGGCGCGATGGGTGTTGCCGGTCACGTCGATCAACAGGTTGCGCAACAGCCGATCGACCAACCAGGGCGGGCATTGCTCGCCGGGCTGGGGCATTTGCGCGAAAGCGATTTCCAACTCGTACAAGGCGTCGTTGCGCGCCTCGTCCACCCGAGGCGCCTGGGAGGTCGGGCCGATGAACAATCCGGAAAACAGGTAGGACAGCGACGGGTGGTTATGCCAGTAACTGATCAGGCTGCGCAGCAGGTCGGGACGCCTTAGGAACGGTGAGTCAGCGGGTGTCGCCCCACCCAGTACGAAATGGTTACCGCCGCCGGTGCCGGTGTGCCGGCCATCGATCATGAATTTCTCGGTGGTCAGCCGGGTCTGTCGCGCCTCCTCATATAGAAACTCAGTGCGCTCGACCAACTCATCCCACGTCGCCGATGGCTGCACGTTGACCTCGATCACCCCTGGATCGGGAGTGATGCGGAAGTTGCTCAGGCGCGGATCGCTCGGTGGCTCATAGCCTTCCAGCAGCACCGGACATTGCAGCTCCTCGGCCGTCGCCTCAATGGCGCTGACCAGCTCCAGATAATCCTCGACCCGCTCCAGCGGTGGCATGAACAGGTACAACCGACCTTCCCGGGCCTCGGCACAGAAGGCGGTGCGGGTCAGCCAATCGGCGGACTTGTCGATCTCCGGAACCCGATCCTGCTCGGTCGCCGGCTCGCCGTGGCGGCCCAGTCGCTCGGTGTCGGGCAACTCGGGCAAATCCTGGTTCGGGTCGGTGGGATGGATGAATGGGTACTCGGCCGCCGTGACCCAAGGTTGGGATGCCAATGGCAGGCGATAGCCCAGGGGCGAATCCCCCGGCACCAATCGGCAGTGGTTGTCCCGCAGGTACCAGCGACCGCTTTGCCATTGATCACCCTTGGCGGTGCGGGCCAGCGGCAGGACCTGGCCGATCACTTTGTCCAGGCCCTGGCTGAAGACCTTGCGCAGGCGTGCCCGCTCCAGCGCGTCCTCCAGACGCGGATCCTCGGCCGTGACATTCGACGGCAATGCGCCTTCGCGCCAGAGGTAATAGAAATTGTCTTCGTAGGCCGGGAACACGAATCGCGCAGGAATTTTCAGGCGTTCGGCGACACTCGTCAGAAAACGCCCGGCCAGCTCACCATCGGCGCCGTAGTCCTGCTGCTCGTCGGCGATCAATGCGCTGTTGTGCCAGATCGGCACCCCATCACGCCGCCAATAGCAGTTGAGCGACCAGCGCGGCAATTGCTCGCCCGGGTACCACTTGCCCTGGCCGAAATGCACCAGCCCCTTGGGTGCATAGTGCTTGCGCATGCGCTGGAACAGCTCGGCCGAGAGCCGGCGCTTGTCCGGCCCGAGGGCGGCGGTGTTCCACTCGGCGCCATCCGGGTCATCGATGGACACAAAGGTCGGTTCGCCGCCCATGGTCAGGCGCACGTCGCCCTCCAGCAGGTCGGCATCGATCTGGTGACCCAGTGCCTGAATCGCCTGCCATTGCTCTTCGGTGTAGGGCTTGGTTACTCGCGGCGCTTCCCAGATCCGCTCCACGGACATTTCGTGGCTGAACTCGCACTCGCAAGGTTCCACCAAACCACTGATAGGCGCCGCCGAAGATGGATCGGGACTGCAAGCCAATGGGATGTGCCCTTCGCCAGCGAACAACCCGGACGTCGCATCCAGGCCGATCCAGCCGGCACCGGGCAGGTACACCTCGCACCAGGCATGCAGGTCGGTAAAGTCGACCTCGGTTCCGGACGGCCCATCGAGGCTTTTCACATCGGCGGTCAGTTGGATCAGGTAACCGGACACGAAACGCGCCGCCAGGCCAAGGTTGCGCAACAACTGCACCAGCAACCAGGCCGAATCGCGGCAGGAACCGGACGCGTGCTCAAGGGTATGCTCCGGTGTCTGGACGCCGGGCTCCATGCGGATCAGGTAGTTGATGTCTTCGCTCAGGCGCTGGTTGAGCGCCACCAGAAAATCCACCGCCGGCAGCGGCGTGCGATCGATGCCGTCCAGATAAGCCTGGAACCTGGGCGTCAGCGGCAGGGTTTCCAGGTACGGCGCCAGCTCCTTGCGCTCATCGGCGGCGTAGGAAAACGGGATTTTCTCGGCGTAAGGCTCAAGGAAGAAATCGAACGGGTTGAACACCGCCATTTCCGCCAGCAGATCGACTTCGATCCGCAGCTCCCGGGTTTTCTCGGGGAACACCAGCCGCGCCAGATAGTTGCCCTGGGGATCCTGCTGCCAATTGATGAAGTGCTGATCCGGCGAGACCTTCAGCGCATACGACAGAATCCGCGTACGGCTGTGGGCTGCCGGGCGCAGGCGAACAATCTGCGGGCCGAGCTCGACAGCGCGGTCGTAGCGGTAATGCGTGACATGATGCAATGCGACATGGATCGACACAGCGTGCCTCCTGCGAGCCTGGGCGTTATCGAAAGCGGCGCAAGACTTATGCCATGCAGGCAGGCCGGACACTTTCTTGGTCTACTCAAGGCAGTAGAGCACTAAAAACGCGCGATGCTCGCATTCGGGTGCAAAGAGGCGCACATAAATGTGGCGCCGTGGTATCGAATCGACTCAGCGGCGTGTGCGTGCGGCCTTGGCAGCCTGGATGATGAGTTCGCGTTGGCGACGGATTTCTACCAGTTTGCTGCGCATCTCGCGATGGCGTTTGCTATTGAGCAACAACAACCCCAACAGCGGCAGCAGCACAGCGAAAAGGTAAACGCCTTGATGTGGCCGGTAGGCAAACATCGGCAACACCGCTACCAGACATGCCAGGAAATAACCCGCCACCCACCAGATCGCCCAAGTGCGCCCGCGCGCAATCATGAGGTTGCCCAAGACCAGCACGAGCACCAGAGCCAGGGTACCGAGGCCGACATAGTCAACCCTGACTGAAGGCTCCAGGTCACGCCAGTAGGTCGTCCCGGCCAGAACGAGCAACGTTGATCCTGAAAAGCACCCCAGTAGAATGGTGCCCATGAACACCGGAAAATACCGGGCAAGGAAGCTCTTCAGCGATCCGCCACCGATCATTCCGTGAATTCCTCATACAGGCCGACGGCAACAGTCTTCACCGCGCCATCGCCGGTATAACTGCCTATGACACCCAACGCACCGCCGAGGGAGTCCTTTATCTGGGTCAGCGTCGCGTGCCTGATTTCAGCTGAAGAATAACGCTTGGGCACGGCCCCGGCGCGTTGCTGCAACTTGAGTAGCTTGGCGGTCAGGCTCGGGTCCTTGAGCGTCAACAGCTCCTTGGTCAGCTTGCTTCGCTCTTGCCGATTCAGGCCCTTGAGCAACTGATACCAACTCTTCCCAGTGCCGGCCGCTTTGTTGGCCTTGAGCAGCCGGACAGTGGTCAGGGCCGAGCCACCGACACCCACCAGGGAAACGCCGTCAAGGATCGGCGACACGATGTTGTACCAGTCAGCATCATTCATCTCATCGTTGCCAGTCGGATTGGTCAGCTCGTTGGCCACCCGCATCCCGCCAATGACGCATTGCGCGGTGCTGGCCGTCGCGGCAGCGGCGCCCAGGGCAACGACAAAGGCACTGGCCCCCGCCGTAAAGGGCACTGCGACACTGCCGCTGAACACCACCACCCAACCAATCACCGCAGCGACACAGGACAAGCCGGCATTGGTTGCCTCAAGCCCAAGCTTGGACTCGCGCGGACTGCTTTTTACCTGATCGATGAACTGCTGCGGTGCGATGTATTTTTTCGCCTCGCGCAAAATGACGCGCTTGGGCGCGATGCTGCAAATGGGCTTGAATTCGCGCAGGGTCACGACGTTGTAATCGGAATCGACATACACCACACCCGCCCCGGCGATGCCAGGATCGGCGTCGATGGCAGCAAACAGGCGCGGCAGGTTGATCTGGCTTTCGATGCGTTTGCGGGCCATGAACTGAGAGAAGCTCAGGTCCATGCCGATGCCCGTTGAAGCGCTGCTCATATGAATCGTCCTTGAGAATCGGAGGGTGAAATCTTTATCAACACAGGAGCTGTGGCGGGCGCCACGATAACAAACGGCCAGCACCGTCGCTAGAAAGCAAAACGCCAGCACTCAGGCTGGCGTTTTACGTTGTCGCTCAAGGATCAGCGCGGCACGACAGGCTTGCGCGCTGGCTTCGGACCTTTGCCCTTGGCGGCGTCCTTGCGTTCCTTGGCGGCCTGCTGGTTGCGGGCGAATGCCGCGGCCTTGGCTTGCTCGCGCTTGTCCCACGGGTTGCCGCCATCGCTGGCGCGTGGTGGCAGGCCGGTGTGCTGGGTCAGGATCTTGGTGGTTTCCTTGCCCACCTTGTGGCTGCCAGCCGGCGTCGAGTTCTTGCGCCGGGCGCTCTGGTAGCTGTCGGTGGCCGGCTGGTGCAGCGGGATCAACTGATTCTTGCCCGGCCCGATCAGGTCGGCGCGGCCCATGCGGGTCAGTGCTTCGCGCAGCATCGGCCAGCCCTTGGGGTCGTGATAACGCAGGAAGGCCTTGTGCAGGCGGCGCTGTTCCTCGCTCTTGACGATGGTTACCGCGTCGCTCTTGTAGGTGACCTTGCGCAGCGGGTTCTTGCCCGAGTGATACATGGCGGTGGCCGTGGCCATCGGCGACGGATAGAACGCCTGCACCTGGTCAGCGCGGAAACCGTTGCCCTTGAGCCACAGGGCCAGGTTCATCATGTCTTCGTCGGTGGTGCCCGGGTGAGCGGCGATGAAGTACGGAATCAGGTACTGCTCTTTCCCGGCTTCCTTGGTGTACTTCTCGAACATCCGCTTGAACTTGTCATAGCTGCCGATGCCCGGCTTCATCATCTGGTTGAGCGGACCTTCCTCGGTGTGCTCCGGGGCGATCTTCAGGTAACCGCCGACGTGGTGGGTCACCAGTTCCTTGACGTATTCCGGCGACTCGACCGCCAGGTCGTAACGCAGGCCGGAAGCAATCAGGATCTTCTTCACCCCAGGCAAGGCCCGGGCGCTGCGGTACAGCTGGATCAGCGAAGAATGGTCGGTATTGAGGTTCGGGCAGATGCCGGGGAACACGCAGGACGGCTTGCGGCACGCGGATTCGATTTCCGGGCTCTTGCAAGCGATGCGGTACATGTTCGCGGTCGGGCCGCCGAGGTCGGAAATGACGCCGGTGAACCCCGGGACCTTGTCGCGGATCTCTTCGATCTCGCGAATGATCGACTCTTCGGAGCGGTTCTGGATGATCCGGCCTTCGTGCTCGGTGATCGAGCAGAAGGTGCAACCGCCGAAGCAGCCACGCATGATATTCACCGAGAAACGGATCATCTCGTAGGCCGGGATCTTTTCCTTGCCGTAAGCCGGGTGTGGAACACGTGCGTAAGGCATGCCGAACACGTAGTCCATTTCCTCGGTGGTCATCGGAATGGGCGGCGGGTTGAACCAGACATCGACCTCGCCGTGCTTCTGCACCAGGGCACGGGCGTTGCCCGGGTTGGTTTCCAGGTGAAGTACCCGGTTGGCGTGGGCGTACAGCACCGCGTCGCCACGAACCTTTTCCACCGATGGCAGACGAATCACGGTTTTGTCGCGGGTCATTTTCGGGCTCGCCAGGATCTGTACGACCTTGGCTTCGCTCGGATCCTCAACCGGCCCCTTCTCCTGCTCGATGGCGCAAGCAGCGGTGTCCTGGGTGTTCACATACGGGTTGATGATCTTGTCGATCTTGCCCGGCCGGTCGATGCGCGTGGAATCGACTTCGTACCAGCCTTGTGGCGTGTCGCGACGGATGAACGCGGTGCCGCGCACATCGGTGATGTCTTCGATCTTGTGGCCGTAGGACAGGCGCTGGGCGACTTCGACGATCGCCCGCTCGGCGTTGCCGTAGAGCAGGATGTCGGCGCAGGCGTCGATCAGGATCGAGTTGCGCACCCGGTCCTGCCAGTAATCGTAATGGGCGATACGGCGCAGCGACGCTTCGATACCGCCAAGCACGATCGGCACATGCTTGTAGGCTTCCTTGCAGCGCTGGCTGTAGACCAGGCTCGCACGGTCCGGTCGCTTGCCCGCCAGGCCGCCGGGGGTGTAGGCGTCGTCGGAGCGAATTTTCTTGTCGGCGGTGTAGCGGTTGATCATCGAGTCCATGTTGCCGGCCGCGACACCGAAAAACAGGTTGGGCTCGCCGAGCTTCATGAAGTCGTCTTTGGACTGCCAGTTCGGCTGGGCAATGATCCCGACGCGAAAGCCCTGGGCTTCCAGCAACCGGCCGATGATCGCCATGCCGAACGACGGGTGATCGACGTAGGCATCACCGGTCACGATGATGATGTCGCACGAATCCCAGCCGAGCTGATCCATTTCCTCCCTGCTCATGGGCAGGAACGGCGCTGGGCCGAAACATTCGGCCCAGTACTTGGGATAGTCAAATAACGGCTTGGCTGCTTGCATGTCGATGACCGGTATGAATATGAAAAATCGCGGGCGC
This sequence comes from Pseudomonas sp. Tri1, assembly GCF_017968885.1. Classification (NCBI taxonomy): domain Bacteria; kingdom Pseudomonadati; phylum Pseudomonadota; class Gammaproteobacteria; order Pseudomonadales; family Pseudomonadaceae; genus Pseudomonas; species Pseudomonas sp. Tri1. Next base: position 640,483 of record NZ_CP072913.1, on the reverse strand, counting down.
GGAATATAGCACAAAAATTGACCAATTCCGACGGCTATGGTCGGAAATCGGTGGCGCACCGCACATCAAATGTAGGAGCGAGCTTGCTCGCGAAAGGGCCAGCACATTCAATGCATGTGCTGACTGTTACGCCGCTATCGCCAGCAAGCTCGCTCCCACAGGGGAAGTGCAACCTTCTGGAGAAGGGGCTCGCTCCCACAGGAGCCAAACAGGTTACTCATCATCATCAAAATTGTAGCTACCCGGCGCCAGGTTCTCGAATCGGGTGTATTTACCGATGAACGCCAGGCGAATGAAGCCGATCGGGCCGTTCCGCTGCTTACCGATGATGATTTCGGCGATGCCCTTGTGCTCCGTCTCCGGGTGATACACCTCGTCGCGGTACACGAACATGATGACGTCGGCGTCCTGCTCGATCGCTCCGGATTCCCGCAAGTCGGAGTTCACCGGGCGCTTGTTGGGGCGCTGTTCCAGGGAACGGTTCAACTGGGAAAGTGCCACCACCGGGCAGTTGAATTCCTTGGCCAGGGCCTTGAGGGAGCGGGAGATTTCAGAAATCTCGTTGGTCCGGTTATCGCCGCTGGAACCGGGGATCTGCATCAATTGCAGGTAGTCGATCATGATCAGCGCGATGTCACCGTGCTCTCGCACCAGGCGACGGGTCCGGGCACGCATTTCCGACGGACTGATACCGGCGGTGTCGTCGATGAACAGCTTGCGGTCGTTGAGCAGGTTGACCGCTGACGTCAGGCGCGGCCAGTCGTCGTCTTCCAATTGACCGGAACGGACCTTGGTCTGGTCGATACGCCCCAGGGACGAAAGCATACGCATGATCAGCGATTCGCCTGGCATCTCGAGGGAGTACACCAGCACCGCCTTGTCGCTGCGCAGCACGGCGTTTTCCACCAGGTTCATCGCAAAGGTGGTCTTACCCATGGACGGACGACCGGCGACGATGATCAAGTCGGACGGCTGCAGGCCGCTGGTCTTCTCGTCGAGGTCGGTGTAGCCAGTGGACAGGCCGGTGATGGCATTGTCAGTGTTGAACAAGGTATCGATGCGGTCGATGGCCTTGGTCAACAGGTCGTTGACGCTGACCGGGCCGCCGGTCTTCGGCCGGGCCTCGGCGATCTGGAAGATCTGCCGCTCGGCTTCGTCGAGGATCTCGGCGGCGGTGCGGCCTTCCGGATTGAAGGCGCTGTCGGCGATTTCGGTGCTGATGCCGATCAACTGGCGCAAGGTGGCCCGCTCGCGCACGATCTGCGCATAGGCCTTGATGTTGGCGACCGACGGCGTATTTTTTGCCAACTCACCCAGGTAACCGAGGCCGCCGACCTGGGACGTCTGGCCCTCCTTGTCCAATTGCTCGGCCAGGGTCACGACGTCGATCGGCATGTTCTGATCGGCCAGCCTGGCGATCGCACGGAAAATCAGACGGTGGTCATGTCGATAGAAATCGCCATCGGAGACTTGATCGAGCACGCGTTCCCAGGCGTTGTTGTCCAGCATCAGGCCACCGAGCACGGCCTGTTCGGCCTCGATGGAATGCGGAGGCACCTTCAGGGCAGCGGTTTGCAGATCGTATTGCTCGGGAGCGGTGATTTCGTTCATGGCCACTTGGGTTCTGGTGGTGAGAATCAGGAATTGCAGAAAGACAAAGGGCACGACCTGTAAACAGGATCGTGCCCGATGTTACCGGCTAGCACCCGAGGGTGCCAGCCGACAGGTGTTGCTTAGGCTGCTACCACGACAACGCGTACGGTGGCTTCAACTTCGGCGTGCAGGTGCACGGCCACGTCGAATTCACCTACGTTGCGGATGGTGCCGTTCGGCAGACGAACTTCGCTCTTGGCAACTTCAACGCCGGAGGCGGTCAGTGCGTCAGCGATGTCGTGAGTACCGATCGAACCGAACAGTTTGCCTTCGTCGCCAGCGGTGGCAGTGATGGTCACTTCCAGCTCGGCCAGTTGGGCAGCACGGTTTTCAGCCGAAGTTTTACGGTCGGCAGCGGCTTTTTCCAGCTCAGCGCGACGCTCTTCGAACGCAGCCAGGTTGGCAGCGGTCGCAGCGGTGGCTTTGCCGTAAGGCAGCAGGTAGTTACGACCGTAGCCGGCCTTAACGTTTACTTTGTCACCCAGGTTGCCCAGGTTGGTGACTTTTTCCAGAAGGATCAGTTGCATGTGAAAATCCTCTAACTTTTAACCTTCACCGTTCGCGTTGTCGGCGTCTTTCGGCGCCATACGACCGCGAAAATCAATCAGGCTGTCGACGATGGCCAAGACCACCAGCAACGGATAGATCAGTTGCATGAACAGCAACAACGTGACGTACAACCCCACCAGCCAGAATCTGGCCAGTCGCTTTTGCGCCACCAGCCCGTGAATCAGGGCCAGTGCGGCAAATACCAGCGGTACGCTGCACAACGGCGTGAGCATGGCCATCTGTGGACCGAAGTTCGGCCCCAGAAGCATGCCCGCCAGCAGCAACATCGCCAGCCCAAGCGGGAATCGGATGGCGCGAAATTCACGACCAAAACCACCCGGGTTGTACAACAACGCCTGCCAGTAGCGCCCGATAATCAGGCTCAGCACACTGACGATTTGCAACAAGGCCGCAATCAGGCCGGTCAGGACCGGTGCAATCAGGGACGCGAAACGCGCCTGCTCCTCTACCGACATCTGCTGGTAGAGATCACCGAGGGCCTCGGGCAGGATTTTTATCAAAGCCTGCGAGAGCATCTCGATCTGGGGTTCGAAAGCCACCCCGAGCACCACTGAAAACACCACGCCCAACGCTATGCTGACCAGCAGCACGCGGTTCCAGGATTCGCTGGCGCGCAATACCAACGCCAGCGCCGAAGACCCCAGCAGCACCATGAGTGCCCGCGGGTCAGCGGAATACCACCACCAGAACAAAGCCGGCAGCAGTCCCAGAGCAAGAACGCCCAGGGCGTCCCTCAATCCGCGCCGCAGGAGCACAAGACTCACCGCGGCAGCACCCAACCAATACAACAACGGCAATGCCGCGCATCCAGCCACTACCAGAGTGGCCTGCATACGACCGCGCATGATGAACTCAGCTATGGCGCGCATGCATTCAATCCTTTGCTACGTGTCGACTGCCCGGTCTCAGCGGCCGTGGCTGTCGGTGTAGGCCAGCAGGGCCAGGAAGCGGGCGCGCTTGATAGCGGTGGCCAGCTGACGCTGATAACGAGCTTTGGTACCGGTGATACGGCTTGGAACGATTTTGCCGGTCTCGGATACGTAGGCTTTCAGAGTGTTGAGATCTTTGTAATCGATCTCTTTCACGTCTTCAGCGGTGAAGCGGCAGAATTTACGACGACGGAAGAAACGTGCCATGTGATTGGCTCCTTAAAAGGTCCGTGGATTACTCGTCAGCGTTATCGCTGTTGTCGCTGTCGCTATCGCTGTCATCGCCTTCGGCGCTGTCAGAGTGCTCAGGACGGTCGCGACGCTCACGGCGCTCACTGCGGTTTTCTTCAGCCTTGAGCATCTCGGATTGGCCGGTGACGGCTTCTTCGCGACGGATGACCAGGTTACGGATCACTGCATCGTTGTAGCGGAAGTTGTCTTCCAGCTCGGCCAGGGCCTTGCCAGTGCACTCAACGTTCAGCATCACGTAGTGAGCCTTGTGAACATTGTTGATTGCGTAGGCCAGTTGACGACGGCCCCAATCTTCCAGACGGTGGATTTTGCCGCCGTCTTCTTCGATCAGCTTGGTGTAACGCTCAACCATGCCGCCGACTTGCTCGCTTTGATCCGGGTGGACCAAAAAGATGATTTCGTAATGACGCATGAATGCTCCTTACGGGTTGTAGCCTGCCGCTCAAAAACGGTCAGACAAGGAGTGAATGACACTTATGGACTTGTGGACGCTAGACACATAAGTGCCTGCCATCACAGCAAGGGGCGCAATTGTAGAGAAGGGTCGAGGGAGGCGCAAGGTGATTGGTGATTATTTGAACAACCGCCAATCTATGCTCCCCACACAAAACATTGTGGGAGCGAGCCTGGTCGCGATAGTGGTGTGCCAGTCAACATTTCTGTCACTGATACGCCGTCATCGCGAGCAAGCTCGCTCCCACATGGGTACTGTGCGTGGCTCAAGGCTTTTTGGCAGCAACCTTCACGCTACGCTGGCGCAACGCCTCGAACAGGCACACGCCGGTCGCGACCGAGACGTTGAGACTGCTGACGCTGCCAGCCATCGGCAGCTTGACCAGGTAGTCGCAATGCTCGCGGGTCAAGCGGCGCATACCTTTGCCTTCGGCGCCCATGATCAGGATCGTCGGGCCGGTCAGGTCCTGGTCATAGATGCTGACCTCGGCCTCGCCCGCCGTGCCCACGACCCACAGGCCGCGCTGCTGGAGTTTTTCCAGGGTGCGCGCCAAGTTGGTCACCGCCACCAGCGGAATCACCTCCGCCGCGCCGCAGGCAACTTTACGCACCACCGGCGTCAAGGTTGCCGACTTGTCTTTAGGCACGATCACCGCCAACGCACCGGCCGCATCCGCCGAACGCAGGCAGGCGCCGAGGTTGTGCGGATCGGTCACGCCATCGAGCACCAACAACAAAGGCGCGCCTTCGGTGCGATCGAGCAGTTCGTCGAGCATTGCCTCGCCCCAGACCTGGCTCGGGCTGACCTCGGCCACAACGCCCTGGTGCACGCCCTCAACCCAGGCGTCCATCTCCCGCCGTTCGGCCTGGCCCACCGCAACGCGGCTTTCGTTGGCCAGCTCGACCAAGGTCTGGACCCGCGGATCGCTACGGCCTTCGGCCAGCCAGATCTGCTTGACCCGCTTGGGATGATGACGCAGCAATGCTTCCACGGCATGCACGCCGTAGATTTTTTCCAACTGACTCATGACTTGGCCTTGGGTTTACGCGCCCCGCCGCTTTTGGCTGGGGCCGAGCCCGCTTTCGGCGGTCCTTTACGGTGTTTGCTTGGCTTGCTCGACGACTTTTCCGCCCCGTGGGACTTTCCCCCAGACGCCGCTTTACCACCGCTTTTGGCTTCGTTGAGCAACTGCTGCTTTAACTCGCGGCTCTTGCGAAGCTCGGCATTCTTCGCTGCTGCGTCGCTGGGGCGGTAGGCTTCGGGAGCCTTGTCCTTGACGGACGAACGACGACCGGCCTTGACTGGCTCAGGCTCTGCGGTTTTGGCAGGCGCGCCTTTACCTTTACCCTTGGTCGCAGGCGCTGCGGTCTCGCCGCCACGCTTTTTACGGCCAGTCGGCGCTTCGGCGGGCTTGTCAGACATCCCGAAGTCGATCTTGCGCTCATCGAGGTCGACGCGCATGACCTGCACCTCCACGGTGTCGCCCAGACGGAAGCTGCGACCGGTGCGCTCGCCCGCCAGGCGGTGGTGCACAGGATCAAAGTGGTAATAATCACCCGGCAAGGCGGTAACGTGCACCAGGCCCTCGACGTAGATGTCGGTCAGTTCGACAAACAAACCAAAGCCGGTCACCGCTGTGATCACGCCTGGGAACGACTCGCCCACGCGGTCTTTCATGAACTCGCACTTGAGCCAGTTCACCACGTCACGCGTGGCTTCGTCGGCGCGGCGTTCACTCATGGAGCATTGCTCGCCCAACTGCTCAAGGGCCGCTTCGTCGTACGGATAGATCCGTGCCTTCGGAATGGTCATGGCACCAGCGCGCTTGACGTGCGGGGTGTTCTGCTTGGAATGGATCACGCTGCGGATCGCGCGGTGCGTGAGCAGGTCCGGATAACGGCGGATCGGCGAGGTGAAGTGGGTGTACGCCTCGTAATTCAGACCAAAGTGGCCCTGGTTGTCGGCGCTGTACACCGCCTGGCTCAGAGAGCGCAGCATCACCGTCTGGATCACATGGTAATCCGGGCGGTCCTTGATGCTGGCCAGCAATGCCTGGTAGTCCTTCGGCGTCGGGCCGTCCTTGCCCTTGTGCAGGGACAGGCCGAGCTCGCCGAGGAAAGCGCGCAGTTTTTCCAGGCGCTCCGGCGGCGGGCCGTCGTGCACGCGATACAACGCAGGAATCTCGTGCTTCTTGAGGAATTGCGCAGTGGCCACGTTGGCCGCCAGCATGCACTCTTCGATCAGCTTGTGCGCATCGTTACGGGTCGTCGGGGTGATTGCGGCGATCTTGCGCTCGGAACCGAAGACAATCCGGGTTTCCTGGGTCTCAAAATCGATCGCGCCACGCACGTGACGAGCACCCAGCAACACCTTGTACAGCGAGTACAGCTGCTTGAGGTGCGGCACCACGCCAGCGTATTCGGTACGCAGCGCCTTGGCTTCACTGGTCTTCGGCGTTTCCAGGATGGTGCTGACCTTGTTGTAGGTCAGACGCGCCTGGGAGTGGATCACCGCTTCGTAGAACTGGTAGTCGGTCATTTCGCCGGTTTTGGAGATGGTCATCTCGCACACCATGGCCAAACGGTCGACTTTCGGGTTCAGCGAACACAAGCCGTTGGACAACTGCTCAGGCAGCATCGGGATCACGCGCTCAGGGAAATACACGGAGTTGCCGCGCACCTGGGCTTCGTTATCCAGGGCCGAACCGATCTTCACGTAGCTGGACACGTCGGCAATCGCGACGAACAGCTTCCAGCCGCCGGAGAACAGGCGCAGCTTGCCGGGCTTGGCTTCGCAGTAGACCGCATCGTCGAAGTCACGGGCATCTTCGCCGTCGATGGTGACGAACGGTAGATGGCGCAGGTCGATGCGTTTTTCTTTATCTTTCTCTTCAACTTCCGGCTTGAGCTTGGCGGCTTCCTTGAGCACAGCCTCGGGCCAGACATGAGGAATGTCGTAGGTGCGCAGCGCAACGTCGATTTCCATGCCCGGCGCCATGTAGTTGCCGACCACTTCAACGATATCGCCCTGTGGCTGGAAGCGCGCAGTTGGCCAGTGGGTGATTTTCACCTCGACGAACTGACCAACCTTGGCCGCGCCATTACGACCCGGGGTAATCAGCACTTCCTGCTGAACCTTCGGGTTATCCGGCACAACAAAACCGATGCCGCCCTCTTCGAAGTAACGGCCGACAATGCTTTCGTGGGCACGGGACACCACTTCGACGATCACGCCTTCACGACGACCACGGCGGTCCAGGCCGGACACGCGGGCCAAGGCCCGGTCACCGTCGAACACCAGGCGCATCTGCGCCGGGCTCATGAACAGGTCATCGCTGCCGTCGTCCGGGATCAGGAAGCCGAAGCCATCGCGGTGACCGGCGATGCGACCCAGGATCAGGTCGAGCTTGTCCACTGGGGCATAGGTGCCGCGCCGGGTGTAGATCAGTTGTGCGTCGCGCTCCATGGCGCGCAGACGGCGGCGCAGGGCTTCGAGTTGGTCTTCGGTGGTCAGACCGAACTCTTCGACCAACTGCTCGCGGCTAGCAGGCGAACCCCGATCGGCGAGATGCGCCAGGATCAGTTCGCGACTAGGAATAGGGTTTTCATATTTTTCCGCTTCACGAGCGGCCTCGGGATCGAGGGACTGCCAATCGGCCATTAGAGAGTTTTCACCTTGTCTATATGCGGGTTAGTTTGGCATAGGCTTAATGAAACGGGAAATTTCAAGCATTCAATGCCTTTTCCAGGGCCTTTAGAACCACCCTTTGACGCTTGGAAAAGCACCGCTGGTGAAATTTAGCGGTTTTTTTGCCGCGAGGGGTTTACAGTTAAAAACACGCTCCGTATAGTGCGCGCCATCGACGACGCACACACGTTGCCGATACTGCCCAGATGGTGAAATTGGTAGACACGCCAGCTTCAGGTGCTGGTGACCGCAAGGTCGTGGAAGTTCGAGTCTTCTTCTGGGCACCAATTTCAAGCAGCAGATCAACGGTCTGCAAGCTTCACAAAAACCCGCGAAAGCGGGTTTTTGCATTTCCGGCCCCTGCAATTTCGTTTAGCAATTACTAAAACAAAAACAGGGGTTTACAGATCAAAACGCGCTCCGTATAGTGCGCGACATCAACAGCGGCAACGCTGAAGATGCTGCCCAGATGGTGAAATTGGTAGACACGCCAGCTTCAGGTGCTGGTGACCGCAAGGTCGTGGAAGTTCGAGTCTTCTTCTGGGCACCAATTCAAGCTTCAAGGTTACGACCTTGAACCTCACAGAAACCCGCGAAAGCGGGTTTTTGCGTTTCTGCCATCTGAAAACTGCAAAAACACCTTTGTGATGGTGGGGCTGACTCCCGCTGGAGGGCAAAGCCCTCCCCAGCAATTAACCAGGCAAATCACCACCTCAAGGCCTGGGTTCCTTCGCAACCCAGCGGGAGCAAGCTCCCTCGCCACGAAGCCGGCTCAATTCCTCAGCAAGCCGTACATGAGAAACAATATCGTTTATCATTGTTACAAGTTTTTGCTACACGACAGTGAGGAACCCCGCGAATGATGTTTCGAACCACCCTGCGCCGCGCCCTGACCTGCACCCTGCTCGGCCTGACGCTCGCAACGCCCCTCACCCACGCCGCCGACAAGGTGGAACTGACCCTCTACAACGGCCAACACAAGGAAGTCGGCGACGAACTGGCCAAAGCCTTCGAAGCCAAGACCGGCATTCACGTCAACGTGCGCAAGGGCAGCAGCAATCAGCTCGCCAGCCAGGTGGTCGAAGAAGGCGACCGCTCCCCGGCCGATGTGATCTACACCGAAGAATCGCCGCCCTTGAACAAACTCGGCGAACAAGGCCTGCTGGCCAAAATCGACGACACCACCCTGAACGTGCTGCCCAAAGACTACGTCGCTGGCAACGGCACCTGGATGGGCGTCACCGCCCGCGTCCGCGTAGTGGCCTATAACCCCAAGCTGATCGACGAAAAAGACCTGCCGAAAACCGTCCTCGATTTTGCCCAACCACAATGGCAAGGCAAGGTTGGCTTTGTACCGACCAGCGGCGCATTCCAGGAACAAGCCGTTGCCATTATCAAACTGCATGGAATGGAAGCCGCCGAAGAATGGCTGACCGGCCTGCGCGCCTTCGGTAAGGTTTACAGCAACAACATGGTTGCCCTCAAAGCAGTGGAAAACGGCGAAGTAGCCAGCGTCCTGGTCAACAACTACTACTGGTTTGCCCTGCAGCGGGAGAAAGGCCAGCTCGACTCCAAACTGCACTACTTCACTGGCGGCGATGCCGGCGGCCTGGTGACCGTGTCCAGCGCAGCTGCGCTGAAATCCAGCAAACACCCGCAGCAAGCCCAGCAATTGCTCGCCTACATGGCCAGCGAAGAAGGCCAACGGGTGATTACCCAGACGTCCGCCGAGTATCCGCTGCATAAAGGCATGGCCTCGGATCGCGGCCTCAAACCCTTCAGCGAGCTGGAGCCGCCGAAAGTCACCCCGGCCGACCTCGGCAACGCCGAAGAAGCGCTGGAGCTGGAACGTGAAGTCGGCCTGAATTGATGACCCCATCGCTGAGCGCCCCACATCCGGCCGGGAGCTACGCACCCCGGCGCAAGCGCCCGCCAGTCGGCGTGCTGCTGCCGGTGCTGCTGTTGGTGTTCCTGAGCGCATTGCCGCTGCTGTACGTCCTCGTGAAGGCTTGGCAAGCCGGCTGGGCCGAGGCCTTGCACTTGCTGTGGCGACCCTATGTATTCAGCCTGTTGCGCAACACCTTGGCGTTGATGGTCGGCGTTACGCTGGCCTGCGGGATCATCGGCTTGTCCCTGGCCTGGTTGCTGGAGCGCAGCAATCTGCCAGGGCGGCGGCTATGGGGCGTCATCCTCTGCCTGCCGTTCGCGGTGCCGGCATTTGTCAGTAGCTTCACCTGGGTGTCCCTCAGCGCTCAGTTCGAGGGGCTGGGTGGCGCGATCCTGGTAATGACCCTGTCCAAGTACCCGCTGATATTTCTTCCGGTGGCGGCAACGTTGCGCAACCTGGACCCCTCCCTCGAAGAGTCCGCCCGCACCCTGGGGCAAAATCGCTGGGGAGTATTCTTTCGTGTCACCTTGCCACTGCTCTGGCCCTCGCTGCTGGCCGGCTCACTGCTGATTGCGTTGCACATGCTGGTGGAATTCGGTGCGCTGTCGATCATCGGTCTGCAAACCTTCACCACGGCGATTTATCAGCAATTCGAGCTGGAGTTCAGTAACGCCAATGCCGCCATGCTCTCGGCGGTGTTGCTAGCGCTGTGCCTGATGCTGCTGTGGTTGGAACTGCGGGTACACGGCAAGGGTCGCCATGTGCGTACCGGCCAAGGCGCGGCGCGCCAGGCCGAACAAGTGCGACTGGGGCCCTGGGCACTGCTCGGGCAGGTGTATTGCCTGGTATTGACGATCATCGGCAGCGGCATCCCCCTGGGGATGCTGGCGTATTGGCTGGCGGTGGGCACGTCCGCCGCGTTCCCGATCGGCGAGATCAGCGAGGCACTGTTGTCATCACTGGCGCTTTCACTCGGCGGCGCCGCGCTCTGCCTGGTGCTGGCGGTACCGGTCGGCCTGCTGGTAGTACGTCACAAGGGGCGCCTGGCGCTGTGGGCCGAACGCCTGCCGTACTTGCTCCATGCACTGCCAGGGCTGGTGATCGCCCTGAGCCTGGTCTATTTCGCACTGCACTACATACCTGCGCTGTATCAGACTTCGACCCTGCTGCTGATTGCCTACGCACTGCTGTTCCTGCCACTGGCCCAGGCGCCGGTGCGTACCGCCCTGAACAAGGCCGCGCCGCAACTGGAAGAGGCCGCACGCACCCTGGGGGCTTCATCGTTCAGCGCTTTTTGTCGGGTGACCTTGCCGATCATCTTCCCCGCACTGGGCGCCGCGTTCGCGCTGGTGTTCCTGGATGCGATGAAGGAGCTGACGGCCACGCTGCTGCTGAGCCCCACCGGCCTGAATACTTTGGCGACAGCGGTCTGGGCTCATACGTCGAATGTGGAATTCGCGGCAGCGGCGCCTTATGCGGCGCTGTTGATTGTGGTGTCGGGGTTGCCGGTCTATTTGCTGACGACGCGGATGTATCTGAGTCGCTGAAATCGCTATCGCGAGCAGGCTCGCTCCCACAATGGGATCGGGGTACACCCCGGGAGAGATAGGTCGGCTGTAAGGCCGCCTTCGCGAGCAAGCCCGCTCCCACAATGGGATCGGGATACTCCCGGGAGAGACAGGTCGGCTGTCAGGCCGCCTCGCGACGGACGTTGATCTCGGGCGCCCCGTTAACCACGATGGCCGGAGTGAGGGCTCACCGAGCCTAGGCGAGGTGCCGAGTGGTGGGGCAAAAGCGTTTTGCTTACTTTTGACTGGGCCGGCTTCCGGGCTTTTCAAAAGTGAGCCGCCGTAAGGGCGGAACCCTAAGTAGCCGTTACCGCAGTAATGGATATGTACCCAGCCAACAAAATCCCGGCCAGCCCAGCGACTACGCCCTGAACTGCCCCAAACTCGCCTTCAACTGCGCCGCCAACCCATCCAGCACCTTACCGCTGGCCGTAGTCTCGACCACAGCCTGGGCCGCTTTCTCGGCCTGGGCGTGAATGGTTTCCACCCGCCCGCGCACCGCTTGTGCACCCTGGGCCTGATGAGCCGCCGCCTGAGTCGCCAGGCCAATGGCCGCATGCACCTGCTCCACGGACGCCTGCACCGACTGCTGCAAGCGTGCGCTGTCACGCAACACTACCAAGCCCTCGTTGGCCTGGCGCCCAGCCTGGCCGATAGCAGCCACCGCCTCCCGGGCGCCTTGCTGCAAGGCCACGATATGCGCCTGGATATCGCCCGTCGAACTCTGGGTCTTGCTTGCCAACGCCCGCACCTCGTCCGCCACCACCGCAAACCCGCGCCCGGTCTCCCCAGCCCGCGCCGCTTCGATGGCCGCGTTCAAGGCCAACAGGTTGGTCTGCTCGGCAATGCCGTGAATCACGGTCAGTACCACTTCGATCTGCTCACTCTGCTGGGCCAGCCGCTCGATGACTTTTGCCCCAGTGTCGACCTGTCCGGCCAATGCTTCGATCAAACCGCCGACTTTGGCCGAGGTACGGGTGTTTTCGTCGGTGGCCTTACGAATTTCCACCACTTGCTGCAAGGCCGCCTGCATCGCCTGGCTTTCCGACTGCGCTTCATCAGCCATTTGCGACAGCGCCCGCAGGCTCTCGGCCACTTCATCACGCTGCATGCCAGCCGCCGCATCGGCACCGGAGTTACGCAAGGTCATCGCACCTATTTCCAGGCCAGTGCGCTGGGCTACGTCACCCGCCTCCCGCACGATTGGTTGCAACTTATCCACAAAGCGATTGACCGCCGAGGCCATGTCGCCAATTTCATCCTTGCTGCTGATCTGCACTCGCTTGGTCAAATCACCTTCGCCCGCCGCCAGGTCGTTCATCGCAGCTATCAGCAACTTCAAGCGATTGACCACCCGACGTCCCAGCACCACAGCCAGCAGCGCCAGCACGCCAAAGCCCACCAGGGCCAAGCCCATGCCGATGCGCCAGCGCAAGGTGCCAGCCGCTTCCTGCACGGTACTGGCGGTGTTGGCCTGCATTTTCGTGGCGGTGGCCTGGGCCGACTCCAGGCGACCGCGCATGGCGGTGGCACTGTCGGCCGCCGCCCCCTTGAGACTGTCGCCAACCAACTGGTCGCTACTGGCAATCAAGGCCGAGAAACGCTGATCCAGCGCCTTCAGGTCGGTTTCAACGGAGGCCGTGGAAACCCCCATCAGTACTTTGCCGATCTCCACGCCGTTGGGGTTGATCGAGGCTTCGAGGTAATACACCGACGGATCGTTCTTCGCCGCATCCAATACCTTGTCCAACGCCCGTTCGCCCTTGCCTTTTTCCAGCAGAGCCTTGTTGACCGGGTTTTCCCGGTTCAGGTAGCGGGTCAGGTGCTCACCGTTAGCGTCGTCATAGATGACGAATAGCACATTGGGATTGCGCTGGGCCCGACGGGCGAATTCGGAGAGCGTGGGCACGTCGTTGTCCCACATGGCACGAGGGGCGACGGAAGCCAGGAGTTGCGCCATATCATTGGCGGAATCCTTGAGCGCTTTCTCGAGGGTCGTACGCAACTGCGCCTGCTCGTCCTTTAGCCGCGTCGATAATCCGACGGTGAGGCGCTGCCGAGTGCTGGCAGACAAACTGTCCAGGCTGGAGGTAACCTCCCGCCCGGCCTGCTCCAGTTCGCCAGACAATTTCTGACTATCATCCCCCAGCCGGGCCCCTAGTTCGGCCTCCAGCGCGGTGACCGTGCTTCGAGTCAGCGCGACGGCCACCAGCACCTGCACCAAAAGGGCGATACCCAGGGTAACGAACACGGGCCGCAACAGACGGCTTTGTAACAGTGAGAGAACGGCCGACACAGGGGAATCCCTCTACTAAACGCCATTAAATTGATGGCACTTCAAAGAAGCACTTATTGTTAACGATGCGTAGCAAAGGTCGTGCCGCCCGACCGGCAGAAACGACAAAGGCCCCAAACAAGGGGCCTTTGTGTTTTACATCAACGACTTATCAGGCAAACGGGTGACGCAGAACGATGGTTTCGTTGCGATCTGGCCCCGTCGAAATAATGTCGATCGGCGCACCGACCAACTCTTCAACGCGCTTGATGTAGTTGCGGGCCGCCACTGGCAGCTCTTCCAGGGTCTTGGCGCCCACGGTCGATTCGGTCCAGCCAGGCATCTGCTCGTACACCGGCTCCAGGCCGATGTAGCTGTCCGCGTCGGTCGGTGCGTCGATGACGGCGCCGTCCTGGTTCTTGTAGCCCACGCAGATATTGATGGTTTCCAGGCCGTCCAACACGTCCAGCTTGGTCAGGCACAGGCCCGAGATGCTGTTGACGTCGATGGCACGACGCAGGATGACGGCATCGAACCAACCACAACGACGGGCACGACCGGTGGTAGCACCGAACTCGTGACCGCGCTTGGCCAGGAAGGCACCCACGTCGTCGAACAGCTCAGTCGGGAACGGGCCCGAACCGACGCGGGTGGTGTAGGCCTTGGTGATACCCAGGATGTAATCCAGGTACATCGGACCAAACCCCGAACCCGTGGCGATACCGCCGGCGGTGGTGTTGGAGCTGGTAACGTACGGATAGGTACCGTGGTCGATGTCCAGCAACGAACCCTGGGCACCTTCGAACATGATGTCCTTGCCGGCGCGACGCAGCTCGTGCAGCTCGGCAGTGACGTCGAGCATCATCGGCTTGAGCAGCTCGGCATACTCCATGCACTCGTCCAGGGTTTTCTGGAAGTCGATGGCCGGCTCTTTGTAATAATTGACCAGGACAAAGTTGTGGTAGTCCAGCAACTCGCCCAGCTTGGCGGCGAAACGCTCGCGATGGAACAAGTCGCCGATGCGCAGGCCACGACGAGCCACTTTGTCTTCGTAGGCCGGGCCGATGCCACGACCGGTGGTGCCGATCTTCAGCTCGCCACGGGCCTTTTCACGGGCCTGGTCCAGCGCAACGTGGTAGGACAGGATCAGCGGGCAGGACGGGCTGATACGCAGGCGCTCGCGCACCGGTACGCCTTTCTCTTCCAGCTTGATGATTTCCCGCAGCAAGGCGTCGGGAGCCACCACCACACCGTTGCCGATCAGGCACTGCACGCCTTCGCGCAGCACGCCCGACGGAATCAGGTGCAGAACGGTCTTTTCACCGTCGATCACCAAGGTGTGACCTGCGTTGTGGCCACCCTGGTAGCGCACTACGGCGGCAGCATGTTCGGTCAGCAGATCAACGATCTTGCCTTTGCCCTCATCACCCCACTGGGTGCCCAGGACTACGACATTCTTACCCATAACACTTGTCCTCATTCGCGCAAACTTGGTGCCGGCCGCAGCCGGCAGGAAAACTCAAGAAGCCAGCGGCAATACTTGCCAAAGCCCGTTCTGCTGAATCAATTGCCGGTCGCAGTCCGCTTCACGGGCGGCGGCCAAAGGTTGCCCAGGCAAAGCCTGGACGACGCGCTGACCCTCACTGCGCAACTGGCAGACCGTCTGCCAGAGTGCCGCATCCGTACTGTCAGGCATCCAGATACCGCCAGACGGTAGCTCGATTTCAGCACGCCCCAGGGTCACCAGGGTTTTCAAATCGGTAGAGAAGCCAGTCGCCGGACGGGCCCGACCGAAGTCGGCGCCGATATCGTCATAACGACCGCCCTGGGCAATGGACTGGCCTACGCCCGGTACGAACACCGCAAACACGACGCCGGTGTGGTAGTGATAACCGCGCAACTCGCCCAGGTCGAAATACAGCGGCAGCTCGGGGAAACGCACCGACAGGCGCTCGGCAATCGCCAGCAAATCATCCAGCGCCGCCAACACTGGCGCCGGCGCATGGGCCAGGCGTTCGCGGGCCGCCGCCAATACTTCACGACCACCGCACAGGTCCACCAACGCCCGCAGCATGCCCGACAGATCGGCCGGCAAGCCTTCGGTCAGGCTGATGACTTCGTCGATAGCCTTGCGTTGCAGGGCATCGAACAACTGTTGCTCCACTTCCCCGGACAGACCGGCCGCACGGGCCAGGCCGCGATAGATGCCGACATGACCCAGGTCCATGTGGACATCCGGTACGTCAGCCAGTTGCAACATGGCCAACATCAGGCTGATGACTTCCACGTCGCTGCTGGGACTGGCGTCGCCATACAGCTCGGCACCCAATTGGATCGGGCTGCGCGAAGACGACAAGGCGCGCGGTTGGGCATGCAGCACACTGCCGGCGTAACACAGGCGGCTCGGGCCTTCACGGCGCAGGGTGTGAGCGTCGATGCGCGCCACTTGTGGCGTGATGTCGGCACGAAAGCCCATCTGCCGGCCCGACTGCGGATCGATAACCTTGAAGGTGCGCAAATCCAGGTCCTGGCCCGCGCCGGTCAGCAGCGATTCCAGGTACTCGATATGCGGGGTGACGACGAACTCGTAACCCCAGCTCTGGAACAGATCCAACACCTGGCGACGCGCTACTTCGATACGCGCAGCTTCCGGTGGCAGTACTTCTTCGATGCCATCTGGCAGCAGCCAGCGGTCTACCGTTGCCATTACGCCATTCCCCTATGGTCCGGGCGGCCAGCTTTCGGGCTGGCCTTGAGTGAAGCAGAAAATACCTGTGCCGTACGCAAAACACGCGCAAGGGCGACGTGACGAATGGCCAGCAATCGGCCTCGCCCAGCACTTTCCTCGAGAAACCTGTCGAGTCGTTCAACTCGACGCCTGCAACTACAAAACGCAATCAAACGTGCAGACGCAAAAAAGCCGGGAATTTCCCGGCTGCCGCATCATACACACGTTTTCCCAAAGGATCACCCCGCCCGACGCTTTAGCCGCCGGGCGGAGCACCTCAGGTCAACGCCGCATCAAGGCTTGGCCTTTTCCAGGTAACGGAAGAAGTCGCTGCTTGGGTCCAGGACCATGACGTCGGATTTGTTCGCAAAACTTTCACGATAAGCGCGCAGGCTACGGTAGAACCCATAGAACTCCTGGTCCTGACCATAGGCCTTGGCGTAGATCGAAGCGGCCTGGGCGTCACCATCACCGCGGACCTCTTCCGATTCACGATAGGCTTCGGCCAGCAGCACGCGACGTTGGCGATCGGCGTCGGCACGGATGCCTTCGGCCAGCTCGTTACCCTTGGCGCGGTGCTCGCGGGCTTCACGCTCACGCTCGGTGCTCATGCGCTCGAATACGCTGCGGTTCACTTCCTTCGGCAGGTCGATGGCCTTGACCCGGACATCGACCACTTCGATGCCCAACTCTTTTTCCGCCATCGTATTCAGCGAACGGGTGATGTCGGCCATGAGCGCATCACGCTCACCGGACACGACTTCATGCAGCGTACGCTTACCGAACTGGTCACGCAGGCCCGACTCCAGACGACGGGACAAACGCTCGTCGGCGATCTGCTTGAGACCGGAGGTCGCGGTGTAGAAGCGCTCGGCATCCTTCACCCGCCACTTGGCGTAGGCGTCCACCATCACGGCTTTCTTTTCCAGCGTCAGGAAGCGCTGCGTCGGTGCATCCAGCGTCATCAGGCGACCGTCGAACTTGCGCACCTTGTTGACGTACGGCACCTTCACATGCAGCCCCGGCTGGACATCAGCCTGGACCACGCGACCAAACTGCAGCAACACCGCACGCTCGGTCTGAGCCACGATGTAGAAGCAGTTCCAGGCAGCGATCGCCACGACGACACCGACAATAAGGGCGATCAGCGATTTATTGCTCATCAGCGACTCTCCCTGGTACGTGCTTGCTGTTGCTGCAGATCCGCCGCACGGGCGTTGCCGTCATTGTTGATGGCTGCCGCGCCAGTCGACGGCGCGCTGGTGTTGCGACCGCTTTCGACCATCTTGTCCAGCGGCAGGTACAGCAGATTGCTCTGACCGTTCTTGTTGCCGGTCACGAGGACCTTGCTGGTGTTGCTGAAGACTTCCTGCATGGTGTCCAGGTACAGACGCTCGCGGGTGACTTCTGGAGCCTTGCGATACTCGGCCACCAGCTTGGTGAAGCGATCCGCCTCACCCTTGGCCCGGGAAACCACTTCATCGCGGTAGCCGTTGGCATCTTCGATAATGCGCTGGGCCTGGCCACGCGCTTCCGGCACGACGCCGTTGGCATAGGTCTCGGCCTGGTTGCGCGAACGCTGTTCGTCTTCTCGAGCACGAATCACGTCGTCGAAGGCTTCCTGGACTTCACGCGGCGCCGCGGCGCTCTGGACGTTGACCTGGGTCACGGTGATACCGGTGCGATAGGTATCGAGGAACCGTTGCAGGCGCTCCTTGATCTCGCTGGCCATCAGCTCACGCCCTTCGGTCAGCACCTGGTCCATGGCGGTGGAACCCACCACATGGCGCAAGGCACTCTCGGTCGCATGCTGCAGGCTGGTTTCCGGCTGGTCGACGTTCAGTACGAAGTCTTGCAGGTTGGTGATCTTGTATTGCACGGTCAGCGGCACTTCGACGATGTTCTCGTCTTCGGTCAGCATCTGGCCCTGCTTGGTATAGGCACGCTCACGCGTGACGTTTTCCATGTACTTCTGATCGATCGGCGGGAAATAGATGTTCAAGCCCGGGCCAACCGTCTCGTAGTACTTACCGAAGCGCAGCACCACGGCCTGCTCCTGCTCGTCCACGACATAGACCGCGCTGTACAGCCAAATAGCCGCGAGCACGACAAGGCCGATGCCGAGCAGGCCGAAACCGCCGCCCTTGCCCGGACGACCGCCACCATCGTCACCGCGTTTTTTACCACCACCGAACAAACCGTTCAGGCTTTCCTGCAGCTTTCGGAAGGCCTCGTCGAGATCTGGCGGCCCCTTGCGGTCGCCGTTGTTACGACGCTTGCCACCCCAAGGATCCTGATTATTCGAGTTGCCACCCGGCTCATTCCAAGCCATAGCGCTCTCCATCTGATAAAGCAAAGACGCACCCACGGCGCGCCGACCAATGCTACAGAATGCCTGACACAGCTTTCTCAGGCTTTTATTGCAAAGTGTGTTGCTCGATGAATTCCATCGGTTGCAGCCCTTCGCGGCTGACCAGCCGGTTAAGCTCCGACCGAGGCAGGCGAACAGCCAGCAGGCAGACGCCTTCTTCGTCGTGTTCTTCTTTTTGCACCGCCCCCAGCTCAAAGAACTGGGCACGCAGCCGGGCGAAACGTTGCGGCAATTTCAGCGTGCCGACGAACAGATCATTGCCCAACAACTCCGCCACAGCCTGCTTGAGCAGGTCCAGGCCGGTGCCGTCACGGGCCGATAACCAGACCCGTTGCGGCTTGCCATCGGCATCGCGCTGGATCTGCGGCTCCACGCCTTCGAGCAAATCGAGTTTGTTGTATACCTCAAGGATCGGCAAGTCCTGGGCCCCGATCTCGCCCAGCACCACCATCACTTGCTCGATCTGCAGCATCCGGTCCGGCTCTGCGGCATCGATCACGTGCAGCAGCAGGTCGGAGTTGCTCGACTCTTCGAGCGTAGCTCGGAAAGCCTCGACCAGCTTATGCGGCAGGTGACGGATGAAACCTACGGTGTCGGCCAGCACGATGGGCCCGAGGTCGTCCAGGTCGAGCCGGCGCAGGGTCGGGTCGAGCGTGGCGAACAACTGGTCGGCGGCGTAGACGTCGGATTGGGTGACATTATTGAACAGGGTCGATTTGCCGGCGTTGGTATAACCCACCAGTGAAACCGTCGGGATGTCCGCGCGCTTGCGACCGCGCCGCGACTGCTCACGCTGGCTGCGGACCTTCTCCAGGCGCCCCTTGATCTGGCGCAGGCGAACCCGCAGCAGACGCCGGTCGGTTTCCAACTGGGTTTCACCCGGACCGCGCAGGCCGATACCGCCCTTCTGCCGCTCAAGGTGAGTCCAGCCACGAACCAGCCGCGTACTCATGTGCTCAAGCTGGGCCAGTTCGACCTGGAGCTTGCCTTCATGGGTACGGGCGCGTTGGGCGAAAATGTCGAGAATCAGCCCCGTACGGTCGATCACGCGGCACTCGAAAACACGTTCGAGGTTGCGTTCCTGACTGGGCGTGAGGATGTGATTGAAAATCACCAGGTCGACCTGCTCGGCCTTGACCAGGTCGCGCAACTCCTCGACCTTGCCACTGCCGATCAGGAATTTGGCGGTTGGCCGATGACGCGGCACGTTGAAAAACGCGACGGTCTCGGCGCCGGCCGAAATTGCCAATTCCTGAAACTCCTGCGGATCTTCGCGCGCCTCAGGGTCCTGTCCATCCAAGTGAACGAGAATGGCCCGTTCACCACCACCGTGGCGCTCAAAGAACAAAGGAGACTCCTATCAGGCGTTACCCGGCTCAGCGTCACCGCCTTCGGATTCGGTTGCGCTAGGCAGACGAATTGGACGGACTGGCACGACTGTCGAGATCGCGTGCTTGTAGACCATCTGGCTGACGGTGTTTTTCAGAAGGATGACGAACTGGTCGAAAGACTCGATCGTGCCTTGTAGTTTGATCCCGTTGACCAGATAGATGGACACCCCAACTTTCTCTTTACGTAAAGTGTTCAAGTAAGGGTCTTGTAGCGAATGCCCTTTTGACATGTGCCGCACTCCTTTAAGGATCAATTATAAAAATCGGAATCAGATGGCTTGGGCCGTCACACCCCCAAGGATAGACGGCAATTGCAAGGACTCAGCTCAATATGGAGATGGTCCCGAGGTATTTCAAGGCGCGTGGCAGATTGTCGCAATCGAGACTGTCAAGCCAATGCAAGTCAGTCCAGCTGCGCAGCCAGGTGAACTGGCGTTTCGCCAATTGGCGCGTGGCAATGATCCCACGCTCCTGCATCTCGGCTGACGTCAGCTTGCCGTCCAGGTAATCCCAGACTTGTCGATAACCCACCGCACGTATAGACGGCAACCCGGCATGCAGGTCACTTCGCTCACGCAGGGCTACGACCTCGTCGACGAATCCCTGTTCCAACATTAATGTGAATCTTTGTTCAATTCGCCGATGCAGCACTTGCCGGTTCGCCGGAGCGATAGCCAGATTCGCGACAGTATAGGGCAATTGTTGCAGTCCCGAAGCGGCTGCTTCAGTACTTTGCGCAGATTGTCGCTGGCGCAGGGCTGTCATGCTCTGGCCGCTGACCCGATAAACCTCCAGGGCCCGACTGAGCCGCTGCGGGTCGTTGGGGTGAATACGCGCCGCCGACTCCGGGTCAATGGCCGCCAATTGCTCATGCAGCGCTTGCCAGCCAAGGCGTGCAGCCTCTTCTTCGATCTGCGCGCGCACCTCGGGGTCGGCTGCCGGCATATCCGCCAAGCCATCGACCAAGGCCTTGTAATACAGCATCGTGCCGCCCACCAGCAGCGGAATCTTGCCCCGCGCGGTGATCTCGGCCATGGCCTGGAGGGCATCGCGACGAAAATCCGCGGCCGAGTAGGCCTCGGCCGGGTCGAGGATGTCGATCAGTCGGTGCGGATACTCGGCCAGCAGCTCTTTAGACGGCTTGGCCGTGCCAATGTCCATGCCCCGGTAAACCAGGGCCGAATCGACGCTGATCAGCTCGCAGGGCAACACCTTGGTCAATTCGATAGCCAGGTCGGTCTTGCCGGCGGCAGTCGGCCCCATCAGGAAAATCGCCGGTGGCAACTGGTTCATCAACGACCGCGCAGGAACAGTTTGTCCAGGTCGTCCAGGCCCAATTGGGTCCAGGTCGGCCGGCCATGGTTGCATTGACCGCTGCGTTCGGTGTTTTCCATGTCCCGCAGCAGGCCGTTCATTTCCGGCAGGGCCAGGCGCCGGTTGGCGCGGATCGCGCCGTGGCAGGCCATGGTGCCGAGCAGTTCGTTCAGGTGTGCCTGAATCCGGTCGCTGGTGCCGTACTCCATCAGGTCCGCCAGCACGTCGCTGACCAGGCGATTGGCCTCGGCCTGTTTCAACAACGCCGGGATCTGGCGAATCGCCAGGGTTTCCGGGC
This sequence comes from Pseudomonas sp. Tri1, assembly GCF_017968885.1. Classification (NCBI taxonomy): domain Bacteria; kingdom Pseudomonadati; phylum Pseudomonadota; class Gammaproteobacteria; order Pseudomonadales; family Pseudomonadaceae; genus Pseudomonas; species Pseudomonas sp. Tri1. Next base: position 619,105 of record NZ_CP072913.1, on the reverse strand, counting down.
CCAGGCGTTGCAATTCAAAGCCCAGTCGCTGGAACCAACTCACATGCTCTTCGGCGCAATCGGCTTCGCGCTGGCTGACTGCCAGGGATTCGGGCACCAACAGCGGCTGGCCGCTCAGGCCTTCGCTGGCCATGGCGATTTTCAACCGCTCGTACATGATCCGCTCGTGGGCGGCGTGCATGTCCACCAGCACCAGGCCCTGGGCATTTTCCGAAAGGATATAAATACCTTTGAGTTGCGCCAGGGCATAACCCAACGGCGGGATGTCGCCCTGTCCGTCGGGCAATGCCGCCGCACCGGGTTCAGGCAAGGGTTTGAAGAACTCGCGATACGCCGCCTGGGCCTCGGCCACTGGCACGTTGGATTGCGGGCGCGGGGTGTATTGATACTGATAGCCGCTGCCAGCCCCGCTACCGGCCGTGTTGTAGCTCGGTTGCGCTTGCGGCTGTTCCAGCAACGCGTTGGCCGCCAGGCGCATTTCGCCCTGGGGCCCGAATTCGCCCGCTTCCAACCCGCTAGGCCGGACCATGCCGCCGACCGCCGCCGGGGCCGCCAGTTGATCTTCCGGGCGCACATCGCCCAAGGCGCGGTGCAAGGTGCCGTAGAGGAAATCGTGGACCATGCGCCCGTCACGAAAACGCACCTCATGCTTGGTCGGGTGCACGTTGACGTCCACCACCGCTGGGTCGACTTCAAAAAACAGCACAAAAGTCGGATGCCGACCGTTGAACAGCACGTCGCGATAAGCCTGGCGCACGGCGTGGGCCACCAGTTTGTCGCGCACCGCCCGGCCGTTCACATAAAAATATTGCAAGTCCGCCTGGCTACGGGAGAAGGTCGGCAAGCCAACCCACCCCCACAGATGCAGGCCATTGCGCTCCACCTCGATGGGCAACGCCTGTTCCAGGAACCCGGCACCGCACACCGCACCCACCCGCCGGGCGCGGGCCGCATCGTCGTGGGCCTCGTGCAGGCTGAGGATGGTCTTGCCGTTGTGGCGCAAATGGAACGCCACGTCAAAACGCGCCAGGGCCAGGCGCTTGATGACTTCCTGCAAGTGATCGAATTCGGTCTTCTCGGCCTTGAGAAACTTGCGCCGGGCCGGGGTGTTGAAGAACAGGTCGCGCACCTCCACCGAGGTCCCCACCGGATGAGCCGCCGGCTGCACGCGAGAGGCCATGTCCCGGCCTTCGGTCTCGACTTGCCAGGCCTGCTCGGCGTCGCGGGTGCGGGAGGTAAGTGTCAGGCGCGACACCGAACTGATGGACGCCAGCGCCTCGCCACGAAAGCCCAGGCTCATGACCCGCTCGAGGTCTTCCAGATCGCGAATCTTGCTGGTGGCGTGGCGCGCCAGGGCCAGCGGCAGGTCGTCGGAAGAAATACCGCCACCGTCATCGCGTACCCGCAGCAGCTTGACGCCGCCTTGCTCGACATCCACATCGATGCGCTTGGCCCCGGAGTCGAGGCTGTTTTCCAGCAACTCCTTGATGACCGACGCCGGCCGCTCGACCACTTCGCCGGCGGCGATCTGGTTCGCCAGCCGTGGGCTGAGCAGTTCGATACGGGCGTTGCTGCCGATCACTTCGTCACTCATTGCTGAACCGCCACGTCATTGCCGGGAATGGTCAGGGTCTGGCCGATCTTGAGCTCGTCGCTCTTGAGGTTGTTGGCACTGCGCAAGGTGGCAGGCGACACCTGATAGCGCACAGCGATCATCGCCAGGGTTTCACCAGGACTGACCCGATGGTCCCGCGGGCCCTGGACAATCTTGCCGGAGTCGCGCAACCAGGCAATGTAGGTGCCCGGCGGTGGGTTCTGCTGGAAGAACTGCCGCACGCCGCTGCTGATCGAGCGGGCCAGCGCCTGCTGATGATTGGCGGAGGACAGCTTGGACGCTTCATTGGCGTTGGAGATGAAGCCGGTTTCCACCAGGATCGACGGAATGTCCGGCGACTTGAGCACCATGAACCCGGCCTGTTCGACGCGCTGTTTATGCAGCGGCGTCACGCGACCGATGTTGCTCAAGACCTTCTGGCCGACGTTCAGGCTGGAGGTCAACGAGGCGGTCATCGACAAATCGAGCAACACACCGGCAAGCATCCGGTCCTTGTCGTCGAGACTGACGTTACCGGCACCACCGATCAGGTCGGAACGGTTTTCGCTGTCGGCCAGCCAACGGGCAGTTTCCGAGGTGGCGCCACGATCGGACAAGGCAAATACCGAGGCCCCGAACGCAGCGGCCGAAGGCGCGGCGTCGGCGTGGATGGAGACGAACAGGTCGGCGCCTTTCTTGCGAGCGATTTCGGTACGCCCACGCAACGGAATGAAGTAGTCGCCGGTACGGGTCAGCTCGGCACGGAAGCCTTTCATGCCGTTGACCTGGCGCTGCAGCTCGCGGGCGATGGACAGCACCACGTCTTTTTCACGCTGCCCACGCGAGCCCGAGGCCCCCGGGTCTTCGCCACCGTGACCGGCGTCGATCACCACGATGATGTCGCGCTTGCCGGCCGGGGCCGGTGGCAGCTTGATCGCCGGTTCGGTCGGCGTCACCGGCACCGCCGGTATCGTGGCGACATTGGTCGGCGGCGGCGAAGGTGGCGCGGCGTCGGCCGGGTTATCGAACAGATCCACCACCAGTCGGTTGCCGTACTGAGCGTTCGGGGCCAGGGTGAAGCTTTTCGGGGTCACGGCTTTTTTCAGGTCGATGACCACCCGCAGGTCGGTCGGCGTCCGTTGGGCCGAACGCATCGCGGTAATCGGTGTATTGGCGGTGGCCACGTTCAATGGCGCGCCCAGGGACGCGCCATTGATGTCGATCACCAGGCGATCCGGGGCGGTCAGGGTGAATACGCTGTGTTGCACCGGGCCCGTCAGGTCGAAGACCAGCCGCGTGTTGTCCGGCGCTCGCCAGAGGCGAACGCTGTTGACCTTTGTCTCGGCCACAGCATCGACGGCCAGTGCCGTAAGCAACAGTCCTACGACAGCAACCACCGCGCGAAAGCGCATACCAAACCCCATCATTAATTAGTTTCCAATGCCAAAGCGGCACACCACGACTCGCCACGCGAGCCTTGCGGCGTCAATTTCAGCAAACGCCCGCCGTTCTGCGCGCCAATGGTAATGGTCAGGTCAGGCTTTGGCAAAAAGCCTGCACCTTTCTGGGGCCATTCGATCAGGCACAGGGTGTCATCTTCGAAATAATCGCGAATACCAAGGAATTCCAGCTCTTCAGGATCCACCAGTCGATACAGGTCGAAATGGAAGGCACGGATGTCGCCAATCTCGTAGGGCTCGACCAAGGTGAACGTGGGGCTTTTGACTGAGCCGACGTGTCCGAGGCCGCGAATAATGCCACGGGACAAGGTGGTTTTCCCCGCTCCGAGGTCACCTTCGAGAAAAATCAGGCCATGGCCCGCCGTGATGCGTGCAACGCGCGCCCCGAATGCCGTCATGGCTTGTTCGTCCGCCACGTACAGGGTTACTTCAGACACGGTGAATGCTCCTCCAACAACTGACGAATGGCCGGGATCAGATCGGTCGCCGCCAGCCCCCGGCCCGATCGACCGGCTTGCGCACCGGCATTGGCGTGCAGCCAGACCGCCAGGCACGCCGCATCAAAACTATCCATGCCCTGAGCGAGCAACGCGCCGACCACCCCGGCCAACACATCCCCCAGGCCGGCGCTGGCCATGGCTGGATGGCCCTGGCTGCAAACCGCCAGGCGACCGTCCGGACTGGCGATCAGGCTGCCGGCGCCCTTGAGGATCACCGTGGCGGTATATTTCTGGCTCAAGGCGTGGGCCGCTGCTGGACGATCGGCCTGCACCTGGGCCGTGGACAAGTCCAGAAGCCGCGCCGCCTCGCCCGGATGCGGGGTGATGACACAGTGTTCAGGCAGACTGACAGCGCCGCTGCTCAGCAGGTTCAGCGCATCGGCATCCCACACTTGCGGCAATAGCGCATTGGCGGCCGCCGACAACAGGCTACGCCCCCACGCGGCCTGGCCCAGCCCTGGCCCGACCACCAGCACACTGGCCTGCTTGAGCAACCCCATCAATTGGTTGGCCGAATGAGTGCCCTGCACCATGACCTCAGGCAAACGCGTCAGCGCAGCCGAGACATGCTCGCTGCGGGTCGCCATCGAAACCATGCCCGCGCCGCAACGCAGTGCGCTTTCGGCGCTCATCTGGATCGCGCCGCCAAAGCCCCGGTCGCCACCAATCAACAGCACATGACCCAACCGGCCTTTGTGAGTGGTGGGTACACGGGGCGCCAGACGCGGCAGATTATGGGATGAGAGCAGTCGGGCACTGACCGCTGCCGATTCAACGATGTCAGGATCGGCGTGGAGATCGTTGAACACCAGTTCGCCAACCCGATCCGCCGCATCGCCCGTGAACAGGCCCAGCTTCAGGCCAATGAACGTCACGGTCAGGTCGGCCGTCACCGCCGTGCCCAGCACCCGCCCGGTATCAGCACACAGCCCCGAGGGAATATCCACCGCCGCGACCGGCAGGCCGCTGACGTTGATCGTGTCGATGGCCCGCACATAAGGCTCGCGTACGTCGCCACTCAACCCGGTGCCGAGCAAGGCGTCGAGCAGCACGCCACGCAATTCGACCTCATCCGACCACGGTTCTACCTGCACCCCCACCGCCACGGCCTCGGCATGGGCATTGGCGGCGTCACCCTGCAATCGCCCGGGCTCGCCCACTGCCACCACCCGCGCCGACCACCCGGCCCGCCGGGCCAAGGTTGCCACCAGATAACCGTCGCCGGCGTTGTTACCGTGACCGGCCAGCACGGTCAGCTCGCTGGCCTCAGGCCAGTGCCGGACGATCGCTCGCCAGGTGGCACGGGCCGCGCGCTGCATCAATTCGAAGCCGCTGGTGCCTGCCGCGATCAGTTGTGCGTCGAGGGCCCGGACCTGCGCGGCACTGTACAGCGCGTCGGGAAAATCATCTTTAGTGTGCGGCATGCGTCTTCGGGCTCCGATGTCTGGCAGAATTATACGCATCTCAGCTCCGGTTTCTCTCGCCTCATGCCTGCCATTTCCACAGACCTCCCTGCCCTCGCCCTCTCCATCAAGGACTGGGGCCGCGAGCTGGGCTTCCAGCAAGTCGGCATCAGCGGCCTGGGCCTTGCCGAGCACGAGCAGCATTTGCAGCGCTGGCTCGACGCGGGTTATCACGGCGAGATGGAATACATGGGCGCCCATGGCAGCAAACGCTCGCACCCCGAAGAGCTGGTGCCGGGCACATTGCGGGTGGTTTCCCTGCGCATGGACTACCTGCCGGGCGACACACAAATGGCGCAATTGCTTGGCCAACCGGAAAAAGCCTATGTCTCGCGCTATGCATTGGGCCGCGATTACCACAAATTGATCCGTAAACGTGTGCAGCAACTGGCAGAAAAAATTCAGGCGGTCATCGGCCCCTTCGGTTATCGCGCCTTCGTCGACAGCGCCCCGGTGCTGGAAAAAGCCATCGCCGAACAGGCCGGCCTGGGTTGGATCGGCAAGAACACCCTGGTGTTGAACCGCAAGGCTGGCAGCTATTTCTTCTTGAGCGAGCTGTTTGTCGACCTGCCCCTGCCGGTGGACCCACCCCACGCCAGCGAACACTGCGGAAAATGCACTGCGTGCCTGGACATCTGCCCGACGAATGCCTTCGTCGGCCCCTACGTGCTGGATGCCCGACGCTGCATTTCCTACCTGACCATCGAACTGAAAAGCGCCATCCCCGAAGAACTGCGGCCGTTGATCGGCAATCGGGTGTTCGGTTGTGATGACTGCCAGATCGTCTGCCCGTGGAACCGCTTCGCCCGGCCTTCCGGGGAAAGCGACTTCAAGCCGCGGCACAACCTGGACAATGCCGGGCTGGCCGAGCTGTTCATGTGGGACGAGGATCGGTTTCTGAGCAGCACCGAAGGTTCGCCGCTGCGCCGCGCCGGTTACGAACGCTGGCTACGCAACCTGGCGGTAGGCTTGGGGAACGCACCGTCAACGATTCCGGTGCTACAGGCACTGCAAGCGCGGCGCGATTATCCGTCGGAACTGGTGCGCGAACATGTGGAATGGGCGTTGCGCCAACACGCCGAGCGTCAGACCTCGTCGTTATAAACGAACTTGGGCATTTCCCAGTGAAAGCGGATCGCCAGGAGCCGTAACAAAAAGCCACCGAACAAAGTGATGAGGATCGCCTGCTCGCTCGGCAGTTGCAGGAAGACACACAATAGATAACACCATGCTGCGGCAAACGAGACGCTGGCGTAGAGTTCGCGGCGGAAGATCAGCGGGATGTCGTTGCAGAATATGTCCCGCAGGATGCCGCCGAACACGCCCGTGATGACACCGCTGACCGACGCCACCAGCATGCCGTGGCCCATTTCCAGGGCGGTCATACAGCCGATCAGGGTAAACGCCACCAGGCCCACGGCGTCGAGCACCAGGAACAGCGAGCGCAGATGGCGCATCCAGCGCGCGAGGAAAACCGTGAGCATCGCCGCTGCGGTGGTCAGTACCAGGTATTCCGGGTGCTTGACCCAAGTGAGCGGGTAATGCCCGAGCAGCACGTCACGCACCGAACCGCCACCCAATGCCGTGACGCAGGCGATCAGCACCACGCCGAACCAGTCCATGCCACGGCGCCCGGCGGACAAGGCGCCGGTCATGGCTTCGGCGGTGATGGCGATCAGATAAAGCATCAGCAACATGAGGGGCGGTCCTTACTGGAAGGCGCGCAGTCTAGCCATTTCGGGCAGGCACCAAAAGGGGGCAAGGCAACGGCCCCAGCCTAAACATCACGCCCCCCCAGCCCAAACTGATCCGGTGGCGAGGGAGCTTGCTCCCTCGCCACCACAGCTTCCCCGCCTGCTGCCTCGCTGCAATAGCCTGGGAGCCGACTTAGAACTTGATGAAGTGCTTACGGTAATGCTGCAACTCGGCGATGGACTCGCGAATGTCGTCCAGGGCCAGGTGGCTGCCGCCCTTCTGGAAACTGTCACGCACTTCTGGAGCCCAGCGAGCAGCCAGTTCCTTGAGGGTGGAGACGTCCAGGTTGCGGTAGTGGAAGTAGCTTTCCAGGGATTTCATGTGGGTATAGAGGAAGCGACGATCCTGGCAGATGCTGTTGCCACAGATCGGCGACTTGCCCTTTGGCACCCACTGCTCCAGGAAGGCGATGGTCTGGGCCTCGGCCTCGGCCATGCTGATTTTGCTCTCGCGTACCCGCTGGGTAAGGCCAGAGCCGCCGTGCTGGCGAGTGTTCCATTCGTCCATGCCAGCCAGGATCTCGTCGCTGTGATGGATCGCGATCACCGGGCCTTCGGCCAAGGTGTTGAGGTCACTGTCGGTGACGATGGTGGCCATTTCGATGATGACATCGGTGTCGGGGTTCAGACCGGTCATTTCCAGGTCGATCCAGATCAGGTTCTGCGGGTTTTGCATAGGGGAGCTCCTCGGCGTAGCCACGCAGTTTAGCCTAGGCAGGCCCTTGGGCGTGCTAAACTCGCGGCCGTTTTACCCTATTCGCTGCATTTCTTCATACGGAACACCCATGGCCAAACGCCAACTCAATCGTCGTCAAAACTGGCGCATCGAAAAGATCCAGGGCGAGCGCGCCGCCCGCGCCGCCAAACGCGAATCCAGTGCTGTCGAAGCCCTGGAGGGTGGCGACCTGGGCCCTGAACAGACGGGCCTGGTGATCGCCCACTTCGGCGTGCAAGTCGAGGTCGAGGCCCGGGAAGGCGAACTGGCCGGCCAGGTGTTCCGCTGCCACTTGCGGGCCAACCTGCCGGCACTGGTGACGGGCGACCAGGTCGTCTGGCGCGCCGGCAACCAGGGCATCGGCGTAATCGTGGCGCAATTACCGCGTCACACCGAGCTGTGCCGCCCGGACAGCCGAGGCCAGCTCAAGCCGGTGGCCGCCAACGTCGACATGATCGTCATCGTCTTTGCGCCGCTGCCCGAGCCTCACGCCAACCTGATCGACCGTTACCTGGTAGCCGCCGAGCACGCCGGCATCCGCCCGTTGTTGCTGCTCAACAAGTTCGACCTGATCGACGAACACAACGCTCCTGCGCTGAACGCTTTGCTGTCGGTCTATCGGGACTTGGGTTACCCGGTGCTGGAAGTCTCGGCTCATCACGGCGACGGGATGGAAAAATTGCAGGAACAACTGGACGGACGCATCAGTGTGTTCGTCGGCCAGTCCGGTGTCGGCAAGTCGTCGCTGGTCAACAGCCTGCTGCCGGACGTCGAGACCCGTGTCGGGCCGTTGTCCGAACTGTCTGGCCAAGGCACCCACACCACCACCACCGCGCGGCTGTTCCACTTCCCCGGCGGCGGTGAACTGATCGACTCGCCGGGCATCCGCGAGTTTGGCTTGGGTCACGTCAGCCGGGCCGATGTCGAAGCCGGATTCATCGAGTTCAACGAGCTGATCGGCACCTGCCGCTTCCGCGACTGCAAGCACGATCGCGAACCCGGTTGTGCCCTGCTCAAGGCCTTGGAAGAAGGTCGCGTGCATCAGCAACGGATGAACAGCTACCGCTCGATCATCGCCAGCCTGCCGGAAAGCAGTTACTGAGCCCGGTTATAGAATCGTTCCCACACTCTGCGTGGTAACGCATCTGGTGACGCTCAGCGTCCCACGCAGAGCGTGGGAACGATCAGAAAACAATGACCCACAAAAAAGCCGACAATGATGTCGGCTTTTTTGTGGGTTACTGCGCAGGCGTCTCGGCAGGCTTGGGCGCAGCGTCCTCGAACAGGTTCAGACGCTCGCGCAGCTCGTGGGCCGGCACCGGCTGCTTATCCGCCGGCAAGGCGTTCGGATCAGCCGCCGCCCCAGGCGTTGCCGGTACTTCACCCGGTGCGCCCTGGCCCTGGGCCGGATCCGGCGCCGGGTCATCGGTTTGCGAACCTTCGATGGCCTGCTGGGCCTTCTTGGTCAACACCACGATATCGATACGCCGGTTGACCGGGTTGAACGGATCCTTGCGGTCGAACAACGCCGAGGATGCGTAACCGACCACCCGCGCCACCTGTTCGTCCGGATAACTGCCGGCCACCAGGGCACGACGTGCCGCGTTGGCGCGGTTAGCGGACAGTTCCCAGTTACCGAAATCACCTTTGCCGACATAGGGCTTGGCATCGGTATGACCGCTGATGCTGATTTTGTTCGGCACCGCTTTGATGGTGTCAGCCATGGCCAGCAGAATGTCTTCGAAGTAAGGCTTCAGGCGCGCACTGCCGGAATCGAACATCGGCCGGTTCTCGGCGTCCATGATCTGGATGCGCAAGCCGTTCGGCGTGATTTCGAACAGGATCTGGTCCTTGAATTTCTGCAGCTGCGGGTTCTCCTCGACCTTGTTCTGCAACTCCTGCAGCAACAATTCCAGGCGCTCGCGCTCGATCTGCTCGGCCATGCCTTCGACCTGCTCGGAATCCACCGTCACTTTGTCGGGCTGGGGCTCGGACTTGACTTCAGGGTTGAGGGTCGTTTCCGGCGCCAGGGTCGGTGAACCACCCAGGTCGATGATGTACGGCGTGCCGCTTTCAGTAAAACCGACCGGGTCCTTGAAGTAACCGGCGATGGCGATCTTCTGTTCCGGGGTCGCGGTGGACAGCAGCCACAGCACCAGGAAGAACGCCATCATCGCCGTCGCAAAGTCGGCGAAGGCGATTTTCCAGGCGCCCCCGTGATGCCCCGCGGCTATGCGCTTGACGCGCTTGATAATGATCGGCTGGTTATTTTCCATGACTTAGCGACCGCGAACCGCTTGTTCCAACTCGGCGAAGCTTGGACGGTGCGCCGGGTACAGGACCTTGCGGCCGAACTCCACCGCCAGCGATGGCGGCATGCCCGAGGCCGAGGCCACCAGGGAAGCCTTGATGGCTTCGTAGACGTTGAGCTCTTCCTTGGCGTCGTGGGCCAGGGAGTGAGCCAGAGGGCCGAAGAAACCATACGCGGCCAAAATACCGAAGAAGGTCCCCACCAGTGCCGCACCCACGTGCAGACCGATGGATTTCTGGTCACCGTCGCCCAGGGAAGCCATGGTCACCACGATGCCCAATACCGCCGCGACGATACCAAAGCCCGGCATGGCGTCGGCGATACCGGTGACCGCGTGGGACGGGTGCTCCAGGTCTTCCTTGAGGCTGTAGAGTTCCATGTCGAACAGCCCTTCGAGCTCATGGGGGGCCATGTTGCCAGACGACATGATGCGCAGGTAATCACAGATGAACGCCGTCATCCGGGCATCTTTGAGCACCGCGGGGTACTTGGCGAATATCGGGCTGGCGGCGGCATCTTCGATATCCCCTTCGATCGCCATCATGCCTTCGCGGCGGCTCTTGTTGAGGATCTCGTAGATCAGCCCCAACACCTCGAGGTAGAAGGTGTGGCTGAAACGCGAACTGAACATGCCCAAGGACTTCTTGAGCACGTGCATTGTCATGTAGCCGGGGTTGGCCTGCAGGAATGCGCCAAGGGCCGCGCCACCGATGATCATCACCTCGAAAGGCTGGATCAGGGCTGCAATCTTGCCATGGGAGAGCACGTATCCGCCGAGTACGCTCGCGAACACGACAATGATGCCGATAATTTTAGCCATAGATAGAAAGTACTTATTTAAGTCGGGTTCAAGGTCATATTCGGAAGCTGAAAAATCTCTTCTTCTACTTATCGGCAAAACTGCGCCAGACTATAGCCAGTTCTGGCGAAAAGCCAGTTTGCCCCGTTCCGGGCGTAGATACTCTATGCGATGATCGCGTCCAACCATGGCTAACGAAACGAAGGTTCCAACTCCACGGCCGACCACGCTCGAAGGCTGGGTAAAGCTGCTCGAAGGCGTACACCTGCCGGTGCCCCAGGCCAGTCACGACTTGGTCTGCAAGGCTGTTGCCGACAGCCGCCGGTCATTGCGAGACATCGCCGAACTGATCCAGGACAGCCCCGCCCTGGCGTTGAGTGTCATCCGCGAAGCCAACCATCACACCCACGGCAGCCTTGCAGAACCTGCGGAAAATCTCGAAGTAGCGATCAACCGCCTCGGCCTCAAGCGCACCGAAGAACTGCTTGCACGCCTGCCCTCGCTGCCGGAACAGCAGATACCCGTCGCCCTGCGCCAGGTGCAATTGATCAGCCAGCACGCAACGCAACAGGCCAATGGTTTTTTTGCCAGCCGCCTGGCGCGGCTGTGGCAAGACATCCACTGGGGCAGCCTGCTGTTTCTGTCGCCGCTCTGGCCACTGGCCCTGACCCACCCACGCTTGCTGGGAGAGTGGGAGTTGCGGGTCATCCATAAAGGCGAGCCAGCCAGCAAGGTGGAGCGCGAACTGTTCGGCGTCGGCCTGCTGAAAATTTGCCTGGCCCTGGTAGAAGCCTGGCGCCTGCCGATCTGGGTGATGCAAGGCTATCGCCTGTTGCTCAGCGAACGCCGCGAGCTGGTAAAAGTGCTACGCATTGCCCGGGACAGCGAACACCCGCTGCGCCAACAGAATCGCCTGGACGATGACCCAACCCTGCGGCGCTGGCTCAATCAGCCGGCCAATACCGTGCTACTGGCCAACGGCCTGGCCCTTTCGGCACAACAGGCGTGGGATTGCCCCCATAGCCAGCGCTGGCAATACCTGACCAGCTTGTATCTGCAAATGCCGATGGATGAAGTCCAGCAGCAACTGCATCAACAAGCCGTCATCAGCGCCCGCCACCACGCCATGCCAGATCTCTGGCATCCAGCTGTGGCGCTGATCTGGCCCTGGGACAGCCACCGCATCCACCCTGGGTTGCTGCCGCCCGCCCCACCCAGCGCCGAAGACCTGACCCGGTGGCGCAAGCAATGCTCTGCCCTGCTGGTGGAACCGAGCCCCTTCAGCAATGCCATGCACCTGACCACCTCGGCCCGGGATGCGTTGGCGGCCTGCGGCATGCGCCGGGTGATGATCCTGATGGCCGACCGCAGCCAGACCAGCGTGCGCGTGCATCAAACCGCTGGCCTGCCTGCAGAAGCTGCGGCCATGAGTTTCTCCATCAGCCAGAGCAAGGTCCTGCAACGGTTGCTGGCCCAGCAGGCCCAGGTTCGCCTGACCCCGGACAACAATGCCCAGTTTTCCGCGCTGCTGCCGCCGGGCCTGCGCAGCCTGTTCCGGGGTGAGCACCTGCTGTTGCGTTCGCTGACGTGCAACGGCCGGGTGATCATGCTGGTGGTGGTCGATCAGGGCGGCGGACCGTTTTCGGATGTGACCGTACAGGCCTTCGGCAAAACCGTGCAATGCATCGAAAGGGCCTTGCATACCTTCACCAACCGCGGCCGCTGAACTTGATACAATCGTTTCCCTTTGCGCCCCTGGAGACCTCACATGCCTGACTTCTCTGGCTTGCCGCTGGTGATCGAGCCGAGCGAGCTGCTGCCGCGCCTCGACGCCCGCGAACTGATTCTGGTGGACCTGACCAGCGCCGCCCGCTACAGCACCGGGCACATCCCCGGCGCACGCTTCGTCGACCCCAAGCGTACGCAACTGGGCCAGCCCCCAGCGCCAGGCCTGTTGCCGGCCAAAGCCGATCTGCAAGCACTGTTCGGCGAACTCGGGCACAACCCGGATGCGGTCTACGTGGTCTATGACGATGAAGGCGGCGGCTGGGCCGGGCGCTTTATCTGGCTGCTGGACGTGATCGGCCACTCGAACTACCACTACCTCGACGGCGGCCTGCTGTCGTGGCTGGACGAGGGTTTGCCGGTCTCCACTGAAGTGCCCGCCCCCGTCGCCGGCCCGGTAAGCCTGACACTGCACGACGAACCCACTGCCACCCGCGAATACCTGCAAAGCCGTCTCGGCGCCGCCGACCTGGCGATCTGGGACGCACGCGGTCCACTGGAATACTCCGGCGAGAAAGTCGTCGCCGCCAGGGGCGGACACATCCCCGGCGCGGTCAACTTCGAATGGACTGCCGGCATGGACCAGGCGCGCAACCTGCGCATTCGCAAGGATATGCCACAGATCCTTGAACAATTGGGCATCACGCCGGACAAAGAAATCATCACTCACTGCCAGACCCACCACCGCTCTGGCTTCACCTATCTGGTGGCCAAGGCGCTCGGTTATCCACGAGTCAAAGGCTATGCCGGTTCCTGGGGCGAATGGGGCAATCACCCCGACACCCCTATCGAGCTCTGAAGTTCTTAAGGACAGTTAATGAAAAACCGCTTGTTCATCCTCTCTCAATACCTGCTGCCCCATCATCTGCTGTCGCGGCTGGCCGGCTGCATTGCCGAATGCCGTGTGCGCTGGTTCAAGAATGCCTTTACCGCGTGGTTCGCCAAGCGTTATCAAGTGGACATGTCCCAGGCCCTGGTGGAAGACCTGACGGCCTACGAGCACTTCAACGCTTTCTTCACCCGCGCCTTGAAAGACGGCGCCCGCCCGCTGGACTCAACCCCGGGGGCGATCCTCAGCCCCGCCGACGGTGCCGTCAGCCAGCTCGGCCCGATCGAGCATGGCCGGGTATTCCAGGCCAAGGGGCACAGCTTCAGCGTGCTGGAACTGCTCGGTGGTGACGCGGCCAACGCGGCGCCATTCATGGGCGGTGACTTCGCCACCATTTACCTCTCGCCCAAGGATTACCACCGGGTGCACATGCCACTGGCCGGCACGCTGCGGGAGATGGTCTACATTCCCGGGCGAATTTTCTCGGTCAACCAGACCACTGCTGAAAACGTTCCTGAGCTGTTTGCTCGTAACGAGCGCGTGGCGTGCATTTTCGACACCGAGCGTGGGCCGATGGCCGTGGTCCTGGTGGGCGCGATGATCGTGGCATCCATCGAAACCGTCTGGGCCGGCCTGGTGACACCGCCCAAGCGTGAACTCAAGACTTTCCGCTATGACGAAGCCGCTCGCGCACCGATCCACCTGGAAAAAGGCGCCGAACTGGGCCGCTTCAAACTGGGCTCGACCGCCATTGTGCTGTTCGGGCCGGACCAGGTGAAATGGGCTGAAGAACTGGTGGCCGGCTCACCGGTGCAGATGGGCCAGGGGCTGGCGCTGCCAAAGGCCTGAGTAAAAGATCAAATGTGGGAGCGAGCTTGCTCGCTCCCACAGGGTATCCAGCATAGATAGCGCACGTCTTTCGGCTACAACTGCTAGAGTTGGAAACATCCCTTTCATTTCCCGCCGGAGCCCGTCCACGGCATGAATGAGACCAGCCCTCTCCAGCTATTGCGTGTCCTGACCCCGACGCAATCACGCCTGTCGTTCTGCGACGCCACGCCACGCGACCTCAAGCGCTGGATCGCCAACCTGCCCAAGGCCAACATCGGCGAAACCGCCCGCTTGCTGTACCAGGCCCTTGGCGAACTCAACCAATTGCTCACGCCCAGCGACAATCGCCTGCAACTGCTCGAACTGCTGCGGCCCGAGGTGTATTACGTCTGCAAGCACCTGGAGCGGCATTTCCTGCAACAAGCCATTGTGCTGGATGAGCGCTCGCGCAAGATCGTCAACCTGTGCCAGGCCCTGCAAAGCCATCTGGCGATGGGCTACAAACAGATCGTGGCACGCATCGCCTCGAAGTACACCAAGGATCAGGCCCGCCTGCTGAGCACTGCATTGCAACGGGCCATGCATGCCCTCGACGGCACCCTGCTGCGTGTCACCCAGCTATATAGCCCTGTGCCCGAAGGGCTGTGGCTCGACTTGCATCAGTTGTATCGGATTGCCTGCCAGCACCGCTTGCAACACCTCAACGTAGGCGATGAACTGGCCAGCCAGGTTCATCAGTTGAGTGCCGAGCAAACCTATGTGGTCGCCCTGCTGCTGGGCGCTTCACGCAGCAATCAACTGCGCCAGGGTCAGATCGCCCGGCTGGCCGAGGTGCTGGAATCCTGGAGCCAGTGGGTCAAGATGGATCCGGCCGCCGTCACCGCCAGCTTGTTTGCCGTTGCACCGGAACTGGACATCGGGCCGCGTTATCGCTCCAAGTTCAGGGCCGAGCAGCAGCCGACCTTGCAGGGCTTTGATCCACAGCCACTGGTGTGCGCGATCACCACTCACCTGGCACAACCGGCCGATCACACCCTGCCAGTTCCTGGCGGCATGAGTGCCGACACCTTGCATCACCTGCAAGCCGCCTGGGGCGAAGCGGCCGAACGCAGCTTCCAGCGTACCGAGGGCAACGGCACGCTGACCCTGTGCGTGGGCATGAGTGCGCTGCACTATTACCTTGGCGGCGAGCGCTCTTTCAGCGAAATACTGAAAACCCCCAACACACGCAAGGCCCGTTTCGAAGCCTTGCCAACCAGGACCAACGACACCTGGAAGCAAGCCTTCGACGCCGCCCCGGCCGGCGACAACGAGCTGTTGCCCTATGAAGAAATCGAGTATCCGGTCAATCCGGCCGATGACGACGGCACCAGCTCTGACAACCAGCATCACTTCCCCACCTACGACTTGCCGATCATCAATCACAGCCCTGGCGGTTACTGCCTTGGTTGGCCGAAAGAGGTGCCGGAACAACTGCAAGCGGGGGAAATGGTCGGTATCCGGGACACCAGTGATCAAGCCTGGAGCATCGCCGTGGTGCGCTGGATCCGCCAGGTACGCAATGGCGCCATGCAAATGGGCATCGAGCTTGTCGCCCCCCATGCCCAGCCGTGCGGGTTGCAACTGGTCCGCCAAGAGAATGAGCACGGTCACTACCTGCGCGGGCTGTTACTCCCCGAGATCAGCGCCATTGACCTTCCCCCCACCATGATCGCCCCGCGCCTGCCCTTCCAGGAGGGACAGCAGGTGCTGATCAATACCAACGGCCAGGAACGCCGCGCCGGGCTGGACCGACGGGTCACCAGCACCCACAGCTTCAACCAGTTTGCCTATCACCAGGAGGATTCAGCCGCCACCGAGGATGGCAGCGAGCAAGAAGGGAATTTTGATTCGTTGTGGAAGTCGCTTTAAGCAGCGCTGCGCCCTCTGTTTTGATCGTTCCCACGCTCCGCATCACCTTCCAGAAGCGGAACGCGGAGCATCCCCGGCGACGCTCCCACGCAGGAGCGTGGGAGCGATCAAAATCGAAATATTACTCAGAGCTGCCCGTCACGATCCCTGAAGCCCAGCAGATACAACACTCCATCCAGGCCCAGCGTAGAGATCGCCTGCCTGGCCGACTGCTTGACCAGCGGCTTGGCCCGGAACGCTACGCCCAAGCCGGCGATCGCCAGCATCGGCAGGTCGTTGGCGCCGTCGCCCACGGCGATGGTCTGCTCCAGGCGCAGGCCTTCTTTTTCGGCCAGTTCACGCAGCAAGTCCGCCTTGCGCTGGGCATCGACGATCGGCTCGACGGCGACGCCGGTCACCTTGCCGTCCACCACTTCCAGTTCGTTGGCGAACACGTAGTCGATGCCGAGCTTGGCCTGCAACTGCTTGGCGAAATAGGTGAAGCCGCCGGACAGGATGGCAGTCTTGTAGCCCAGACGCTTGAGTTCGGCGAACAGGGTCTCGGCACCTTCGGTCAGGCGCAGGGAGGCTCCGATGGAATCCAGCACGCTGACGTCCAGCCCCTTGAGCAGCGCCAGGCGCTCCTTGAAGCTGGCACGAAAATCCAGCTCGCCAGCCATGGCTCGCTCAGTGATGGCCGAGACCTTGTCGCCGACGCCGGCAGCCTTGGCCAGTTCGTCGATGACTTCAGCTTCGATCAGCGTCGAATCCATATCGAACACCGCCAGGCGACGGTTACGACGGAACAGTGAGTCTTCCTGGAACGCGATGTCGACGTTCAGCTCCTGGGCCACGCTCAGGAACTCGGCACGCAACGCCTGGGGGTCAGCCGGTTCGCCGCGCACGGAGAACTCGATGCAGCCCTTGCCTTTGTCGTCCGGAGTGTCCAGCGGCATGCGCCCGGATAGACGGTCGATGTGATCGATATTCAGGTCATATTTGGCGGTGATCGAACTGACGCGCTGCAATTGTTCGGCAGTGACCTTGCGGGTCAATAGCGTAACGATGTGGCGCTTCTTGCCCTGGCCGCTCACCCAATGCTGGTAGTCGGCTTCGGAGACCGGAGTGAACCGCACCTGCTGGTCGAGTTTGTACGCGGTGAACAGGATGTCCTTGAGCACCGACTTGCTCTGTTCGGCGTCCGGGATTTCAACCAGGATGCCGAACGACAGCGTGTCATGAATCACCGCCTGACCGATGTCGAGAATGTTCACACCACCCTGGGCCAGAACGCCAGTAATGGCCGCAGTCAGACCCGGACGGTCGCTGCCAGTGATGTTTATCAGGACGATTTCGCGCAAGGCGCACCCCCGCAGGTGGAAAAAAACCGCATTCTACCCACATTCAGTGACCATCGGGCACCGCCAGTGCTTTGCCGGTCATGGGGCTGTCGCTATACTGCGCGTCAATTTCACGGACAAAGAGCCGAGCTCAGTGAACCGGCCCACGCCAGTCAAAACCGACAATTTCTTCCTGCTGATCTTCCGTGCACTGCGCCACCGTCGTGTGCCGATTGCATTGCGCATTGCCAGCCATAACGTGATCCTGGTCGCCTTGGCCCTGGTCATCTATGCCTGCGTGATGGGCCTGCAGTTCAAGCAGGCCATGCATGAGCAGGCCGATGCCCTGGGTGAGAGCCTGACCACCCAGACCGCCACGTCCGCCACTGAGCTGCTGGTGTCCAACGACATCCTCAGCCTCAATGTACTGCTCAACAACCTGACCAAGAACAAACTGGTGGCCCACGCTGCCATCTACAGCGTGGACAACCGCATCCTCGCCGAGGCCGGCCAGCGGCCCAAGCCTGGCCTGCTGGGCGAATCCGGCGGCATGTACCAGAGCAAGATCACCTTTCAGGACGTGACCGCCGGGCAACTGCGCATCAGCCTGGACATGGATCAGTTCCAGCAACCGATGACCATCAGCCTGCAAAGCATGGGCATCCTCAGCGCGATACTGCTGGCGCTGGCACTGGCCTTGAGCCTGCGCCTGGGTCGCCACATCTCCACGCCGCTGCTGCAATTGCGGGTCTGGCTGCGGGACATCGACGAACACACCCCGGCCACCCAGCGCCAGGACGAAATCGGCGACCTGGCCCGGCAACTGCACGCCAGCTTCGCCCCGGAACCTGAGCCTGTACCAGAGCCCGAGGACATCGACTACGTGGATGACGACGATGCCGAGCCAGGCTTCGAAGTGCGCAACCTGCGCGATCCGGGCTTCGATGAAAGCCAGCCGATGCCTGCCGCCAAAGCGGCTCCACGCCATGTGGTGCGTACGGTTGAAGACGATGAGGACGACGACGCCTTTGCCGATCTGCGGGACGAATCGATCGCCGGCGGGCCGCAGCCAGTCGTTCGGCCTGTCACCTCGAACCAGCCACAGCACAGTGCCGTGCTGGCCGTGCAATTGGGCGCCCAGGAACAACTGCGGCGCCTGCCCCAGGCGCGTCTGAAGGAACTGCTCGAACGCTACCGCGACTGCCTCGACCAGGCCGCCTCGCTGTATCAGGGCGAAGTGCACACCCTGAACGACGGCAGCACGCTGATGCTGTTCCATACCGAAGACAGCGGTGACGACTACCTGACCAACGCCATCTGCTGCGGTGAATTGCTGCGAGCCCTGGGCCACCAGTTGCAGATCGAGGTCGCCGACAGCGGCATCACCCTGCAATTGCAACTGGGCCTGACCTTGGGTGACGAGCTGTTCGGCCTGAGCCAGATCGACCTGCTGCTGACCGAAACCGCCCAGGACGCCCTGGCCCTGTCGCAGCACAGCCGCAACCTGCTGCTGGTGGAGCGCAAGATCAACGACAATGCGCTGATCCGCCAACGCGCGCGCATCCGCCCCATCGCCAGCCCGGAAGGCGCGTGCTGCGTGGAGCGTCTGATGGAGCCCTATCCATCGATGCTGGAACGGCAACTGGCACGGATGCATGAACGCCAGGGTTGAGCCTCAGCACTTGAAATGACGAAGCCCGCAGATGAGTGATTGTCTGCGGGCTTTTTTGTGGCTGCGCCGCCGACATCGCGAGCAAGCTCGCTCCCACACTGGGTCTGCGGCTTGCAGAGATCCCTGTGGGAGCGAGCTTGCTCGCGATGAGGCCAGGACAAA